>JBEKPQ010000003.1:0-90251 GCA_049520575.1 Thermodesulfobacteriota bacterium | reverse complement strand
GAGATATTCCAGTAGAGAATTTTTTGGGGCCTTTTCCTCTTCATTTTTAACAGAAAGAACTCCGCTCAAAAAAAGCCCTCTTTTGGCCCTGGTCAAGGCCACATAATAGAGCCGTTTGGCCTCTCCGAGAACTCGTTCCTTTTTCAGGCTTTTTAATAATCCATAGACCCCTGGATCTTGTTTGGTCCGACGATCCGGCCGTAAGGCGATCAGGTGTTCTTCCCTTTCTCCTGGCAGCCGCTCGATAATATAGGGAAGATCTTCTCGCCCGCTTCCCCCTAAAGGATTCCTATCCAGGTGTGGCACGAAGACCGTGTCGAACTCCAGGCCTTTGGCATGGTGAACGGTCATGATCGAAACTTGAGAACGGGAGGCCAGGGGATCGGGCGGGGCATAGGCCGTAGACAAACGAAATTCCAGGCGGGATAAGGTTTCTTCAGGCAGGCCTTTTTCAGACAGAAAGAGAAGCTGTAAAAATTGACGGCAGTTTCGAACGCCCGACAGACCATAACGCTCGGCTACGGCCTTCGGGCCGGAAAGTTCTTCCCAGACCTTCTGGACAACCCGATGTATTGGCAGGCGGCCAACCAGTTTCAGATCATCCTCTAAAACCTTGCTAAGAAGTTTTATGGACGCCGGGGCTTGCGGTCTTTGTGAGAAGGTCATGATCTTTTCGGCGAAAGATGAATTCGGGATTTGGGAGATCTGATATAACTCATTCAATCCCACCCAGCACCAGGCTGAACGAACCAAAGAGGCCCAGGCCAGATCGTCCTGAGGTCTGACCAGCGCTTTGGTGATGGATAGCAGGTCCATGACCTCCGGCCGTTCTCCAAGATTGAGTCCTTCTTGTACCTGGACCTGTACCCCTTGCTCATAAAGGGCCTTGAGATAAAAGGGCAGATGGGTGCGGGCAAAAAGCAGAATCCCAACCGTTCCATATTCCGGATCTTGATCGGCCTTTTTTATTTCCCCGGCCAGCCAGGCCGCTTCTTTTAAGCGGGCGAGGCTGGAATCTTCATCCTGGCTAAATAAGGTTAAACCTATTTTACCCGGGTCTCGGGTCAATATCTCCGGGGCCGCCTGGGCTGATATAAACCGGACTTCGTCGGCTTCCAGGTTGGGAAGGGCCATAATGGTCTTGGAAAAGAGGTCATTGACAAAATCAATGATGCCTTTCCTGGACCTGAAATTGGTGCTGATATACACAGAGGTTAAGGGCAATAATCCCTGACCGGGAAGGGGAAGCCCTTCGCGGGCCTTCAGGAAAAGGGAGACTTCGGCCTTGCGGAATCCATAAATGGATTGTTTGGGATCGCCGACGATAAAGAGGGTCCGGCCGTCTCCGGGGCTCCAGCCGGCACAAAGATATTGGATGAGCTGCCACTGATTCAGGCTGGTGTCCTGAAATTCATCCACTAAAATGTGATTGATCCTCTGATCGAGCAGGAGCTGCAAATCCGTGGGAGCCTCTTCGCCGCCCAGGACCAGCAGGGCGGCCTGTTCCAGTTCAACGAAGTCGATAACGCCCCGCCGGTGGCACAACTGACGATACTGATCGACAACCTGACTGATCAGAAGGATCAAATCAAAAAGCATGGCTATGTCCACCGGAGACGTTGGCCGGGAAGGAAATGTTTTTATCTTTTGAAGCCATTCCAGGATCGGCTGGGGCAGGGATTCAATATGATGCGCCCAGGGTGTTTGTTTAAAGCCGGAATAAAACCCGTTTGTGGGACCGAATGATTTGCGGGCCGAACCGGCTTTGGTGGTGAACAACTCGGCAATCCCCTGCCAGACCGGCAGATTGGTCCAGTCGCCTCCAGGCATAGCGTCAGGTATCTGAGCGGATGCCCCAGCTTTTTTCAGGATCAGATGGTTGCTGAAGGCATTCCACTGCCGGCCAAGTTCTTGGGATTCCAATTGGACCTTTAGTGACTGAAGGTGCCGGCTGATCAAAAATCCCAGACGTTCCCTTAAGACCTGATCCAACTTATCCGGATCGGGGTTGGTACGGACGATTTGAAACAGGTCCATCAGCAGGTCTCTCTGGGCAATGAGTTGAGCCAAGTCGGAGGAAAGGGCCTGCCAATTATTGTTTGAAAAAAGAAGGGCCTTTTCCAAAGCCTTTCGAAGGGGGTCTGCTGGAGACAGGGCCATCAGGACCTGTTGGCTGCGGCCGAGAGATTCGTAGATCAATTCATCCTGTTCTTCCTCGGCCAGGATTACTATTTCTAAAGGGACTTGAGCTTCGACCGGGGCCTGTTTGATGATCTGACTGCAGAAGCTATGAAAGGTGGTGATCTGCAAGCCGTCAGGGTCCAGAAAAAGGTGTTGGTGAGTCCTGTGTTTCTTTAAAGCCTTTTTGGCCACGACGAGGAGGTCATTCATCCAGTCGGATTCGGATGCATCACCATTCTCTGCCTGTTGGAGGATAGTCCGGACCCTTTCCAGCATCTCGTTGGCCGCCTTGTTGGTAAAGGTCAGGGCCAGGATTTCCCGGGGGTGATTGACCTGGGCCAACAGGTGGATAAAACGGGCGGTCAGCAGAGAGGTCTTCCCGGCCCCGGCCGGAGACTCCACATGAAAGCTTCCTTCGGGAGATAGGACTTGCTTACGTATGGAAAGATCTGGTAGTGCCTCGGTCATTGGCTTTGAGCTTTCAGCTAGGGGCTATGAGCCTTTCTTCCAATAGGTGCATAAACTTCTATAAGGACAATAGGTACAGGCCCCCTCATTCGTACCTCTGGGCACAGGCTTCGGGTCGGCCGGAAATTGACTGGCCTTTAATTTTTCTCCGACCAGGCTGATTTCTTTTTCCCAGACCGGCAAACAAGCCTCCCAAGCCGAGGTCTCTTTCAAAGGATCTGACACAGACAATTCCCCTTCTGATTTGAGACCGACATAGCCGGCCCTGATTCCCGCCAGGTTTTCTATCTTCAATTCAGGCAGGGTGATCAAGGCCAGGAGATACAAAGGCAACTGCGGGGCCAAAAAATTTTTGACGATGTCGTTGGTAGAGGGGAGACTGCCGGTCTTGTAATCCCAACAACAGGCCTCGTTCAGGGCATCGTTAAAATCAATACGATCGATGCGACCTTGAACGGAAAACGACCAAGACGGAAAACTAAGATCTGTGAAAGAAACCTCTTCCCTTTCCCATCGCCAGCCTTTATCCCATCGCTGTCTTTCCTGCTCCAGCCAGGCACCCAGTATCCCGCCCAAACCTTCCTCTTCGCCGATCAGTCTCCTTTTTTCCACCTGCCAGTGCGGTTTTTCGGCTTTTTCTTTGAAGACCTCCTGAATGCACCGATCAACAGCCTTTTTTATGACCTCTTGATCTTGGAGAGAGATTGCCTGCTGCCGCAGGGTTTTGGTAATCAAGGCCATGAGGTTATGTAAGACCTCTCCCCTTTCTAAAGGAGAAATGCCTATGGTTATTTCATCCAGAGAAAGGATTCGCAGCATCCGCTCGGTAAAAAATTTAAAGGGGCAGGCCAAAAACGTTTCCAAAGAGGTCACGGAAAGGTTGGAAATCGATTTGTCCAGGGCGGGTTCCGAATCGTGGAGGGGATAGGTTTTAGGATAACTTTGTATGCCTTGAAGGGTTTGTTTAAGCCATTCGGCCCTGGGCCAGACATGCCCTGGGACCGTCCAATAATTTCTTTTCTCTTCTTCGGAATGGGCCGGCCAAAATGGGGAAGGAGGCAAGGGATCTCCCTTTTCCTCTTGCGGCCGGGTCAGCGTCATTTTCGGGGAAAGGGTTTTAAGAAGAGAAAAAGCGATCCGGGCAAAATCAAACTGGCTTTTTAAGGTGGCCCCCTGGACCTGCCTTCGTTCTTCCGGGCCAAGAAAGGGAAAGGTGCGAACCGGCTGAGGCAGACTGCCTTTGGACATGCCGGCCAGGAAGAGGCGGTCAAAGGCCAGGCCCCTGGCCTCGATCAGACCTAGGACCTGTATCCCTGCTTGTTCATAACCGGGTTCATTGACCAGGGTTTGACTGAGAAGGTGTTTCAACCAGGCAAAAAACTGAAAGCCGTCCAGAAGCTTGGTGTTTAAATCATTGGCCAAATTCTTCAGGATTTTCTTAAGGTCTTTATATAGGGTTGCCTCGCCCGCTAAGGTTATGACCGGGAAACCGAGGCCCTGCCAGCATTGTTCAAGAGAAGCCACCCATTCGGCAGCCGTCTGTTGGTGTTGATTCAATCGGATTAGGGAATCCAGGGAGATTCCCTGGAGATTGTGACCGGATAAGCCCAAAGAATGTTCATGAACAAGACCTTTCAGGAGGGCATCCAATCCCGCATCAACAGAATGCTTCCGCCAGATCCGGTCGGCCTGGGCCACCTGGGACAGGAGGGGGCGATGGGCTTCCCAGGCCCGATAATACGGGGACAAGAGCAAAGAAAGGAGCAGGACACGGGGTTCCCCTTCCAGGAAAAAGCGTAAGGGCAGGAGTCCGGCCTGGATCAACGGCTGGTCCAGCAGGGGTTGACCCAGGGAGATATTGTAATTTCCCGTCTGCTCAAAGATCATAGGGCCGATGAGTTCCCTGAAAGCCGAAGACAGATCCGGGGCATACTGGGAAAGATTGGGCACGACAATCCCGATCCGATGCAGGGGGGTATGTTGGGCCTCCCATAAAACTTGCTCACTGAGCCAGGCCACCTCTTCTTCTTGATTGGGAAGACTGACGGCTGAAAGGGCCGGTTCCTGATTTATTTTAGATAGGCAGGAAACCGCCTTGAAATTTTTTTTTAAAAACTTAAGTAAGTCCGTCTCGATGGGGGCCGGGAATGCGAAGCCCAGGAGAAAAATCTTCCCCGGCCGGGGTCGAGCTTTGATGATTTTTTCGTCAAGGACTTTTATCGGGAGTGTTGAAGGATGGATCAGGCCTTGTTCAAGAAGCAATTTTTCAAATCTTCTAAAGATCTCTTCCCGCCAGGACAAGAGAGGAGTTTCATAACCGTTATTTATGGGAGGTACTTTATCTCGTATCTTGGCGTAAAAGGTTTCATCTAAGGCTTGATAAAGCGGGATATCTGCTGTAAGCCCCTCAGGCAGATCGAGCATTTGAACCGATTTTTCCCAGAGCTCAATAATTTTTATGGGAGAGGCCGGGGTCTCCTCCGGCCAGGAAGAACGCCAGGTTTCTTCAATCCAGGCGTTCAGGCTCAGGACCTTAGGGGGCAGCCAGCCGGACTGGCCTTTTTTTATCCGATCCAGGCGAAAGGCATGACGCAACTGCCGGGCCAGCCTTCCACCGGAGGTCAGGATCAAGGTTTGTTCATCGGCTTCGGCAACAACCTTAGCCTGCAAGTCTTCCGTAGTTGTGGCCACCCAATTGGTCATGAGGGATTTTTTTTATCTTATTTTTGAATTGATGGATATGGATGATAAAGGGGATCAATAGTGCCTGTAAAGGTTGTTATCCTTCACTTCTTTTTCAATTTTTTGTTCTTCCTTTTCGATCTGTCCCTGCTCTATTTTAACAACCTTTTCCAGAATATACGGGTCATAATAAAAAACGCCTTTTTCGCTTGAAAAAACATATAATTGATCCGATTTATATTCAAATAAAGAGAGACTACGAGTCGTGCCAAAAGTTCGGATAATCTTTCCCTGAGGATATTTTTCTTTTAAGATTCTGTTGACCGTTTCCGGGAAGAACTCGGGGTGATCTTTAAAAAAAATAGCTCTGCCGAAAAATTTCCCTTCGAAAGAGTATCCGTAAAGACGGCCATGGGTTGAGGGATCCGTTGAACCAAGCAGAGCTGTTACCTTTCCCCTTCTGAACTTTATGGACTTGTCCGGTCTATATTGGAGTTCAATTTCAGACCGGTCTTTGTCTTCTCTGATCAGGTCGGTTTTATTTTTATCCTTAAAGGCCTTATTTAATTCTTCCAGATTCAATCCCCAAGGAGGAGGCGTCCAGTCAATATCCTGACTGAATGCTGTTCCGGCCAGGAGGATAAAAAAGCCAAGAACGGATAGGGGTAAAAATTTTTTCCTCCTTCTCTTTCGGCTTTTAATTATTTTTTGTTTCTTCATGCGTCACCCCCAAAATGGAGAGAAGTAAAAGGTTATCTTGTTCGTTTAAAAAGCGCTCTTTATAGAAAGATATCCTCTCAGCAGATAATAACCAAGCTTTAGATATTCGGTGACAAAGGCCCTAACACCATCGGTGATGAGCCACCAATTATTTAGCTGATAGGAAATATAATAGGGCCGAGGAATAATATGCATCCGAAATTTCGCCCCTTCTTGCCGATAAACCCCAATACTCCGACGGGTGTGAAATCCCTCGGAAAGTAAGATGGCGCTCTGTACTTTTAATTGTTCCAGTTCGGCCAATACCAATTTAGCCTCGTTCAAAGTAATCGGATGAATAACAGGGACAGTTATCATCAGGAATTGATCTTTCTTAAGGCCCCGTGCCTCCAGTTCTTTTTTAACCAGTTGAGCATAATTTAAGGGAAGGGCAAAGGGTTCCTCTTTTCTGGGAGTCCGATGAATGACCACGATCAGGCGAGCGGCCTGCCTGTTGAATATTAACTCTATCCCTGTGGCTACGCCTCCTTCTGAGACCACCTGAACCCCTTCCAAAATGACCACTTCAGCCTTTCCCTCTTCAGAGGGGGCCAAATAGCCCGCTGTTCCTCTTAAGATGGGTTGGTAACAAAAAAAGAAAATAATGAGCAACGCAGCCAAAATCAGACAGCCGCGTATTACCTTTTTGACTTTCAGCTAAACACCTCCTAAATTTTCTATTAGGTCAAGATTATAGTGATATCCTTAATAACAATACTTCATTCTTTTTAACCATGCAACACGGAAGTTAATCTGCCGGCTATGATCTATTTTTTTATCTTAGGTGACTCCTTTGAGGCAACATTTACCCTTTTTCATTTAGAAAGAAAACCCATCAAATATTCCTTCAGGGTTGCTTTAATCCAGGAACAGCTTTTGATTAATCAGGTTCAATAAAAACATTTGACGATGGCAACTGAATCTATTATTTTAAACTTAGAATTAAAAGTTAAGAGTTTCATTCTGAATTCTCACCCCTGAATTCTGGATTCTCAATTCTTATCTTTTTACCCAGCCGTCATTTTTGACGTCAACAGCATTAAAAAAGGAGGAAACAAAAGTTATGCCTAATAAGGCTGGTAATCGAATGATCCAAATCAATGAGGGGATAATCGGACCCCGAGAACCCAAAGGAAAAAATGTAAAAGTCAAGACCATCCATGATTATCCCGGCGTGTCCCAAGCGCACCTGGATATTGCCCAAGTCTATGCAAGCCCAAAGCTTGCCGGCCCTCCGATCTGTGATGAACTGATCGCCTTGATGTTGCACACCTTCACGGAAGAGGAAGCATCGATAGCCCGGCACATAGGACCGAAGGCCAGAGAGACTGCCGAATCAGTAGCCAAGACCGCCAATCGACCCATCGAAGAAGTGCAACCGATCTTGGAAAGGCTGGCCGATGAAAAGTGCATCCTGTTAAGCTTCGGCTCTGGGGAAAACCGGAAATACACTAATCTGCCCTTAGCGGCCGGATCTTTTGAGATGGTTTTAATGCGTACCTCCATGGATACTCTGACGGATTGGCACCGCCGTTTCAGCGAGTTGTTTGAGACCCTTTATGAGACCGGTTATGGAACCGATTACTGGGGGAAGTTAAAGCCGTCTGTTAAATACTTACCCATAGAACAGACTATCGTATCCAATCCCATGGCTTATCCCTCAGACAAGCTGGAGGAAATCTTTTCCCAATACAGCTCGTTCGGGGTAACCCTTTGTCAGTGCCGAATCGTGGAAGAATTGGCAGGAAGGGGCTGTGGGAAACCCAAGGAAGTCTGTATGGCTCTGGGAATTTCCGCAGACCGTCTTATTCAAAAAGGGAAATTCCGCCGCATCGAAATGAAGGAGGCCCTGGTGATCAAAGCCGAGGCCGAAGCGAACGGTCTGGTGACCTGGATCACGGCCCAGGATCCGCAAACAGGAGGCTCATCTTGTTCCTGCTGCGGGTGCTGCTGTCATATGATGCGCATTATAACGGAGTTCAACATGCCGGGTGTTATCGCTCCCCCTCATTTCATGCCCAGGGTCGATTATGAAAAATGCAATTACTGCGGCAAATGTGCCCTGGCTTGTCCCATGGGGGCCATCACCGTGGATATAAAAAACAATACTCATTTACATGATCCGGCGCGCTGCATCGGCTGCGCCCAATGTGCGGTGTCTTGCAGTAAATTAAAGGCCATAGAAATGACCGCGGTTCCTGGGATTCAGGATTTTAAACAGGACCGGAAAAGAGGGGCCTTAGAATAATTCGGAGAGGAGAAATCAATGAAGTTTGACAATGTTCTGACCAGGATGCTCGGTGTGAAGTACCCCATCATACAAGGGGCTTTCGGATGGCCGGGGACCGGAACATCCCAAATCGCCGCACCGGTTTCCGAGGCCGGGGCCTTGGGCATTCTGACCACGATCTGTTATAAGAATCCGGAGGCCTTTGCCGAAGACGTCAAACGGGCCAAGTCGATGACCGACAAACCCTTTGCAGTTAACTTCACCCTGATGAAGGACACCAAGTACGATAATGCTTATCATGAAGAATACGTTCGGATTACCATGGAAGAAGGCATACGGACCATTTTCACTTCGGCTTATGACGGCTCGATTATCGGGCGCAGATTTAAGGAAAAAGGATGCAACTGGATCCACAAGTGTGCCACGATCGAACATGCCGTATCCATTGCCCAAAAAGGTCCGGATGCCGTGGTCATTGTCGGCCTGGAAGGGACGGGTTATAAAAACCCGAATCAAAACACGACGCTGGTCAACATGACTATGGGCCGGCGGTTGATCGGGGTCCCGTTAATCGCCGCCGGTGGAATCGGCGATGCCCGGGGCTTTGTCGCCGCTTTGGCCATGGGTGCAGTAGGCATATACATGGGGACTGCTTTCATGGCTACGCAGGAGTTTAATGTTCCTGACAAGCTGAAAGGAAAAATCGTCGATCAGGATATCTTAGACGCCGGGTTCCGTAAAAAGATTTATCAGATGGATCATGGCGGACAACATTCTCTCGCCTCTGGGGTCATCACCGCCGTTAAGCCAGTTAAACAATACATCGACGAGATGATAAAAGAAGCGGCGGAGATTATGTCCGAATTCAAACAATGGGGAATGCTGGAGGACTGAGCTTTTTCGAGCACAATAACAAATTTTTTACTGACATAATTTACAGGATAGATAAGATTTATTTCCTCCTTTCCGGAAGAAAGGGGAAAGAAAAAATTAAAAAATCCTGTTAATCCTGTCAAAAAGATTATTTTTTCCCCTTTATTAATTCCTGTCCTAAGTAAAAGGCCTTTCCCAGAAACTGGCCTATCCCATAGTAACTCCGGCTGTCCGGGGCCCAGAGGACCGGTTTGATTTTGGTGATGTCCGCTCCTTTCTCACCAAGCACCTCTTCATCCACCTTGATATCCAGGATTTCACCGATGAATTGGGTATGCAAACCGATCTTGTAATGGTGGATCACTTTGCACTCCAATACAAAAGGGAATTCTTTGACATAAGGGGCATCCACCAAATCGCTCTTGACAGGCGTTAGGCCTGACACCGCAAACTTATCCTCGTTTCTTCCCGAGGCGATGCCGAAGTAATCCGCCTGTTTGAGGTACGACTCGGTGGGCAGGCTGATGGTGAAGGCCTTTTGCTCCATAAGATTACCGTAAGTGTAGGTGGCCTCTCGTAGGGCGATGGCCACGCAGGGGGGAACAGAGCAGCAAATCCCTCCCCAGGCCGCGGTCATGACGTTGGGTTTGCCGTCCCGGTCATATGTGCCCACTACAAAGACGGGAGTGGGATAGACTATGGTTTTTGCGCCTATGGACTTTTTCATGGGATTCCTCCATTTGAAATAAATGCTGTTTTGTTGAAAGAAAGGGAAAGTTGGATAGGGTTGTCACAACTGAGTAAAATTATGCTCAGGATTCAAAGAGCCGAGGGGCCAAGGACCGCAGGGCGGATGGGAAGGCGTTGAAGTTAAAACCTTCGAATCCTGGAATCCTTGAATCCCTGAACCCTGTTTTTATCTAAAGCCCTAAATAGGTCTTGCGAATGACTTCGTTTTCCATTAGCTGTTCGCCCGTCCCCTGGGCGATAATCTTTCCAGCGGAAAGTACGTAATTGCGTTTGGTCATTTTAAAGACCGAACTGACTTCCTGTTCGACCAACAGGATGGTTATTCCCAGACGGTTGATTTGAAGTATTTTCTCGAAGACTTCCGCCCGCAGTATGGGGGCCAGACCCGTTGAAGGTTCGTCGATACACAGGAGTTTCGGTTCGGACATCAAGGCCCGTCCGATGGCCAGCATCTGCTGTTCTCCGCCCGAAAGAGTTCCGGAGATTTGTTTAGCCCGCTCCTTAAGCACCGGAAATAAATCATATACCTTGCTCAGATTTTCCTGGTTTTTTTGCTTGTCCTTGTATAGATAGGCCCCGGCCATTAAGTTTTCCAGAACGGTCAGTTCCCGAAACGGTCTTCTTCGTTCCGGACAAAGGATTAGACCCCGCTTAACGATTTCATGGGCCGGGATATTGTCGATCCGCTGGCCGTCGAAATTCACCGTGCCTTCTAGATGGATCTCTGCAGCCGTAGACCGGCGCTTGATCTCTCTTTCCCAGGCCACCAATCCGGTGATGGCCCTAAGGGTGGTGGATTTCCCGGCCCCGTTGGGGCCGACCAGGCTGACCAGTTCCCCGGTATCGACACTCAAACTCAGGTCATTGATGAGCACGGCCTTTTCATAACGAACGTTTAAATGGACGATTTCTAAGAGCACGGTTACTGGCCTCCTCCACCCAGATAGGCCTCAATGACCTGTGGGTTGTTGACGACTTCCTCAGGTTTGCCTTCAGCCAGAAGATTCCCGAAGTTGAGGACAATGATGCGATCGACGATCTTCATCAACTGCTGTAATTTGTGTTCGACAATAATCATGGCCGGACCTTCGCTGTGCAGACGTCCGAAGCGTCCTCCTTTATGGAGTCTCCGGATCGATTTGGCCATCAGGTCGGTTTCTGCCGGGCTCAGGCCCCCAAACGGCTCGTCCAAGAGGAGCAGTTCCGGGTCCGTGGCCACGGCCCGGGCCACTTCCAGCCGCTTCAGATCGCCTTGAGACAGCGTTGAGGCCTTTTCCAGGGCCATATCCGAGATACCGGCGAATTCCAAGGCATCCAAGGCCTTGGCCTCCACTCTTTTGACCCACTCCCCGTGTTTCATGGAACGGGGCGACAGGCAGGAGACCATAACATTGGCAATGATGGGTAGCCGGCGGAAAGGTCTCATGTTCTGGAAGGTGCAGGATACGCCCAGGTTGACGATATCCCAGGTTTTCATTCCCACCAGTTCCTTGCCCTTAAATCGGACGCTCCCGGAATCCGGTTTAAGGATCCCGGTGAACATACGAAGCAAGGTGGTTTTTCCTGCGCCATTGGGTCCGATCAAGCCGATGACTTCCTTCTGCTTCATGCGAAAACTGATGTCATTGACTGCTTTCAATCCCCCGAAACTTTTTGTCAGTCCTTCAACCTCCAATAATGGTACGGCCATATCAGACTTCCTCACCCTCTTCTCTAAGTTCTCGCCGGGAAACCTTGCCCACATCGGTTTTGGGCAGCTCACCCCGGAACTCGACGATCTTGGGTACTTTATAATGGGCCAGTTTCTGGCTGCAAAATTCCACTATTTCCTCTTCCGAGATCTTACCCCTGGCCTCACTTTCCAAAACGACATAGGCCTTAATAATGTTGCCCACCTTGGGGTCCGGAACCCCGACCACTCCGGCGGCCTTAATCTGGGGATGTTGAAAAAGGACTTCCTCCACATGCCTGGCGAAGACGGAATAGCCCTTATACTTGATCAGGTCCCGTTTGCGGTCAAAGAAGTGAAAATAACCTTCTTCGTCCATGCTGACCAGATCTCCGGTGCGCAGCCAGGTCTCACCATCCAATTCCAGCATGGATTCTTCAGTGCTGTCCGGTCGTTTCCAATACCCTTTCATAATATTCGGGCCGTTTAATATCATTTCACCTACTTCCCCCACAGGGAGAAAATCCGTTCCTTCGGTTTCGATTATGGCCGCTTTCATATGAGGCATGGGCACGCCGAAAGAGCCTCTCTTAGGCCGGTTGTGCGGTGAACCATGACTTACGGAGGTAGTTTCGGTCATCCCATAACCTTCTAAGATTATGGAATTGGTCCGTTTCTCCCAGGCCTCGACGGTTGAATCATGCAAGGTATCGGCCCCGCAGACGATCATCTTCAGCTTTTTCCAGTTGACCCGGTCGGTTTTCTCGTATTCCTTGAGATATTCAAACATGGTGGGCACACCAAAGAAGCCGGTGGCCTGATAACGCTCTATACCCTCCAAAATGTCCTCTATATCCGGGGTGGTGAACAGGACCATGGTCGAACCCTGAACCAGACCGGAGAGCATGACCACGACCTGGCCGTAAATATGAAAAAAGGGCAGGAAGGCCATAATCACCTCTTTGCCGTCTTCCAGGATAGGCAAAAAGGCCCGGGTTTGTTTCTGAACGGCTACCATATTACGATGGGTTATCATGGCTGCCTTGGGCAGGCCGGTGGTGCCGCCGGTGTAGGGCAAGGCCGCCAGGTCTTCCTGGGGGTCAATGGTTACCTTGGGGGGATTGGGCGGATATTTTTTCAGCAGTTCCTGAAAATAGTAAATCCCGGCCCCTTTAATGGATTCCACTGAAGGGGCCTCTTTTCCACTTTTGTCTTTTGTTTTCTTTCCGAACCATTTTTTCATTGTTGGAAGGTACTCTTCGATACTGGTTAAAATAACCTTTTCCGGTTGCACCCCGGATTTGGCCAGGTTGTCATAGAGGATATTCTGACAGATGGCCATCTTGGCTTCGCTGTCCTGGATCTGATGCTTGACCTCGATACTGGTATAGACCGGGCTGATCGGGGTGACCTTGGCCCCCAACCTGAGTATCGCAAAATAGGATATGACATATTGAGGGCAGTTCAGAAGGTATAAGGCAACCGTGTCTCCCTTTTTGATTCCCAAATCGGCCAGGGCGGTGGCAAGACGGTCCACCGAATCCTTGATCTCCCGGTAGGTGATCTTCTTGCCGTAAAAGATCAGGGAAGGTCGGTTTCCATATTTTTCAACCGACTGATCAAAGAGGTCCATGACGGATCCTTCCGGAATTTCGACTTCGGCCGGAACACCTTCCGGGTAATATTTCAGCCAGGGTTTGGATAAATAAATTTCTTTTGGGTTCATAATAACTTCCTTCTTTCAGTTCAATTTATAAATTGGGGCGAGGGTTCCCTGGTTTTATTTTCCGCGCCTTTCACTTGAACCCCCGAATCCTTGATCCCTTGAATCCTTTTTTTCTCAATCCAGATCCGCCGTGCAGATCCGGCAGGATTTCCGAGGTGCTACGTTTCTGACTTTGCACCGCGGACATTCTTTTTCAATCTTGTCCCTTACCCAGGGGACCAAGCCTTCGGGCATGTACAAGAGGATGAGCAGGACGAATACGGAAAATATCATCATGCGGTACTCGGGCCAGATCCGGACGACTTCCAACAACGGGATGAGGATAAAAACCCCGGTTATGGGGCCGTAGATCGTGGCTATTCCCCCGAAGATGGCCCAGATCACAATCTGGAAGGACATGGAGACCGCCAGGGTGGAAGGTCCGGCAATCCGCATATAATGGGCATAGAGTCCGCCGGAAATGCCGGCAAAAAAGCCGCTGAGGGTGAAGGCCAACAGTTTATATCGGGTGGTGTTGATCCCCGAGGCCTTTACGGCCAGCTCATCCTCCCGGATGGCATGAAAAATAATACCCGTATTGGAGTCGGTTATCTTCCACATGATGAAACACAATACCAGCATGACTATGACATGAAGATAATAATTGCCCATCAGGGAACTGGTGAATCGCTCTACCCCGGACATCCCCAATTCACCCCCGGTTAAATCCGGCAGGGCAATGATGATCCCCAGTAAGATGATCGGAAAGGCAAAGGTGGTCAGGGCCAGGTAAGTGTGTTTCAGACGCAGGCAGGGGATCCCGATAACAAGGCCGGCCAAAACAGCCACCAAGGCCCCCAAAGGCACACTTCCCCAGGGGGGAATATGAACATGGGTATTTAAAATGGCCGAGCCGTAGGCCCCCACTCCGAAGAAAAGAGCATGGCCGAAATTCAGCTGGCCGGTAAATCCCGACAGGAGGTCCCAACTGGCGGCCAGGATGGCAAAGAGACTGGTTAGAATGACAATGCGGACCACATAGGGGTCTTGGGTTACCAAGGGCAGTCCCAGTATAACAATAAGAAAAAGGCCCACCATGATTCGACTGGGAAGGACCAGCACTTCGTTTCGCAGGAGTGTAACTAGTTTTCTAATATAAAATAAGACAAAACCCATGCCTTTTTACCTCTCTTCCTCAAAAGCGATACCAAACAGGCCCTCCGGCCGTATCAACAGGACCAGGATCATGATGACCAAGGCCACAGGCATCTTCAAAAAGGACCCTGTGGGGAGAAGGAAAACCACCAGGGCCTCGGCGAACCCCAAAATATAAGCGCCTATAAAACTTCCTTTGATGCTGCCCAGCCCACCCAGCACCACGACGGCCATCATCATGATCATGGGTTCCTCCCACATGTTGGGAGTAAGGACCATAAGAGGTCCGATCACCGCTCCGGTAATCCCGGCCAGGCAGACCGAAAGACCCATCGTGATCATGGCCAGCCGGCTCTCGTTCATCCCCATCAGATTGGACACCTCCCGGTCCTCGGCCGTGGAACGGATGGCCAGGCCTAAGCGGGTCTTCATCAACAGGAACCAAACGACCAGCAAAATCAACAGGACCACTCCGAAGGTCAGCAACTGTTGATAAAAAATCTTGTTGTCTCCCACAGTAAAGTACCCTTGAATCAGGAAATCCACACTCCGGTATTCAAAGGTGAAGAGCTGCAGGATGACTTCTTGAAAGAACATGGCCAGGGCTATAGTGGCAATCAGGACCGCCGCCTCATGCTCGCGTATCGGATCGATGGCAAACTTATAGGTCAGCAAACCGATCAGAGTAACGGTTGCAACAGCGATCAGCATGGACAAGATGACATTAAATCCAAGCCTGAAGGACAAGTAATAGATACAGTATGCCGCGACCATATAAAAGGCGGTGTGGGCGAGGTTTATGATTTTGGCCACCCCAAAGATCAGGGAGAAACCGATGGAAAGTAAGGCCAGCATACTGCCTGTGATTAGACCGGTAATTATTATATTCATAAGGCCTCAAAAAAATATTTTATTAGTAAAAAAATATTTTCTTCACCCCCACCCCTTCCCTCCCCCCTTTGAGGGGGAGGGTTAGAGAAGGGAGCTTCTGACTTCTGAATTCTATTATTCTGTTTTTGAATTACTTCTTCATCCAGGGGGGCAGTTTAAGAGCGACCATCCCTTTATAAGTGACCTCCGGGGCATCCGGTGTGGCCTTCCAGTGATTCGGCCAAACCCCGACCAGTTTACCGTCCTGCCACTGGCAGCCGACGCCTGTCTCAAAGCCCGGGCCCCAGGTCAAATCATGGGTCGATACTCCTTGGGCATTCTTTTCATATTTGATGACCCCACTGGGGACCTTATATACCGCGTTCTCCAGGTGGGTGACTATCTTATCGGTATCCAGGCTACCAACGGCCTCGATGCTTGGGACCAGGGCATAGAGGATGGCGGAATAGGTATCGGCCGTATAGGTTGGGGTCGTCTTAAACTCCTTAATAAAGCGGTCCAAAAATGGTTTGGTTAATTCATTTTGTTCAACCCCCCGGACATAGGTATTCATGGTATAGACATAATTACCCATACCCTTGGTGGCTTCCCAGAAACCGTCCTTTTGGGACTCGACATTGATGCCCACCTGGATGGCCGGGATCTTGAGTTCCCCTGCCTGCCGGGAAAAGGTAATCCCAACCGATCCGGAGAAAATGGGAAAGATTAGGTTGGCCCCGCTCTTCTGGATAGCCGAAAGCTCGGCGGTGACATCCGTAGCCAGGGCGGAAGGCTGCCAGAGCCCGACTACCTCTATGCCCATCTTAGGCAACACGGTTTGGGCAACCTTGACCATACCTTCCGTCCAGGCCAGCTTCTCGGCCACGATAGCGCATTTGACCGGGACCTTCAATTCGCTCTTAATGAGTCCTGAGGCTTGGCCCACCATGGCAAAACAGGTTTTCACCAGATGAGAGGATTTGAAAGGGGTGCCCCGGAACCAGTATTTGTAACGGTTGTAATTAGTCCCAACCTTATCGCAGAGCGCATCGGTGGCGGCCCCGCAGCCGATAAAGATCTTTTTGTAATCCATGGCAATGTCCTGCATGGGTATAACGGCCTCGGTCCTGAACCCGCCGATAACAAAATCCACTTTGTCCTTGGTCATTAAACGTTCCATGGCATTGGTGGCATCGGTGGGGCTTTTATCTTCATTGGAGTCGGCCTTGACCAGCTCGATTTTCATTTTTTCCTTGCCGACCTGAACGCCTCCCTTGGCATTAACAATTTCCGCGGCCATGGTTGCGCCGGCCCAATGGTCCCTACCTTCCAAACCCTGCATATTGCCGATGACACCGATTTTAATCGTCCGTCCCCAGGCCGGGAAACACATGACCACAACCAGGCAGGCAACGAGCAACATGCTCCATCCAAAGTTGAACTTCTTCATCGTTTCTTCTCCTTTCAAATTGTTTGTAGGTTAATTTTAATATAGAAATACGCGGGAATACTTCCGGGTGTGATAAATTTATTTAGATAAAGAGTGCCTTCTGATCTATGCATCCCTAACCTCCGATTGATCAGGTTGAATCCACACATAGATTCGACCTTTATTGCACCCCTTAAAAAGGGAGGAACGTGCTATTTTCAGCAAGACTTAGCAGTTTTTCAAGGCATGGCGTTTTTTATGGTAATGATCAAAAAGCATCCTTTTACCAAATCAATTTATGAAAAGTCAACACTTTTTTTAAAATTTCGGAAAAAGGTAAACCCCTCTCCGGGCAAAAACGAAAGCGCTCCGTGGGGGTAAAAAGTATAGTGTATTTCTCTTTACTAATACAGGCTAATACAGGGCGTTGGCCGCAACGAAATTCGGAATCTGAAATCCGAATTTCGAAACAAATTTAAAATTCAAAATGCTCCAATTTTCGAATCAGAAAAAAAGTGAGCAGAGGTTTTGGTCAGTTAAATTTGGATCCTTGTATTTTGTATTTCGGATTTCGGATTTCCAACCTTTCTGCGAAGAGAAGCTATATGCTAAACTAAACCCTTAAATCCCTTATATTGTACTCCCTCCATCAACAGCCAGGACCTGACCGGTTACATAACTGGAAGCATCCGAAGCTAGGTAAATAACAGCCCCTACCATTTCTTCTGGATCGGCTACCCGGGCCATTGGATTTCGGCCGGTTACTGCCTTTAGGATGTCCGGATTACTCCAAAGGGGTTGGCTGAAACCGGTTTTGGTCATGCCTGGGGCCACGACATTGGCCCGGATATTGTACTGGGCCCATTGTTGGGCCATTACCTTGGTGGCCATGATCACCCCGGCCTTACTGATGGAGTATATTGGCAGTATATCTGGACTGATCCCGGCGATAGAGGCAATATTGATGATTTTACCGCCTCCTTTTTCCTTCATTATCTTGGCCACTGCCTGACTCAGGAAGAATAGGCCCTTAAGATTAAGGTTCATAATCGAATCCCAGGCCCGGTCGTCTATGTCCATGGCCTGGGCCATGGTGGGATTTGTGGCTGCGTTGTTCACCAGGATGTCGATCTTCCCAAACTCATCCACGACCTGTTTAACCAGGTTGTTGATTTCTTCTATCCGGCCCATATGGGCAGGTATGGCCATACATTTCCGTCCAATTTTTCTGATCTCTTCAGCCACCTTTTCCAAATCGGGAAGTTTCCGGCTGGCAATAACCACATCCGCCCCGGCCTGGGCTATCCCAAGGGCTAAAACCCGGCCGATTCCCCGACTGGCTCCGGTAATGAGGGCAATTTTACCTTTTAATGAAAAATCCATTTTCAACTACCTCCTGTAAAATAATTCCCTTTTGGATGGAGCGAGTATAAATTAAGAAGGACACCGGGGTCAAGGAGAATAACGGGACTGATTTATTGTAGTATTTCAAACTTTCTGCTTGATAATTTTCTTTCAGGAATTAATATTGTCAAATGAGTTTAATAAATTTATGGAGGTTTAATCATGTTTGATCTATCCAAGTTTTCATTAAGGGGTAAAACCGCAATTGTGACCGGCGGCAGTCGCGGTATCGGCAAAGCAATTGCCCTGGGGTTTGCCAAGGCCGGGGCCAGGGTGGTAATCACCAGCCGCAAAATTAACGATTTGGAAGCAACCGCTGCAGAAATTAAGGCCTTTGGCGGAGAGGCCTTCCCTATCCAGGCCCATCTGGGCAAGATGGAAGAAATCAATAAAATGGTCGATGCCGTGATGGGTAAGTTTGGGAAAATTGATATCCTGGTCAATAATGCCGGGGCCAGCCCGGCCATGGGCAGCGTTTTGGAAACCGATGAACGCCTCTGGGACACCATTATGAACCTGAACATGAAGGGGCTCTATTTCACCAGCCAGGCTGTTGCCAAAGTGATGAAAAAGCAAGGAGGTGGGAAAATTATCAACTTCGCTTCCATTGACGGCTTCAGCCCGGAACGCAATGTTAGTGTTTATAGTATTTCCAAGGCCGGTGTCCGAATGATAACCAAGGCCTTCGCCTTAGAATTGGCCCCTTTTAATATTCAGGTGAATGCCATCGCACCAGGACCGATAAGCACCAAGATGTTGAATTCCCATTGGTTCCACCTCCCTCCAGAAGAGGCTAAAAAGGGACAGGAAGCCATGGCCAACATGACCCCCATGGGACGGATCGGCCAACCCGACGATATAGTCGGTGCGGCGATTTACTTGGCTTCCGATGCTTCCAGCTATACTACCGGGGCTGAAATTGTGATCGACGGCGGGGTCCTGCAGGGCAAAGGCCTGGAGCCTACCGGTTGATTAAATTTATAACTTAAATGACGAACTCGGAAAAAGTCACTATGTCTGTCATTCCGGTCCCGCATCAAGTGCGGGACCGGAATGACTTAATTCGGATTTCGGCGACTTTTTTCGCGTCCATCAACAATGAAAGAGCAAAGGTGTGAAGGATTTGGACAGAAGCTTGATATGTCTCAGACCAAACTGAGGACTAATGAAGTGTTGACCCCGCCGAAGGCGAAATTATTGCTCATTTGAGGATTGAAACATCGCCGCCCAACAAAGCCTTCCGGATTTCTTCGGGAATTAAAAAAGCTATTTCCTTTTTCGGTAAAAAGAGGGCTATTTGTTCACTTTGACCCTTGGCACAAACCAATCCATTGGACTGCAGCTTTATTTCAAATTTTAAAACGATCCTAATTCTCGCTTCCTTAAGAATAGCGGTGCAGACGAATTCATCGTCCATCCTCAACGGCTGAATATGTTTGATCATGGAGCGGATGACCGGGAAAACGTAATCTGTTTTTTTCGCATAGTCCAACAAATCAACTCCGCGTTCCCTAAAAAAGGCCTGCCGTGCCCTTTCGAAATATTTAAAGTAGTTTCCATTCCAGACGATCTGCATGGTATCGACATCATAATAGGGCACTTTTAAGTGGACACTGGTCGAAATCGATGGAAGCATTTTCTCACCCAATCAGGAATGGTTTTTAGTTTGGTCCTTCTCCCATTTAGTTGGTCGAAAGGGGTTGAGGGTTCAAGGGCTCAAGTGACCTTGGGTCATCTACAACATTGTTAGAGCTGACCCTTTAGTTTGTAATTGAAGGCCGCCTTAATGTCAAGGATCATGTTAGGATTGACTAGGAACTTCTTCTTCTATATTATTTTGATAATTTTCTTTAAGAAAGCCGAAGACCTTTGTCCGTAACCGTTTTAAATTCCCATCCCATACTGAATAAGACTTCCGTCTCCTGGTTGGGGATCGAGCGGCTCCGATCGGCCTGTCTTGGAATGGTGATCCTCGATATAGAATCCCTTTCCCCCATTGAAGACCAACTGCTTACCCGGCGTGAATTAGAAAAGGCCTTAAGGTTAGGGCCAGGAAGAAGGAGGAGTTTCTTTGCCGCCAGGATTGCATTAAAGAATTTATCCCGCCAACTTAATCTTATTGAAGGAAACAGACCGGACCGGACCATTGAAACCCTTGGTCCTGATGGCTTAAGTCCCTGCCTGGCTGAAAGCGGACTGTATTGCTCGGCCTCCCACAGTTCCAGGTTCGTTGTCGCTGTTGCCCACTGGTATCCGATTGGGGTGGATATCGAGGCAGTTTCAGAAAAGATCCTTAAGATTCAACATCTTTTTATATCCTCGAGAGAAGAACAACTGATTTCAAAGGCCGGTCTTGATTTTAAGCAAAGCGCAATGCGGGTCTGGACGGCCAAAGAGGCGGCGGCCAAGGCTTTAAGGTTGCATCTTCTTCGGGCTATTCGAGATGTCGAGGTAATAAAAGTGGAAAAAGAAACCAGTATATTGAGATATAAGGCCATGACCTACCCGGTAAGTCATGGCGAAGGGGGCGGGCAGGTGATTGCACTAATCACCTGTGAAAATTTTTGAAGATTTCTCAAGGATGATGAAGGAAGATTAAAGGCCCTTCAGGTCAAGAATGATGGTCTCAATCATGCTATTCCACTTCTTTTAGTGTGTCAGGAAGAAAGGCCATACCCCAAGAACCCGGCCCCATGTGGGCGGCGGAGGTGAGGGAGAGGAGTTGTAAAAAGACTTTCACCGAAGGGAATCTGCGCTCTATCTCCGGTTTGATCTCTTTTTCCAGCCAGTACCGGTTATCCGAGTATTCGAGAAGCAGTGTGAATTTCCGATCTTTGGAGAGCTCTTGCTCCAGGCAACGGAAGGCGAATTTCACCTGTTCCTGAGTGCTTCTCACAATCCCCATCTTTCGCGCCCCATCCGGGAAAGGGCTAACGATGGGTTTAATGTGAAGGACATCCCCAAAAAAGGCCCCGGTCTTGGACATGCGGCCGCCGGCGGCCAGGAATTGCAGTTTGTCCAGAAAAATATATTCTTGAACCTTTTGAACGGCGTCCTCGGCAAAGGCCACGACCTCCGCAGGGTTGCCGACCTGAAGGGCCAGTTCGGCCGAAGCCTTGGCCGCCAACCCGAGTTTCCCGGAGGCCACGCCGGTATCTATGACGATCATCCGGTTTTCAGGGTCATGGTCGGCCTTCCATTTCATAACCGCCTGGTAATTCCCGGTGTAGAAAGAGCCTACGCAGAGGTAAAGAACCCGATCGAAGGTCTTCATGATCTTATGATAACACTCCAGGCGTTCGGCATCGGAAGCCTGGCTTGTGGAAACTTTGGCCCCGTTCCTCATGGCCTCAAAGAGACGGGCGGCGTCCACATAAGTTTCAGGAAGGCAGACCTGACCCACGGTGATGTAGCTGTTCAGCAGGGTGATGCCCAGCCCTTGAGCCAGGTCCCGGGTGATGGAACCTGCGCCGTCGGTCATGATATGGATGCACTGATTTTTTCTGGGCTCATTGAACCGCAGGGTCTGCTCGGACAGATCATCTTCGGACCAACTGATGATGGATCCCAGGGCCGCCAGTTCCTGCCGGACCCTTTCCCGGTCCGGGGCGTGGAGATGTACCTTGAGCCAATCTCCCCCGGGCATGGCCACCAACGATTCACCCATATTCGACATCTGTTTCATCGCCTCTTGCTCATCCCCTTCCACCTTGAGCACCACATCGAGGCAGTAGCCCTGATAAGTCCGGTCCTGCCAGGAGGAAGAAAGCTGGAGGACTTCCTTGAGTTCGTCGATGAACAGGGACTGCTCCACCACTTGACCGGCCAGGGTGTTCAACAAGGGATCGAGGAAGACCAGCATACCCAGGGCCCCTGCATCGACCACTCCGGCTTCCTTGAGTTCGGGCAATTGTTCGGTGGTTAGTTTTACCGCCTCTTCCAAATCCTGGATGACCGCTTGCACCCACCTACCTGAATCTTCAGGAGAGTTTTTCTTCAGAGAGGTCACCAGGTCATCAAAGAGAGAAAGCATGGTTCCCGGTTTAGGATTGGCAACGGCCCGGTAAGCCGAATCACGGCCCGTTTCGGCTGATGCGGCCAAGGTTGCAAGGGTATGGCACTGGAGAAACCCGGAGAGGAACCGGGAGGCGATGTTTCCCGAATTCCCCCTGGCCGAGAGCAGGACTTCACGGATTAATGCCTCCGGTGTCCATGAATTATTATTCAAGGCACTCAGAGTAATGACAAGATTCCGGCCCGTATCACCGTCCGGCACCGGGTAGACATTGATCTGATCAAGAATATCGGCCCAGACTACAATCCTGGCATATCCAGCGGCCAGGGCGTTCATCATAAGTTTATCATCCATATTGGGTTCGTTGTCTCCCATCTTATTTTAAATTTGACCTTTAAGCCCGATCGACGAATTTCCTAATTTAGCCGGAAGAGGTTGAAAGAAGGGCTCAAAGATGTACCACTGAAAAGGATGTCGGCGCACCATCTCCTCCAAAGCCTCGGCATAGGCCTGGGCGCTCTCCTGAAGGACCTTGTCTCTTTCAGAACGGATAGAGGCCGTTACCTGTCTGGGAGGAAGGACAATGACCTGATGTCTTCCTCTTTTAACTCGAAAGGTAAACAAAATAAAGAGAGGCGCCCCGGAGACCAGGGCCAGCAGATAGGGGCCCGAGGCCAGGACCACCTCCCGGCCAAAGAATTTTACCGTTAAAAATGAGCGCTGTTCGGTCCAGATCAGATCGCCGGCCAGAGAAACGAATCCCCCTTCCCTGATAAACTTGATCGCCTCCAGCCCTCCCATGAGAGAATCTCCTTGTCCCGTAGCCACCTGAATGGAGATTCCCCGGTCTTTCAGGGCCTGGCGCTGATCACGGGCTACCAGCCTGGCCTCCTTTTCGCCCATGATCAACAGGAGCTTAAGGCCATATTTCTGAAAACCGCTGGCTGCCACCTCATAACTGCCCAGATGGGACATGAGGATAATCCCCCCGGTACCCCTTTTATTCGCCTCTAATATTCCTTCTCTCCCTTGCGTAGAGGTGAAGACCTCTTTCCTGCTTTCAAAATCCATCCGGTCTCCGTAAGTGGCCGCAAAGGAATGAAACTGGCGCCAGGCACAGTAAAGATGATACCAGCCCTTACGCTCGGGAAAGATGGCTTGATAGAGCTGGATACTGAGTTTCCTCCTGGAGGGACGAAAGAAAAAGTATCCGGTGGATATCCACCAGGCGAAAAATCGAAGGGGCCATGAACCCAGAAGTAAGGCAACTTTGGTGACCGTTTTGAAAAGTAAGGTCTTTATCATTCTCTCTTAAACGGCCTTAATCTCTTGCCTTAAGATCCTCTTCAAGATCTTTCCTGCCGGATCCCTGGGAATTTCCTGTCGGATGAGGAAAGTTTTGGGCACCCGATAATCAGGCATATTTTCTTTGCAGTACTTTAGAAATTCTTCTTTATCCCCTTCTAAGCCTTCTTTTAAAGCGATCACTGCCGTGATTGCCTGCCCTTTGATCCGGTCAGGGACTCCGATTACGGCAGCCTCCTCGATTTTGGGGTGCTTTTCAAGGACGGCTTCGATCTGACTGGGGTAGATGTTGAATCCGCTGGAGATGATCAAGTCATCTTTTCGGTCCACCAGGTAGAAAAACCCCTGTTCATCCATTCGAGCCAAGTCCTTGGTGTAAAGCCATCCGTTACGCAGAGCTGTTGAGGTGAGGTCCTGGTTATTCCAGTAGCCCTGCATAATCTGTGGCCCTTTCACTACAAGTTCGCCGATCTCACTCACTGCGCATTCTCTCTGGCCTGTTTCTATGTCCATGATCCTGACCTCCGTGTCCGGCGAGGGTAACCCAATGGAGTCTCGGGGTCCGCCACTGGGTGAAGGCGTGAAGTGGGTGGCTCCGGAGGCCTCCGAGAGCCCATAGGCCTCGATGATTTTTCTGCCGGTGAGTTCTTCATAACGGTCATGAACCCAGGCAGGGAGGGCTGCCCCTCCGCTGGTAGCCACCTGAACGGAAGAAAGCTGGGGCCCGACAACCTCCGAAGGTAGGGACAGGATGGCCGCCCATAAGCTGGGTACGACCGGGAAGGAAATGGGCTGGTAATGCTCATTGATCTTCATCAAGGAGAGGATGTCCATCGGGTCAATTCGAGGGAGGAGGACCATCCGATATCCTTTAAATACGGAAACGAGGAGACAAGCCGACATCCCGAAAACGTGGAAAAAAGGAATCACACATAAGACCGCTGCATTTCCGGCTTCCTCCACTCCCATCCAGGCGTCGGACTGGAGTACACTGGCAACGATATTGAAGTGGGTCAAGGTTGCCGCCTTTGGTGCTCCGGTGGAACCGCTGGAATACTGAAGCACCGCCACATCTTGGGAAGCAACCCGAATCGCCGGCTCTTCTGCCGTTTGGACTGAGGATAAAACCTTTTGGAATATCTGAGGGTGAGGGGCCCCTTCTTTCAGGGAAATTTTCTTTTCCAGCCCGAATATGGAGTGAAGGATGACGGTTTTCACCCCGGTTTTGCCAATCACCTGGTAGAGATTCTGGGCGAACAGATCCAGGGTGACGACTATCTTGGCCCCGGAGTCGTTCAAACAGCGGGTCAGTTCTTCTCCCTGAATTCCCACACTCATATTGACCACAATAGCCCCAAGCTTTAGGACCGCAAAAAAGGCAATCACATAAGTCGGGGAGTTCACCAAAAGAAAGGCGATCCGGTCTCCTTTTTCCACCCCGCGTTTCTGGAGGGCCTGGGCCAACCGGTTCACCCTCTCATTCAGGTCCTTGTAAGTTATGTCGATCTCGTTGAAGGAGATGGCCGTATAATCCGGGTGGTTGGTCACCGTGTCCAGAAGGAATCGTTGGATGGAACTCTCCGGATAAGCAATGGAATGGGGGACTTGGCTTTCATAATGTTTAAGCCATGGCTTTTCTTTCATTGATATTCCTATATTCAGCCTGATCGTAAGTTAACCTCTAATCAAATCTGGCCCTTCTCCCTTTTTTTCCGGTTGTCTTTAATATATTCAGCCAGAGAGGAAATGGTTATAAAGACCTTCTCGCCTAACTCCTTACTGAAGATCTCAACCCCATAATCTCTTTCCACCAGGACCACCAGGACCAATAGATCCACGGAAGCCAGACCCAGACCTCCATCAAAGAAGGGGGTGTCATCGGCCAGTTCATCCGGATTCACATCTTCGAGCTGGAGCTCTTCCACGATTTTTCGTTTTAGTTCTTGCAGGAGTTGATTCATCATTTTTCCCTTAACAGGTTGCTGAAAAAGGCCAATCTATCATTCGCAGCGAACCAATCCAAAGCATCAATGCTGTCCAGCTCATGGTCTATAAAAAGATGAGCCGTCCCATTCATCCATCGGTTTTTTAGCCGAGGATTTTTTATTACTATGAAAATAGGATTCAAGGGGTTATCGATATTTTTTCTTATACTAAATTCAATTCGTTTTATCAATTTTTTTCATGATACGCCGTCACGCCCCGCCAATCATGAAAAAAGGGTTAGTTGAAGGTTTAATCTCGATCCCTATTTTCGTTTAAACCATCATGCCTCGCCAGGGGCGTGACACCACCGATCATGAAAATATGGACGATAGATGTTTTAATCTCGAACTCTATTTTCGCACTAAATAATACATAGTCAGGATGCCTATACTCAGATTAGGAAGGCAAACCGATTGGGACATTTGGACATTAGAAAGGCGACTTAAAAGGTGTTTCCTGATTTTTACCGAAAACCATAGGAAAGGACTAAAGTTGACGGCATTGGATACGACTTCACCTAAGAGACTATATTCGAACCTCTCGCTCGAACCGCTCTGAACCCACGATAAATTTCACGGTTGAGAAAGAACCTAAAATTGTGCCCAAAATACCTGGGGACAATACGCTCTGGCCGGCCAAAAAGAGGCCTCGCAATGACGTACGATTCAACAATGCGGCTGAAAGCATTTGGTCGTTTGATCGCATTACACCGTAGGCCGATCCTTGGGGGCTGTTGACCCAATCCCGGATGGTTAAAGGTGTAAAGACGTCGAGGATCTCCAGCCCATGGAAGGGACCCATTATCTTTTCTGTTTTTCTAATGATTTCATGAGCCAGATCCTGCTTCTTTTTGAGATAATCCGGACCGCGCTGGCCGGAGCGGGTCTGCTGCCAGGCCAGCCATAGTTCATCATGGCCGGAGGTGATCATTGTCAGCAGGTTCTGCCCCGGTGCGCCGCTGGAGCGCAATTGCAGAAAGATCAGGTCCCGGACGTCGCCGTTGGAATCGGCCTGCACCACGAACAGGTTGTGTGAAATTACGGGGTGCCGGTCAGCCGGCACCAGGGCGTGCACCGCCATCATGCCGGCGGTATCCTTTAACCCCATGATCCGCCGACGATAGGAGGCTTTAACGGCGTCGGGCTTCAGTAACTCGATCATCCTCTTGGGGTGGATGGTGCTGATGACGATGGCGGCGTCAAGGGTTTCACCCGAATCCAGGGTGACACCCCGCACGCAGCCGTCGGCCGTTCGAATGCCGACTACCGCCTCTCCGGTACGCAATCCTCCTCCGAAGGAGGCCAGGCGCTGGGCGCAGACGTCGGCCATAGTAGCGCCGTGCCCCTCCAAGCGCCAGGCAGACAAAAGGTAGCTGCCCAGGGTCATGGTGTGATAGACCTGAGGACACACCGCGGGCGGCACCCCGATCAAGACCGTCGGCAGGCCGAAGACCGCCCTCAGCCCGGGGGAACAGCCGATACGGTCGAAAATCGCCCCCAGCGGCTCGATTTGATCGAACCAGTATTCAGTCGGCTGATCGGCGTATAGAAAAGACAGTCGGTCAAATTGGTCGGCGCCGCGGCGTAGCAGGGTCATCAAAGCGGCCACTTGCGCTTTTTGGGTTGGAAAGGCGGCATTCAGACCGGCCTGGTAAGCCTCAAAACCGGTGGGCACATCGAAACGATCGAGGCCAAGATGGTTGTCGGTGAAAAGATAACGGTCCACCGGCGCCTCGATCCCCATCCGAACCAGCGGAAGCCGATCCGAAATTTCCAAAAAATCGAAACAGCGGCGCAGAACCTGGCCCTGATCCAGGGCGCCTAGGTAATGCAGACCAACGTTGCATTGCACCCCCCGGCGGGCGTAGCTGCGCATCATCCCGCCGGGTTGTCGATTCTTTTCGATGACGGTGACATCAAAACCGAGCTTGGCTAAAATGATGCCCGTGCTCAGGCCGCCGATACCCGAGCCGATGATCAGAACCTTTTCCTGGACCTGTTGAAGTGTAGGCATTGAATTTTTCGCTTCATCTATGCAGTTACCGGCATTTAGAACAAACTCGGTTCCGACGGTCGGCTAACTCAGGCTCGCTTTTCAACCGACTGGATTTTCCAGGCTTTGCCCGACGCACCCCAAAGAGGCTTTTGGATCAAAAAAAGTATAGGACAAGAAAAAGGCAGGGTCAAGGAGAAATACGGATAGGCAGGCAAAACTATGGCTCGAGCTGCTGTTCAAAAAACTGCCTGACCTGTTCCATCACTCTCTGAATCGATAAGCCATCGCTGGTGTATTCCGGAGGAATGCTTCCAATCCGTTTTACTTCAATCGTAATCGGAACACAGGTATTTAATAAGGATCTGCCCGGCTTTAATAACTTATTCGTTTGGTTGATCATCAACACCTGAATCGGAGCATGATATCGCTTGGCAATGGTAAAGGCCCCTTTGTTTAACCGCCCGATCTTCCCGTCTCGGCTTCTCGTACCTTCCGGAAAGACGAATAAATTCCCCCCTGATGACAGATAATTTTCCATATCCTTGATACGTTCCAGCATGAGGGCGGTAAAAGTCTCCTCTTTCGTTGAAAATAAATACCCGGATTTTTTTAACACCCATCCGAAAACGGGTACTTTCAGAAATGTTTTTTTAACGACCGTCTTTTGTTTTTCAAACAAAGAAACCATAAGGATCGGATCGAGGTATGAAAGATGATTACAGACAATAACGGAAGACCGAATGGCACAAACGTCGTCGTCAATGCGGATGTTTAAACGGGGGGTGATGATTCGCAGGAGTATAAAAAACGATTTGAAAAATCGGTGATTTATTTTTTGAAAAGAATTTTCGAGGTTATCAGAGAACAGGAAGGAAAAGAGATAAAAGGGAGAGAATAAAATGAAATAGCCAAAGGTAAAATAGACCCATAAAAATAGGGTGACCAAAAGATCAACCGGACCTTTAATCCATCGGGGAATGGTCAAGGGCTCGCGATATCCGGCCGGGACGGGCCTTCGTCCTGGACGCCTTGGATCTGGGCCATCCCCGGCTTTTTTATCGTTTTGGTCTATTCGAATTTTTTGATAATCAGGCAGGTATTCACTCCCCCAAAGGCAAAATTTTGGATGGCAGCAATCCGGATGTTGCCTTCCTGAAGTTTCAGGGCATGCCGAATCATGGCACAGCGTTCATCAACTTCATCCAGATTCAAAGTCGGAGCAATGAATCCTTCTTCCATCATGTAAAGGCAGAGAATCGTTTCAATGGAACCGCAGGTCGCCATGGTATGCCCCATATAACTTTTTAAGCCGACAACCCAGGGAGCATTCCCATAGACCATATGAATGGCCTGGGCCTCGATAATGTCCCCCATTTTGGTTGCTGTGGCGTGAGCGCTCACAAGATCAATCTGATCCGGAGAAATTCCGGCATTCTCGAGCCCAAGTAGAAGCGTCTGGGTGACTCCGTTTAGATTGGGCAATATCAAATCGCCGCCGTTATTGTTACAAGCAAACCCGATGACTTCGCCAAGGATATTTGCCCCTCGTTTCCGGGCATGTTCGTATTCTTCCAACAGGACCGCCCCGGCGCCCTCTCCTACGACAAGACCGTCTCTTCTGGAATCAAACGGTCGAGGGGTGAGATGGGGTGTTTCATTAAAAGCTGTTGAACAGGCCAAAAGATTATCAAAAACAGCAACGGTCGTGGTGTCATATTCGTCTGCCCCGCCGCAAAGCATGGCGTCCTGCATCCCAAATTTGATCGATTCATATCCAAAACCGATGGATTGGCTGCTGGTCGTGCAGGCCGTTGAAGAGGAAATGACCCGCCCCGTAATTCCAAACATCTTGGTGATATTCACCGCTGTCGTATGAACCATGGATTTCAGGTATTCTACGGCACCGATGTTTGAATATTCAGAAGACGAGCCTCCGAAAAAGATTTTATAAATCTCCCTTTGAACCGAAGGGCTGCCATGAGTTGATCCAAAGGCCACGCCTAAGCGCCCTGAGGTGATAAACGCATTATCTAAACCGGAAGCCTCAATAACTTCCTTGGCCACCTGACAGGCATAATAGGCCACTGGTCCCATGGTCTTACGATGTTGACGTTTGAAATCGTACTCAACCGGATAATCCACCGTTCCGAAAACTCCTGAATGGATATAACGGGTCAGAAGATCATCCTTGCGCAGCGGTTTTACTCCGGAAATTCCCTTAACCAGGCTATTGACGATTTCTTTTTTGGAATGCCCAATAGGGGTAATTGCAGAACAGGCCGTAATAACGACTCTTCTTTCCATAAAACGACTCACATCTCAGGCCCTGGCTTTAGCCAAAGCTTCCACATAATCACAAATATGGTTAATGGTCCTAATATCCATGGCCTGTTTTTTTTCTTCCTGAGTCAGCTCTGTTTTTAATAAATGTTCAATCGCTACCAGAAGTTCTATGGCGTCGATACTGTCGAACTCATACTTCTCTCTTAAATCATCATCCAAGTCGGGATTTTCGATTTCAAATTCTCTGAATAGAATTTTTAATATTTCACTCTTTATCTCTTCCCGTGTCATAATGGTATCCATCGTTTTGTTATCTTACAGCTTCCTTCTTCCAATTCTTTAACCAAGGATCTTCAATAAGATCGATCAATTTTAAAAAAATAATTATAGGGCAAGAAAAGTGCTGGGTCAAGGAGAAAAAAGGTCAAATTTAAACAGGCTTTATTTGGCTTAGAAAACAAAAAAATAGAACTCTTGTCCGCCGACGCTTGGGAAAAAATCGCTAAGTTTCCTTCCCTGAACCAGCCTAAATCATTCCCCCATTGACGGAGATGACTTGACCGGTAATATAGGAGGCATCATCGGAACAGAGGAATCGGACAACTTTGGCCACCTCTTCCGGGAGTCCAACCCGACCCATGGGGATGATCTGTTTTATCATCGCCTTGGGCATGGCTTGAATCATCTCGGTTTCGATCATGCCTGGGGCTACTATGTTGACCCGAATACCGAGACGGGCGACCTCCGAGGCCAGGGATCGACAAGCCCCTTCAAGACCGGCCTTGGCTGCCGAATAGTTGGTCTGACCGCGGTGGCCGAGCCTGGCAGAAACGGAGGAGATGATCACAATCACCCCTTGGTTCCTGGTGACCATCTTTTTAAGGACAGGCTGAGTGACATTATAAAATCCTTGTAACGATGTGTTAAGAACCCGGGTCCATTCCTCTTTAGACAGGAGCAAAAAAAGGCCGTCTGCCGCTACTCCGGCATTATTGACTAAAATATCAATGCCTTCATGACGGATTAAAAGGGCTTCAAGGCTTTTCTCCGTTACTTCTTGATCCGCTACGTCAAAACAGACCGTCTCGCCCCTTCCTCCAACTTCCTGAATCAATCTCAAGGTCTCTTCCGCCGCCTTTTGGTTAGAAAGAAAATTGATTATCACATATAAGCCGTTTTTTGCCAGTTCCAAACAGATAGCCCGTCCGATTCCCCGACTTCCGCCCGTTACCAGGGCAACCTTCATGGGCGATAAAGGGTCCATGTTTTTTTTTCTCCACAAGTTATTAAGGGTTTATAATAATCTTGACCTGAAATGGATGGACTTACCTAACATTGGACTGGGGGATCTTTTTTGGGGCTTGTTTAAAAGGTAACTCATTGCCCTACCCCGGCCCGTCCAGCAAAGTTTTTTCGGAAAGGGCTTCCTCCTCCGGCTCCATGACCTGGATTGTGGTTTTAAAGTTGAAATCCGACCCAGAGTTGACCTGACCTTCATACACGGCATATTTTTCAACATGATAGGTCTCGGCAATATGGATAACAAGCCTCGTCCCCACAGGAATGCTGGAGGTAGAAAATTCAGCTTTTTTAAGACCGACTACGAATCCAAGTCGCGATTCGGCTCCTTTTCCTTTATTCCAGGTTCTCAAGGCAGCGATGGCCTGGGCGACCAGTTCGATACATATCACGGCATTCACCATCCCGTCCCGGTGAAGAGGCCAATTGGCGTTTACGGTAGTTTCTGCCTGCAGGGTTTTCTCGATCGGTCGTCTTACCCATTCCAAGAGTCTCATAAGATGACGGTGCGGGATCAGAGGTTCAGCAGGAAATAATTCATTCCGTTCCATTTTTTTTATCCCATCGAATCAGTCATCAGTGTTCAAAAGGACCTTCTTCTCGGGCCTTCAAAAAACCATGGGCAACGAGTTTGGCCTGACAGGTTATCTGAAAATCGAGTTTAGCCTCAGGACCGCTGGGCATGGCTGCTACAGAAATGCACAGTTCATCCCCCGGGAGAACCAGATGCCTAAATCTTACTCTGGAAAAGCCTAACACATCGAGAAGCCGACCATTTTCAAAGGCTTGCCTTTGTAGCGTTTCAGAAGCCAAGGCGAGGAGGGCCACGCCGGGTAACAAGGGGAATGTTTCAAAATGCCCCGAGAACCACTTCGATTGGGGTCCGAATCGCACCCTCGATTCCCATCGGCCTTCAGGGGTGATCCGTTGTTTCTCCAGAGGCAACCAATCATCGGGGGGGGTAGGCATACTTCCTATTTCCAAACTATCTGTTTTAAAATATAAGATCTTTTCTTTTGGAGAAACTTTTTATCAAGATGAAAAATTCTATCTATAACTATGGGTAATGTCAATATAGAACAAACAATATACTAATTTTCCCTTGACCCCGGTTTACTTTTTATTTTATAATTCCTTTTACTTTAAGGAAAGCCAATCAGAAAACTAATAAAAAAGGGAGGATAATGATGCCTGAAAAGGGAGAAATTAAGGGCATTATTGAAAATGTAGCCCAAAAAATAATTTTTGAACTCAAACTGGAAGATGTAACGGTTGAGACGTTCAATCCTGATTTGGACCTGATCGATGAACTGGGAATTGATAGTATGGATCTGGCCACTATCTCTCTGGTTTTACAGGATGAATACAAGATTGTAATTGACGAAGACGATTATCCCAAATTGAAGACCATTCGCTTGATCGCCGAATATGTTGAGGAAAGAGTTAAGGCCCGGAGTTAAGAATCCGGCAGCCTGATCTCGATGCTAGGGTAGAGCAATTGAGAGGAACTCATTCGCCATGACCATGAATCATCAGCCATCCTTGGAACCAGACCAACCGAAATTTTCCGAACTGCTTGACCATCCGGAAGTCAGACAGCGGTGGGAGAAAGTCCGAAAATATTTTTTCCTGCGGGAATCCACCTATGACATGAGCAATCGCTGCAATCTCCGCTGCGACGGCTGTTATTATTATGAGGGGGAAAAACAATTTGCCGTTGAAAACAATCAGGTCGAAGCCTGGCGGGAACTGATGCAAACCGAAAAAAAACGGGGGATCACCTATGTGGTTCTGGCCGGGGCCGAACCCTCGCTCGTTCCGGAACTGTTGGAGGTTTGTTTTCAGGAAATGCCGCTGGGCAGCATAGCCACCAACGGATTGAAAAAAATTTCGGAATCGGTCGGCTATAAAATCCATATTTCCGTCTGGGGCAACGATGAAACCAGCCTTCGGGTGCGGAAAGCCAAGGATCTTTTAAAAAAACAAATCGAAAACTATCGGAATGACCCGCGGGCCGTTTTTGTTTATACCTTCACCCGGAGCAATATCGGAGAGGTCTGGGAGGTGGCCGAACGCCTCGTGGCCGAGGATTGTAAGTTGACCTTCAATGTTTTTTCCTCCCCGGTGGGCTATAAGGGACCTTTACGCCATAATGAAGATTCACTGGAACAAACCAGAAACAATATGATCGCCCTCCTGGAGAAATATCCTCAGCAGGTTTTGTTCTCGGCCTATAATGCCGTTGCCCATACCCACCGCGGCAGTTTGCATGACCTTTTTGCCTGCCAGTACCCTCGACAAAACCCCTCTCAGGACATTGGCCTGGGACGGTCCTTTCGACAGTACCGAACGGATTTAAAATGGGACCGGTCGGTGGCCTGCTGTGTGCCGGATACCGATTGTAACGACTGCCGGCATTATGCCTCAGGTTCAGCTGTGGTCACCGCCCGTCTTTTTCGTCATGCCGGTCAATTGGACACCTTCAAGGCTTGGCTGGATTATGTGGATACGTACCTGGCGGTGTGGGTGATGGGGTATCCCAAAGGGGAGAATCTCTGTCCGGCCCCGGTCAGCCCCCCGATGACCTGAACCCCGGACCGAAAAATCAGAAAACCAAAAAGAAGATTTTAAGGGACGACTTTATGAAAACTGTCAGTTCATTATTAGATTCATCCTGGTACGAACGCTATCGGAGGATTTCCAAATTAAATATTCGCAGTTCTATCTATGATGTTACCAACCAATGCAATTTGCGCTGTAAGGGGTGTTTTTTCTTTTCCTCCAACGAACACCAGGCGGCCCGTGAAGAAATGGATCTAAAAAAGTGGGAGGCCTTTATTGACCGGGAAAAGGAGCGGGGCGTCAATCTGGCCATATTGATCGGCGGAGAGCCGACGCTTTTCCTGGACAGGGCTGAGGCCTTTTATCATCGGCTGCCGACCTATTGCGCCACCAACGGCTTGATAAAAGTGCCCCGGGATCGGTTCCCTGATATGATGGTCGGGATTTCTCTCTGGGGCAGCCCTGAAGATGAAAAGGTTCTAAGGGGGAGAGACACCTTTGCGATTTCCAGTAAGCATTATACCGGTGACCCCTACACTTATTATCTGTACACCATCACACCGCGGCAGGTGGGTAAAATTGAACCGGTCATCAAAAGAATCGCCGATATTGGATTGAAGGTCCATCTTCAGCTTTTGTCAAACGACGAGCATGTGGAAGGTTTTTCCTGGCGGGAAAAAGAGCTAACGGCCTTGCGTCACGAACTAGATGAAATGCTGGACCGGTATCCTCAAACGGTTATTTCCAGCAAATATTACCATCAAATCATCACCACAGGGACCATGATGGGCCGTCCTTTCGGCTGGAAAGAATGTCCCTCTGTAACCGAATCCTTGGACGATAGGAATCCCCAGCCCCACCGTTTGATTCATTTTATCCGCTGGGCTTCCGATTTAAAGACGGTCCACCGCTGTTGCACTTCGGCCAGCCGGGACTGCTCCACCTGCAAGGACGGGGCGGCCCATATGAGCTGGGTTATGGTCAATAAAAGAGAACATATTCGGTCGACTGAAGATTTGCAGAACTGGATCGAAGTTTATGAAATGTTCGCCAAGCTGTATCATTTCATCCCCTGGTGATTATGGGTGGGACTTCGGTAGTTTGCTTTTTCCGGCATTCAAATCCGATCTCATCATCGATTCAATCGAAAAGAGAAAAAGCGCTGTCCTGGTCTCCTCAACATTAGGTGATCCCGAGAGCATAAATTTAAAGATTTTTCTCTCTTCAAATGGTTTTTTTAATCTGGGTACTCTTTATGGAACCAAAAAAAGCAGTCATTTTAGGGTATGATGCCGTTTCCCCTTTAGGTACGGAATGGGAAACCCAGTGGGAAAAGGCGGTTCGCGGGGACTCGGGGATAGGTCCCTTAACCCGTTTTCCCTTGCCCCACGATTTTCCGGTTAGAGTGGCCGGAGAAGTTCCGCCCCTTGATACCAGACCTTTTCCTTTTTTGCAGCCCCGGGAAATGGCTCATTGGACTTCCCCTATTTTCCCCCACGCCCTGCTGGTCGTCCACCGCGCACTGCAAAAAAGCGGTTTGGTGATTACACCCGAGATCGCCCCCCGCGTGGCCGTCACCTTCAGCAGCGCTATCGGCGGGCTGGATGCCGTGTTGGAGGCGGACCGGCTGATGGTCTCCCAAGGGAAAATGCCCCATCCCTTTACCAACCCCAACTCATGCATCAATATGGTCGGTGGACGGGTCTCTGTTTTCACCGGGGCCACCGGACCCATCTTTTCCACCATCACAGCTTGCGCAACGGGCATCACCTCATTGATTACAGGGGCAATGCTCCTGCGTCAGGGTCTGGCTGATGTGGTCATCGGAGGAGCGGTTGACTTTCCCTTGGTTGAACCGATTGTTGCCGGCTTTGCCACCATGAACGGCGCTTATCATCCCAAAGAAGGCCAGCCGCCTGAACCGCCCGAAAAAACCAGCCGGCCTTTTTCCTTAAATCGCAGGGGGTTCGTGGTTTCCGAAGGGGCCGCCTGTATTATCATTGCCTCAGCGGAATTCGCCGCCGCCCATGGACTTAAAGCGCCCATTGAATTGGCCGGGTTTGGAATGACCTCGGATGCCAAGCACTTCGTTGCCCCCAATCTGGAAACGGTTCAAAGGTCTATGGAGCTGGCTATTGCCCAGGCCGGGATTAAACCTTCGGATATCGATGCCATTAACGCCCACGCCACTTCAACCAAGGTAGGGGACAAGGTGGAGGTTGATGCCCTGCATAATATCTTCGGAAAGCGACTTCCTCCGGTATCGGCCAATAAATCCCAAATGGGCCATGCCATGGGGGCTTCCAGCGCCATCGAGGCCATTTTCACCATGGAAGGTTTGCTCAAAGAGACCTTGCTTCCTACGATTAATTATCTCCCTGATCCGGATGTTGAATTGGACTGTGTGGCCGAGGGAGCCAGAAAATTAAGCGGAGAATTTGTCTTGAAAAATGCACTGGGCTTTGGCGGGTGCAATGCCTGTCTGGTTTTACGCAGGCTGATATAATTGAAGCCAGAATAAATATCCTCGCACCGGATAGTTGAAACTGGTAAAGTCATAAAGGATGTGCACTGAACCATGAAGGCACCTAAAAACAGAAGAGTGTTTGTTGTCGGTTACGGGATGGCCACACCCCTGGGCAGCACCTTTGAGAAGACCTGGAAGCGGGCTGTTAAAGGGGAAGCCGGGTTCCGGAAGGTGACCCGGTGTCAGGTGGAATCGGCCTGCAACATTGTCGGAGAAATCCCGGACTGGAATCCCTTGGAGCTGGATTATATCGATGCCAAAGAAGTGTACAACTGGAACGCCGGTTTTGTAATCATGACCATGGCTGTCTGTCAGGAAGCCCTGCAAAACGCCGGGATTACCATGGATGAACAGATTTCCCCACGAATGGCCTGCCTGATCGGTTCCGCCTTAAATGGGCCGGAGGCCTTTCGAATTGCCATGCAGGACCTGGAACAACGGGGACCTCTCCGGGTAAGCCCTTATCTGCTGCCCAATCTATGCGCCAATGTACCTGGTGGTAAGGCCGGCATGCTCCTAAAATTCACCGGTCCCATCTTTTCCCCCCAAGGGGCCTGCGCCTCGGGGAACCACGCCATCGGCATAGGGGCCAGAATGATCCGGGACGGGGATTGCGATTTCGTGTTGGCCGGCGGGGCCGATGCCCCTATCCTTCCGGAATTGATTCACGGCTTTGCCAATATGAATGCCACGATCAAGGTCCACCCAAAAGATAGGGCCTTTACGGATCCGGCCCAGGCCTCCCGCCCTTTCAGTGTTGACCGTAAAGGGTTTGTCCTTTCCGAAGGAGCGGGCGCAGTGGTTCTGGCGGCGGAAGAAGTCATTAAGGCTTATGGTCTCAAAGCCCGGGCCGAGGTCTTGGGTGTGGGCTGGACATCGGACGCTTATCATTACACCAGTCCCAACCCCGTCACCATTGTCCGGGCCATCAGAGAAACCATTGAGGATGCAGGCTTGGAACCGAGAGATATCCAATATATTAATGCCCACGGTACGTCTACGCCCAAAGGGGACCGGACGGAGATAAAATGTCTGCGCGAAGTGTTCGGCAAGGCCATGGAAAAAATCCCCATATCCTCCAATAAGTCCCAATTGGGCCACACCTTGGGGGCCACCGCAGCTATTGAAGCGGCCTTGACCATCGAAGCCATGGGAAGAGGGTGTATATTGCCGACCATCAATCATCTTCCTGATCCAGAATTTTCGGATATCGATGTGGTGCCCAACGAAGTCCGTCGGCATCATTATGAATTGGCCCTTTCCAATGCCTTTGGGTTTGGAGGGACGAACTGCTGTATCATTTTCAAGGGGGTGTGAAGATGCGTCCCAAACCTTTCCGACCCGAACCTTTCAATAACAATCCCAACTTCATCCGCGACCGCTCCACTGGTTTGATCTGGCATCGCTCCACCTATAGAACGTTATATGCCGATACGGACCGTTCAGCGGTGGTTTATCATGCCAATTACTTGCGGTTTTTTGAATTCGGGCGAACCTCTTTGATGCGCGACTTCGGCTATCCCTATAAAGAAATTGAAGCGAGCGGCTTTGTTTATCCCATCATCGATTTAAGGATCGGATATTATTCTCCCTTGTATTATGATGATGTCATGCTGATCCACACCCGGCCGACTCTCCTGGAACGGGTCCGTTTGCAGTTTGATTACCTGATCACCCAGGCGGAAACCGACCGGATCGTTTGCATCGGATATACCAAACATTGCGCCCTGAATGCTAAGGGACTTCCCGTGGCCATAGACCCCCAAACGATTGCTCTTTGGAAATCCTTCCCCGGCTAAATGGAAAAATGCGCTGTCCTCTGGAAATCGAAGTCGGCGACTATTTATTGGATCATCACTTTGAAGGCCGGTGTGTTTTGCCGGCTACAGAGGCTTTGAATGTCCTGGCCAAGGTTGTTCATGATCATTTTTCCAATTGGGATATGGTTTGTTTGACCAAGGCCCGGTTTCCCCGTTTTCTGATAATCCATCCGGAAATGCACCATCTGCCGGTTGTCGTCGAAATAGATCAAACCCCCAAGGGGGGTATTTCCACACGGCTGATGACTTCGATGAGATCAAAAACCGGTGGCATCAGCCGCAACCTGGAGCATGCCCGGGTGGAATTTTCTCAGGCCGATTCTTTTCCAGGTGCTTCACCGCTATTGGCGGACAAAGAAAATCCTAAAGGACCGGATATCTTGGTTTCAAAAGAATTAGTTTACCCCGGACTGATCCCTTTCGGGAAGGCTTTTCAAAATATCATCGGCCCGGTTTCTCTTTGGCCCGAAGAGGCTTCAGGCTATCTTTCCGGCGGTGACTGCGGAAAAGAGGATGATCGACTCGGTTCTCTCTTTCCTCTGGATGCCGCCCTTCAGGTGGCTTGCATCTGGGGGCAACGGTTTACTGAGTATGTCCTATTTCCAACAGGTATTGAAAAAAGGATCATTCATCAGAAAACCAAAAAAAATGGTTTATATACCGGCCGGGTTTTTCCGACGGGAGTAGAAAAGAATCAGTTTTTTTTTAATGCCTGGATTATCGATGACCAAGGGGCTGTCTGTGAGGAAATCCGGGGTATTCAAATGCAGGATATATCCCAGGGCCGCCTCCATCCTCTTCTATGGATTAAGGAGTTGTGAATTAAAAGGGAACCAAACATCTTTAAAACCTGGGAATGGGCGAGGGCCTTATATCCCCACCCGGCCGAATTTCCGTTTGACCTTGGGCTGCCAACGCCGGAAGGTCCCGTCAGCCATTTCCTTAGCAATGACCCGTTTGAACAGTTCGAACATCCGGTAGGACTGGGGTTTTTCACGGTAGAAGGTTTCCCACGACTGGTCGTATAATTCCTGAAGGCGTTCCGGACTCATGTGTTTGGGCTGGAAGACGACCTTGTCGCAGGTATAGTCGTTCCAATCGTAGGATAGAATCCGCCCTTCCCGTTGCAGGTCAGTGAAGGCTGGCGTGTGGGGGAAAGGAGTCAGGACGGTAAATTCCGCCAGGTCCAATTCGACCTCCTGGAGGAATTCGAACAGACGGCGTATATAGTCCTCCGTATGGTGGTCGAGTCCCAGGAGGATGGTTCCCTCGACACCGATACCGAAATCGTGGTAACGTTTGATCCGGTTGCGGATGAAGTCCGAGGTATCGAAGATCGCCTGATAAACATACCAGGCCCCGGCCTGGGCCGCCAGATTGAGGACCTCATCATCGTCTTCAATGGGGTGGGAGCACCATTTCTTTTTTAAAGGAATCATCTCCCGGAAGAGCTGCTTTTCCCAGGCTTTGTCTTGGGCTAGTGAATTGTCAACAATAAAGAGGCGGTTGTTTTCTATGGCTGCCAGTTCCTCCACGACCTTGTCCATGGGGCGGGGCCGGAACTGTCGTCCTCCAAGGAAGCTGACACAGCAGGGATAGCAGTTAAATCGGCATCCCCGCGAGGCATGAAAAAGGTCGACCATCTGGAGGCCTTTGTAGTTGTAAAGCTCCCGCTTCAGGATATCCCGCCGGGCCGTACCGACCGAAGCGATGGGAGGAAAATCCATCAAGTAGTCATAGACCTTTCGAAGCCGGTTATTCCGGAAATCATCAAAGACCTGTTCCATCCTTCCTTCCGCCTCCCCCAAGAAGACGGCGTCGCCGTGTTGGGAAGTCTCTTCGGAATGAAGCATGGCGGCAATGCCGCCGCAGATGACCGGGATACCCCTTTTCCGGTATTCATCGGCAATTTCCCAGCCCCTTTTCACCTGGCTGGTCAGCATCATGGAGATCCCGACCAAATCCGCTGAATCATTGAAATCGATGGTTTCCAGATTTTCATCGACGAATTCGATTTCCACCTCTTTGGGTATTGTGGCGGCAAAGACCACGGGGCCGTGAGGGGGAAGATGGAATTCGGTCTGGCCCTTAAGCTTCTTCCATTTTGGATAGATCAATTTAAATTTCATGCAAAAAAAAGTATCATAGACGATGGGCGAGGTCAACCTTTTCTGCGCTGACCAAGGATACCCGCAATGTTGGATTTATGGGCCAGGAAGATTAAAACCATGGTCAAACCAGCAGCGGTAACCACCGACCATGCCCAAGCGTAATGCATCACGGTCCCCAGGCCCAGAACCGTAATCATAAAAAACGATCCGATGAAGGTCACCCGGAAAAACCCGTACACCAGGACCCAAACCAGGCAAGATATTCCGGCTGCAAGGGGGGAGATCAAAGCGGTGAAACCCAGGTAGCCGGCTACCCCCTTTCCGCCTCGGAACCCGTGAAACAATGGCTTTTGGTTCCCAACCACGAGGGCCAGACCTAATAAAGGCACTAAGGGAGCAGGCAGAAACCAAACTCCGATTTGGGCAAAGGCTACGGCCCGTCCGATGTCGAGCAGGAGGATCAGCAGGCCCCAGAGTTTGCCCAGTTGTCTGGTGACGTTCGCCGTTCCGGCATTGCCGCTGAAATGACTTCTTGGGTCACCTTTACCGAGGATCTTAAATAAAAGTATGGAAAAGTTGACCGAGGCGGCCAGATAGGTCAATAGGACCAACAGTATTAAGTTTCCCATTTATTCCTCCGCTCCGGCTAACAGAAGATTTTGTGTCCCCGGCTTAAGCCGATGTTATGGCTGTCTCTGTCCGGATGTTTCTGAACGGCCCGTGTTTCTTTAAGCATTAATAACGGACTTCTCCTTTTTTAGGGAAAAGGTGATCACATAGATCAGGCAGCCGAAAAAAACTCCAAAAAGAGGCCCGAGGACCAGGCTGCCGATGATCCACTCGTAGATCCTTTCCAAGGCCTGATATCCGAGGGTGTTCAGGGAAATCTCCGTGAGGAACTTCCCGTGACGAATATAATACCCTGCTTCGATACAGAGGGCCGGCACAACAGGGTGATAACACAGTTGGCTGGCAACCAGGGCCACATATTTGTTGAGGCGGAAATAACTGGCTGTAATGAGGATAGTCAGAGTCCAAAAACCGATCAGTGGGAGGGTACCGAGAAGCACCCCAAAACCGGCTGAAATCGCTAATTGCGACTGTGAGATTTTTCTCCTGAGAAGAATTCTCAAAGACTGCAAGGGGTGGCGGATGGTTATCTTTTCCGGTTCGTTTTCAAAGGGCATAAATTGTCTCGACGGTATGGGAGCAATGGCCCAGATCGTCAGACGCGTGTTAAGTAGCGCCCGGGCGAGGGTATCCCTGAAAAAGCGGAAATGAGATATGCGTTCGCCGGGGGGTAGATAGACTATCGAAACCTCCACCTCTTTGAATGGAATTCCCGCCCAGGCGGCCTTTACCAGGACTTCCTCTTCAAAGGAATAGCCTTTTTCGTGGAGCTCCAACCAGGTTAAGACAGCAACCGGGTAGGCCCGAAAGCCGCATTGGGTGTCTTTCAGGGAACTGCCGGTTTGAACCCTGAACCAGAAGTTGGAGAAGTGTCTATAAAACCGGGACGAGAAGGGAATCTTCGTGTTTTTTAAGATTCTTTTCCCCACTACAATCGCCAGGGGATTTTCCTGAATCACAGGAAGGAATCTGGAAAAATCGGTCGGGTCGTGCTTCCCATCGGCATCCAGGGTAATCATATGGGTCATCCCGAGCCTTCCGGCTTCCTTGGCCGCTGTAAGGATCGCCGCCCCTTTGCCCCTATTTTTCTCATGCCGAACCAGATGGATGGGAAGGCCTTTGATAACTTCTGCGCTTCCGTCGGTGCTGCCGTCATCCAGAACCAGCACATCACTACAGACACTGAGCGTTCGGACAACCACATCCCGCAGTGTTCCGGCGTGATTGTAAACGGGGATAACCATCAGGGGCCTTATCTTCATGCTTTCTGATCCATTCATCGTATCTTTTCTGATATTGGGGAGCAAAGACGTTTCTTCAGGGGAGTCGGCCAAGAGTTATTTTTCCAATAAAGAAGCAGCCTTTTTTCCCGATACCTTCGGCTCCGTTCCCGGACCTGCAATCCTTGTGTCGGTCCGGACAAACCGGAAAAAACCTCTGAAATCGGTTAGGAACCTCTTCCAACTGTCGGGAGAACGCCAAATCATGGCGATATAACCGAGGAACATCTTAGGCCGCATAAAGTGTTTCCGATAGAACCTCACGAAAAGTTTTTCCAGATGCTCTCCAGTCATCCCCTTGGGGATGAAGAGGAAATGCATGCAGTCCATCCTTTCCCAGTCTTCTTCAAAGGTCCCCAGTTCATGGGCCTTTTCATAGAGGGGTGTGCCCGGGAAGGGGGTGAATTTGGACACATTGATATCGTCGATGGGTAAGGAAAAAACATAATCCATACTCTTTTGGATGCTCGAGTCGGTTTCGCCGGGCAGACCCAGCATGAGCAGTCCCTTGACGCGGATTCTGGTTTTATGGATCAGCCGGATCTTTTCTGCCAGCATCTTCAGGTCTGGGTTTTTCCGGTGTTGGGCCAGGAGGTCTTCATCGCCGGTCTCCACACCGAGGCTGATCATCCAGCATCCGGCTTCTTTCATCATCCTGGCCAGATCGAGATCGATATGTTCGGCCCGCACGGCACAGTTAAAGGTCATCCCGAGGGGTTTGTCGATCATCATCCGAGTGAAGGCTTCAATCCTTTTGCGGTTGAAGGTGAACTGGTCGTCATAGAAATTGATGTGCCGGATATGAAAACGGTCATGGAGGTATTTCAGGTGCTCATAGAGATATTCAGCGGAATTGTAACGGAAACTGCTCCCAAAAACCGACCGGTCGCAGTAACTGCAGGCATAAGGGCATCCGCGGCTCGATATACAGCTGGTATTGGGGACCGTCGGATAGTTGAAAATGGGCAGTTTGTAGGCCTGAGGATAACCATCAAGTTTTTCATAGGCTGGAAAGGGAAGGGTGTCGAGATCGATGCCTTTTGCCCGATAGCCGCTAAAGTGCGGGATTCCATTTTTATCGCGATAGACCATACCGGGGACCGGGGGCGTCTCATTGATCTTTCCGTCGCAGGCCAGAAGTTCGGCCAGGGTCTCTTCCCCTTCACCGGCCACGACAAAGTCCACTTCCGGGAAATCGGCCAGGACCTTGGTTTTCAGGGCGGAGACATGGGGGCCCCCAAAAACCGTCTTTATGCCCGGCAGGGTATTTTTTGCCATTTCGGCAATGCGGACCCCATCGAGGAAGCTCGAGGTGGTGCAACTGAGACCGATAAAAGAGGGCTTTTCCTTACCCAGATAATCCCTGATGAAACGATCGGAAAAGGGCTTGGCAAAACAGTCAACGATATCAGCCTCGATATTTTTTTTATTCAGATAGGCGGCCATGCTAGCCAGGCCCAGCGGGGGCATGATATTAGCTATCCGCGAAACATCCTTTCCCGCCCTTTCCATCTTGTAACCCAGGGGGTGGACGAGAAGGATTTTATTCTGTTTTAAGAGGTCCATTTTTTACAATTTCGGGCGTCGAATGAAAAGAGTATAAAATAAGGCATAGACAGGGTCAAGGAGGAAAACGGGTTGGTAAAAAGTCCAGGGGACCTCCATTCGTCACTTTGGTCCCGCATCAGGTGCGGGATAGACTCCAGTCGGAATCCAATCCCTCTTGGCAGGATAAATAGGTTTTCTTCGTCTGTTCGTTAACTTTCAAAAAAATCTGGGTTCTTGACTTAAGTCAATGTAGCTCTTAGCTTTAATGATTATAGTAAGGGCAACAAGTTGATCGAATGAAAAGCCTCTTTCATAAAGAAAGGAGAAAGCTATGTTTTGTTATCAATGTGAACAAACAGCCAAAGGGGAAGGATGTACCAAAATCGGGGTTTGCGGCAAACAACCGGAAGTTGCGGCTTTGCATGATCTTCTGATTTATGCCTTACGAGGCTTGTCCCTAGTTGCCCTGGAAGGAAGAAAAGTGGGGGTGAACGATCGGCAGGTCAATGTCTTTATCTGTGAAGCCACCTTTTCAACTCTGACCAATGTGGACTTTGACCCGGACCGCTTTGTGGAATTCATCAAAGAGACCGTCGAACTTCGAGAGACCCTGAAAAAAAAGGTTAAGGCCGCCGGCTGCCGGGTAAATTTCATCGAAGGCCCGGCTGTTCTCCAACCGGAGTCAACACTGGAAGGGATGATACGCCAGGGGGAAGGCGTGGGCATCCTGTCCGACCCATCCATAGATAAGGACATCCATGCCTTGCAGTGGACCCTGACCTACGGTCTCAAGGGCGTCTGCGCCTATGCCGACCATGCGCAGATTTTGGGTCAGGAAGATGATGCGGTTTATGCCTTCGTTCAGGAAGGGCTGGCCGCACCGTTAAACAAGGCCCTGAACCTGAATGATTGGATCGGTCTGGTCTTAAAATGCGGGGAGATCAATCTGAGGGCCATGGAACTGCTTGATGCCGCCAATACCGGGACCTATGGACACCCGGTCCCGACCAAAGTGCCTCTGGGAGCCAAAAAAGGCAAGGCCCTCCTGGTTTCCGGACATGACCTGAAAGACCTGGAAGAGATATTGAAACAAACCGAAGGCAAAGAGATCTATGTCTATACCCACGGGGAAATGCTCCCTACACACGGCTACCCGGGCCTGAAAAAGTATCCCCATTTTTACGGCCACTTCGGAACGGCCTGGTTTAACCAGACCAAAGAGTTTGCAGATTTTCCCGGGGCCATCCTGATGACCACCAACTGTATCCAGAAACCCAAGGAATCTTATCAGGGAAACATCTTTACCACCGGTCTGGTGGGTATGCCCGGTGTTGTGCATATCAAAGATAAAAATTTCAGCCCCGTGATTGAAAAGGCCTTATCCATGCCCGGATTTCCAGAGGATATCGACCGCGGACAAGTCACCTGCGGTTTCGGCCGCAATGCGGTTTTAGGCGTGGCCGATAAGGTAATCGAAGCGGTTAAAAATAAGAACATCCGTCATTTCTTTCTGGTGGCCGGCTGCGACGGGGCCAAGCCGGGCAGAAATTATTACACTAAATTCGTGGACCTGGTCCCCAAGGATTGTGTGGTCCTGACCCTGGCCTGCGGAAAGTTCCGATTTTTTGATAAGGACCTGGGCGATATCGGCGGCATCCCGAGACTGTTGGATATCGGCCAGTGCAATGACGCCTACTCGGCCATTCAGATCGCCTTAGCCCTGTCCAAGGCCTTTAATGTGGGCGTAAATGATCTGCCCTTATCCATGATCCTGTCCTGGTATGAGCAAAAGGCCGTGGCCATTCTCTTGACCCTATTTTATCTGGGGATCAAAGATATCCGATTAGGACCATCCCTGCCGGCCTTTATCACCCCCAATGTGCTTGATGTGCTGGTCAAGAACTTCAACATCATGCCCATCAGCACCCCGGAAGATGATTTGAAGGCGATTTTAGGGTAACCCGATTTAGACAGGATTTACAGAATTTTTTTGGATCCTGTTAATCCTGTCGGAAAGAGAAAAAATTCATGAAATGTCCCGGTCAAGACAGCCGCTTTTGGAAACCCGGTTCCATTTTTGAAATCGATTGTCCCCAGTGCGGACAGGCCATAGAATTTTTTAAAGACGATACTACCCGTCGCTGTAACAAGTGCGGTAGCCGTCTCTTGAATCCCAGGATGGATTTTGGGTGTGCCTCCTATTGCCAGTATGCCAAACAGTGTCTTGGTGATTTACCACCGGAACTATTGGCCCAGAAGGAAGACCTCTTAAAGGACCGGGTGGCTGTCGAAGTAAAAAAATATTTCGGAAAGGCGTTTCGCTTGATCGGTCATACCACAAAAGTGGCCCGTTATGCCGAACGGATCGGCAAAGAAGAAAAAGGTAATCTGGCCGTGATCCTGCCGGCGGCTTATTTGCATGATATCGGCATCCTGGAAGCAATGAAAAAATATCAGAGTGCCGCCGTCCGCTATCAGGAAGAAGAAGGACCTCCTATAGCCCGGGATATCCTGAGTCGATTGGGTGCTCGGGGGGAATTGATTGAAGAGGTTTGTGATATAGTCGGCCATCACCATCATCCCAGAGAAGAGGAAACGACCAATTACAGGGTCCTCTATGATGCCGACCTGATCGTCAAGCTGGAAGAAAGTCAAAAAGAAAAACCCTTTCAGGCGGACAGGATGGAACAAATGATTGAAAAATCATTTCTGACCGAAAGCGGACGAAAATTAGCGAGAAAGATTTTTCAAAAATAGCTGAAAGCTTAAGGCTCAAAGCTGAAAGCAAGACCTATGATCGAACAGACCAAAAGGACCAGACAGACGAAAGGAACATCATGAAGATTATTCGCAAGATCATTGAGATCGTTCCGGAGCGCTGTGACGGCTGCGGGCTGTGTGTACCTTCCTGTGCTGAAGGGGCCATCCAGGTGATCGACGGCAAGGCCCGATTGACAGCGGAAAAATATTGCGACGGCTTAGGGGCTTGTTTGGGAGAATGTCCCAATGATGCCCTCAAGATCATCGAGCGGGAAGCCGAGGATTTTGACGAAGCCGCCGTGGAAGAGCATCTCGAAAAACAGATGAAAGCGGATAATCCAGCGTCAACTGTTCTTCCCTGCGGCTGCCCTTCCACCCAATTGCAGAGCTTTCCCGGATCCGACACCTGTCAGGAGACCAATCGACCGCGCTCTCAGGCGGATCGGGTTTCAACCCTCGGTCATTGGCCGGTCCAGATCAAACTGGTGCCTCCGACGGCCCCTTTTCTGAAAGGGGCCGATCTGTTGGTCGTTGCCGACTGCACCCCGCTGGCCTATCCTAATTTCCATCGAGATTTACTTCCCGGCAAAGTGGTTATGATGGGCTGTCCCAAGTTCGACGACGTTCAGGAATATATCGCCAAGTTTACTGATATTTTTAAAACAGCCGGGATTAAAAGTGTTACCACCGTGGTTATGGAAGTCCCCTGCTGCTCCGGCCTGCCGTTCGTTATCAAGAAGGCCATGCAAGCCTCAGGTAAAAAGATCTCCTTGGAGGAAAAGGTCATCAGTATCAGGGGAGAGCTGACGTGACAAGGGTTTATTTTTGGATCATCTCCAGTGTGTTGGATATGATCCAATTTTCCCCCCGAACGACGAACGTTGAACAACGAATTTTTTTTGTCACGATGCAAAAAAATCCTTGACTTCCCCCTTTTCTCCTCTATAAACTATCCAATACCCAATCTTACCGAGTAAATTTCTTTATAAATATCCTTGTATTTTGTGAAGTTAACATTTTTTTTCGTTGATATAGGTTCCCAGGTCTAATTGCCGGTTGAATGAATAGCTGAGCAGATAAGGCCTTTTTCCAAACGAAAAAGTCTCAAACTATATTTAAATGAGGAAGTGTCCCTTATTGTTCATTTAATTTTTATGAAGGCATCAAAAAAATAAATATATTAAAAAGGAGGAAGGGCAATGAGTAAAATTTTAACAGGTTTTTTTGTTTTGGTCGGTCTTATCATGATCTTGGCGTTTATGCCGGTCCCGAATGCAACAGCAGCGACTTTTGTGAATAAAGCGCCTGATTTCACTATGACCGTCCCTAGTTGGGGAGAAGTTAATTCACGTAATAAAAACTCTGTATTGAGAAAGGCTCAAGATTCCTTTGAGGTTACCTCATTCGATGTGGCTGTGGCCGACCTCCCCGAGGGCAAGACTTATAAGGATTTGGCGAAAGAGGTGATGGACTTTCTTGCGACCCAATATATGGCTAAAAATTTCAGCACGCTTTATGAAAGAGAGATAAAACTGAAGGACGGCACACCGGCCTATGAGCTGGAGTTGAAATGGGATCATCCGATGTTAGTGTTATACACTTACCAGTTGGCTGTTTTTAAGGACAAAAAAATGATCACTGTCCAGGTAGCCTCTGACAAGCAGATCAGCGACAAGCTCAAAGAGATTCCTATGTCCTTGGTATTCAAATAAGGATTTCCGAAGGTCTGTTCTGTTTCTCCGGTAGTTATTCCGATCTTGCCTCTTTCTTTAAGAGGCAAGATCGGTTCTCCCCTTGGCTGTGAGGATCTTGGGGTCACATCGTCATAGGGCATTAATTTATTAAACAGAATCCATATATCCCGATCCCTATCATTCCACCTCTTTTATCATCCACCCCAAAACAAAAGATGAGCGGATTACTGAAGTCAGGCACTGGTAATACCGAAGAGGGGCGGACCTTTATTCGGCGAGCGTGCCGGGCACAATGGATTTCCTGAGTGTCTGTGGCAAAACCTGCTGGGTCGACGTCCGTGGATTTTTGGTGAACCCGGACGAATAAGATGAGCAGTATGCTGTGTAGCGGGACGTGGGTATGAAAATCAACGGCGGGAAATTGAGTGACAAATATTGGCGGACTATTGGGTTCCTCCGTGAGAGTTATAGAAAGACCAAGCGAATTCCCATGCTTTTCGAGACCCGCGAAGCCAATGAGCTAAAAAGTAGTTGACAAAACTATTATTATAATAGATATACCAAATTTTAGTTTTAACCTCACAGGGACTAAAGGAATAGTGCGATGATTGAAGTTCGATTTCATGGTCGGGGAGGGCAGGGCGCCGTTACCTCAGCCGAATTAATAGCCCTGGCCGCTATTAATGAAGGGCAGTATGCCCAGGCCTTTCCCAGTTTTGGGCCGGAACGTCGCGGAGCACCAGTTGTGGCCTTCTTGCGAGTCAGCCCATCTCAGATCCGCATCCGCTCAAAAATTTATCATCCGGATATCGTGGTGGTTCTCGATCCCACTTTGCTGGATATCGTTGATGTTTCCTCCGGGCTGAAACCCAAAGGGACTTTGGTCATCAACACGGCCAAGACCGTGGAACAGATCCGGAAAGATCACGGTTTTAAAAGCCGGCTTGCGGTTGTGGATGCCGATAAGATCGCTGTGGAAGAAATGAAAGTGGCTATTACCAATACAACCATGTTGGGAGCCTTGATCCGGGCGGCCGGGATCTCCCGTATGGACTCCATGGACGGGCCTTTGGATGCCCGATTCGGCAAGGTTGCCGAAAGAAATAAAAAGGCCATGCAACGGGCCTTTGACGAAACTATAATCAAGGAGTAATCAGCGTGGCTAAAATAGATGCCCTTCACCCCTGGAAAGAAGTTCCCATAGGTTGTGCTATATTGGAAGCCGGAAATTCCCGGCAGCTCAAAACCGGAGACTGGCGCTCCAAGATACGGCCGGTGACCGATAAGGAAAAATGTATTAAATGCGGGATGTGTTGGATCTTTTGCCCGGATATGGCCTATAGCCAGAATACAGACGGCTATTTTGACTGGAACACGTATTACTGTAAGGGGTGTGGTATCTGTGCCCGTGAATGTCCCAAAAAGGCCATACAAATGATTGCGGAGGAAGAATAGTTATGCCCACTCGAAAAGGCATGGAAGTTTCCATTGCCGTCAGTGAAGCGGTAAAATTGGCCAACGTGGATGTGATCTCGGCCTATCCCATTACACCTCAGACCCACATCGTGGAACACCTTTCCGAATTGGTAGCCGATGGGGACCTTGAGGCGGCCTTTGTGCCCGTTGAATCGGAACATTCGGCTTTGAGTGCCGCTATAGGGGCGGCTGCCGTGGGGGCAAGGACTTATACGGCCACCAGTTCCCAGGGGCTGGCCCTGATGCACGAACTCATGTTTATCGCCTCCAGCATCCGTATGCCTTTGGTTATGACCGTGACCAACCGGGCCATTTCTGCCCCGATCAATATCTGGAACGACTTGAGCGATATTATGCCTCAACGGGATTGCGGCTGGGTACAGCTATTTGCCATTAATGGCCAGGAGGCCGTGGACCTCACCTTGCAAGCCTTCAGGATCGCTGAAGACCCAAGGGTATTACTGCCTGTGGTGGTCAATCTGGACGGTTTTATTTTGAGCCATGTGATTGAACCGGTGGAAATGCCCGATCAGGCGACGGTTGATCGTTTTCTGCCCGTTTTTAAACCTGTATTGCGTCTCGATCCGGACCAGCCTGTCTCCATCGGGACCTTCGGCAGTCCGGATGTCTTTATCGAGGTAAAAAAGCAGGTCGAGGAAGCCTTGATCGGGTCCGAGAAGGTGGCAGCCGAGGTCTGGAAGGATTTCGAAAGTTTATTCGGCCGGACTTATAAACCGGTTGAATCCTATAAGACCAAAGGGGCCGAGACTTTACTGGTGACCATGGGCAGTATCACCGAGACGGCCATGACGGCCGTGGATGCCATGCGTGAAAAAGGGGAGAAGGTCGGACTGATCCATATTCGTCTCTGGCGCCCCTTTCCGTTTAAGGAAATTTTTCAAGCCATTCGGGGGGCCAAGGTTTTGGCCGTGGTGGATCGGGCCCTGGTAACGGGCGGTGTAGGCGGGCCGGTGGGTCTGGAAATCAAATCAGCCCTTTATGAGAAAAAGGAACGGCCCTATGTGGCCGAGTTTGTAGCCGGCCTGGGGGGACGCGATCTGACCGTGGAGGTCTTTGCCGAAATGGCCTCCAAGGCAGGACGATATGCGAAAGCAGGGAAAGAAATGCATTACGAAATGATCGGGGTGAGAGAAAAATGATTTCCGAAGACTTAAAGGATTTTAAAAGATTTACACCCAAGACCTTGCCCAAAGAAGAACCTCTGGTATTCGGACATAGGGCCTGTCAGGGTTGCGGGGAGGTCCTGGCCTTACGTATGGTGGCCAAGGCCATCGGGAGTCCCATGATTGCCGTCAGCGCCACCGGGTGTATGGAAATCATCTCCTCTCCCTATCCTCAAACCGCCTGGGCCGTACCCTGGATCCATGTAGCCTTTGAAAATGCCGCGGCTGTAGCCTCCGGTGTTGAAGTCGGATTAAAGACCTTGATGGCCAAGGGGCGAATCCCCGAGAAAAAAATTACCGTAGTAACCTTTGCCGGAGACGGCGGAACTGCGGATATCGGGCTCCAGTCTCTTTCCGGGGCTATGGAACGGGGTCATGATTTTGTTTATGTCTGTCTGGACAATGAAGCCTACATGAATACCGGTATTCAGCGTTCCAGTGAAACGCCTTTCGGGGCCATGACCACCACTTCACCGGCCGGAAAAATCACTGCCGGTCAAACAACCTGGAAAAAGAACCTCCCGGCCATTATGGCCGCTCATGACATCCCTTATGTGGCCACGGCCTCACCGGCCTATTATCTGGACCTGATGAACAAGGCCAAGAAAGCGGCCTTAATCCAGGGACCAGCCTATCTTCATGTCTTTTCGCCTTGTCCGACCGGTTGGCACCATGGAACGGATCTGGCCGTTGAGGTCAGCCGTTTGGTGGTGGAAACCAATATTTTCCCATTGTATGAAGTGATTGAAGGAAAATATGTGGTCCGGAAGAATACCAGGCTTAAACCGGTGGAAGAATATCTGAAACAACAGCGGCGCTTCAGTCACCTGACCTCGGAATTGATTCAAACCATCCAGAAACGGGTGGATGCGGAATATGAAAAGCTGCTTAAAATGGAGACATTAACAGGATCAGCAGAGACTAAAAGGGAAGACAAAGAAGAATGATTTGATTTCATTAACGGCTTAAGATATAATTCTTAATATTCCGAAATCCGCAATCTAAAATCCAAAATTGTTATTCTTCCCCGGTAGCTCAGTCGGTAGAGCGGGTGGCTGTTAACCACTTGGTCGGCGGTTCGAGTCCGTCCCGGGGAGCCAGAAATAAGAAAAGGGCCCGTTTCTCGGGCCTTTTTTATAATGGGGACAATTCTAAAGAAAATCTTTTCAGGCGGAAAATAATAACGGAAGAATACCCATTCCTATTGATACAACCCAAAATATTGGGCCGTACGGTTTTTCTTGACATTTTTAAGCATTGGTTACTATTATTTTATTATCGGTAAGAGATAAAATGAAGGAGGAAGATAAAAGATGAGGACAAAGGAACAGTATTTCCAGGGCCTGAGCAAGTTGAAACGAAATATCTATTGCGACGGCGAATTGATCGACCGGTTGGATGAGAAGCAGCAAGACTGCCTTAATACCCTCGGCACCACCTTTGATGAGACGTTAAAGCCGGAAAACCAGGACTTGTTGACCGCAGTTTCTCATCTGACGGGTGAGCGGATCAGCCGATTCACTCACATCCATCAGAATACCGACGACCTGCACAAGAAACAGGATATGACCCGTCTGCTCTGCGGGAAGGTGGGGGGGTGTATCCAACGCTGCATGGGCATCGATGCCACTAATTCGATTTACAATGTCTCCTATGAGGCGGACAAACAAAATAACGGCGCCACCCAATATCATGAAAATTTCAAAAAATGGTTGACCCGCTTCCAGACCGAAGATTTGGTGGGTTGCTGCGCCCAGACCGATGTCAAGGGCGACCGGATGGCCAGACCCGCCGATCAGGAGAACAAAGAAGCCTATCTGCGGATCTTGGAAAAACGCAAAGACGGAATCGTGGTCAGCGGCTGCAAACTGCACATTTCAGAGGCCTCAGTGGCCGATGAGGTGCTGGTGGTTCCCACCAGGGCTTTGCGCCCCGAAGATAAGGACTATGCCGTGTCCTTCGCCGTTCCCGCTGATTGGGACGGGATGAAGCAAGTCGTCACCGTCCGCAGATTCAGGAAAAGGGACGATTTCCCCCGCGGTTTTTCCCAAGGGGCCACCGATTCCTATGTAATTTTCGACAAATGCTTTATACCCTGGGAAAGGGTCTTTTTAGCCGGTGAATGGCAGCATGGGGGTACAATGGCCCTGCTTTTTGCCTTGTTTCACCGTCACTCCTATTCAGGCTGCAAACCGGGTCTCGGCGATGTTCTTTTGGGGACCGCCGCTCTGGCAGCCGAGGTGAACAACATTCACAAGGCCTCCCATGTCAGGGAGAAACTGGCCGAGATCATCATGGTCACTGAATTGGGTTACGCTGCAGGATACACCGCTTCCAGCATGGGAAAAGCGGAGGTCTACATGCCCGGCGTTGGTTTTATTCCCTATGGCCCCGGCACCTACATCCCCCATTCGATTTACTGTAATGTCGGCCGCTGTCTGACGGGCGAAGCGGTGTTTCGTGAAGCAGAAATCCTTTGTGATGTTTCCGGCGGTGTGGCGGCTACCTTCCCGCATGAAAAGGATTTCATGAATAAAGATATTAAAGATCTGCTTCTCAAATACACCAAAAGAAATCCGAAGATACCAGTGGAGGACCAGGCCCAATTCTGGCGGTATATGGGCGATGTCCTGTGTTCCGCGGCTGGGGGTGTGCAAAGAATGGGGGCCTACCATGGCGGCGGCTCCCCGATTATGGAACAGATCGCCATTACTACCCAATATGACATTGAATCTAGAAAGAATCTGGTTAAGTATATTGCCGGGATGAGTGGTGGGGACCGTGAGGCCTTAAGCAAGCCGGTGAAAAAATAATTCCAGGCCGTTGTCTGATCCGTTAAATGAAAGAGAATACCTTTTTGTGCCTCTCTCTTTGTAAAAAGGGAGAGGCTTTTTATTCTTAGAGGCGGAATCTAATGGCCGGGAATTATCCGTGGCCAAGGGCTGTAGGGGCTGTTTTAATAAAAATATTGTTTTAAAATAGAAAATATGGTATAAATAAGTCAAAAATTTACCCTATGCCTTTAAAGAGTTCCCGGCCATAATGCTTAAGACCTCTTTAAGGGACTTAAACCTTTAAGGAGGTCGTATGTCCAACAAATTGTATGTAGGTAGTCTCCCTTATTCTGTGAACGATGAAATCCTTTCTCAAGTTTTCACGCCGTACGGTACGGTTGAATCGGCTAAAGTGATCACCGATCGGGAAACCGGACTCAGTAAGGGCTTCGGGTTTGTAGAAATGGCCAACGAACAAGAGGCTGCCGAAGCCATTAAAAACCTGAACGGCAGCGCGTATGAAGGACGCACACTGACCGTTTCCAATGCTCGTCCTCAGGCCCCTCGTGAAGGCGGAGGGGGTTTCCGCGGCGGTCAGGGCAAGGGGAAAGGTCGAGGAGGCCGAGGAGGAGGTGGCTCCCAGGGCCGCAACCGCTGGTAATTCCCCATTTTAATATTACTTATTTCATTTAAAGTCTGCTATTAGCCTGCTAACCGGCTAATCCGGTTGCAGGCTTTTTAAATTCTTATCCTTTTAACTCATCGATTGTCCGTAAAGGAGCGATAATTATTGTCTAAAGACGAGTTAGCCAAATTTGAAGGAAAAGTCACCAAGGCCACTGGAGGAGGAAACTACACGATAACCCTGGAGAGCGGGGTCACCATCTCAGCCAAATTATGCGGTACGATGAAACGGTTTAAAATACGGGTCATCGAGGGGGATAAAGTGACGGTCGGGGTTTCTCCCTACGACCTTTCTCATGGACTGATTATCTTTCGTCATAAAACCTGACCCATTGACAGTCTTCATCTGAGACCGGGGTACAATCCTGCCTACCAAAGGATCTGTTGATACTTTTTTAGTACAAAAATTGGTTCGAGAATCCTAGGACTTGAATCCTTAGAATAATTTTCTTTTTTCGTGGTGCCCGACCCAAGCGGGTATAAGTGGTTAACAAGTTCATCAAAGGGATAATAGGCATGGGATGATTGATGGAAGGAGATTAAACGCGTATGGAAAAAGAATATATTATTGAAACTTCCAACGGAAAAGTTCGAGGTTACGGCCGAAAAGGCATTATTAAATTTAAAGGCATTTCCTATGCTGCACCTCCTGACGGTAACTCCCGCTTCAAGCCCCCGGCACCGGTTGAACCCTGGACCGGTGTGCGGGATGCCCTGGAATACAGTCCGATAGCGCCCCAACCTGCTTCCAATTTAGAAATGATGTTCGGAGGACAAAGGGTACAAAATGAGGCGGAATGCCTAACCTTGAACATATGGACTCCTGGCCTGGACTTCGCAAAACGCCCGGTCATGTTTTTTATTCATGGCGGGGCATTTGTGACCGGCACTGGGGCTTCTCTTGACGGTACCCGGTTGGCCTTGAGGGGTGATGTGGTTGTGGTCAGCATTAACTACCGATTGGGAGTACTCGGTTTTCTGTTTCTTCCGGATGAGGCGGATGCGAGTTCAAATGTCGGATTGCTGGATATGACGGCGGCCCTTCGATTCGTAAAAGAAAATATTGTTCGTTTTGGTGGAGACCCGGACAACGTGACGATTTTCGGTGAATCCGCCGGTGGATTTGCCGTAGCTACTCTTCTGGCTATGCCCTCGGCCAAGGGATTATTTCACAGGGCTATCTTACAGTCGGGAGCGGCCCATCCTCTGGGGATGAATCCCGAAGCGGCCATGCGCGCCCATGAAAAGTTGCTTCAAGAATTGGGGATTCCAAAAGGGGATCTCAATGCCCTTCGCCGGTTCTCGTCGGAAGAGATTATTAAAGCCCAGATCGCCATCATGCCCGATCAATCGGAAGGTTTTTCCATAGACCGACCTTTGCGGCTGGGGCCGGTTGTAGATGGAGGGGTCTTACCCGATCACCCCCTTTCAGCGATAAGAAAGGGTTATGCTAAAGAGATCGATATATTTATTGGATCGAATCTCGACGAAACAAAATTATGGAATTTATTAAATCCAAAAGCGGAAAAAATTCGGCAAGAAGGGCTTGAAAAAGGAACAAAGGCCATCGCTGCTTTAACAGGAAAGAGTGAGGGTCATGTCGATAAGCTATTGAAAATTTACCAGCAGACCAGAAATACACCGAGGGACATCATGGATGCCCTAACCACGGATTATACGTTTCGAATTCCCTCTATACGTCTGGCTGAAGCGCAAAGTGTTCATCAAAAAGACACCTACATGTATCTTTTCACTTGGCAAAGTCCATTTCGGGGAGGTAAATACGGGGCGATGCACGCCCTGGAACTGGGTTTTGTTTTCGGAGTTCTCTTGAATACCGAGGTTGGTATCTTTCCCAAAAGAGATGAAGAAACCGAAGCCTTAAGTGGGGCCATGATGGACACCTGGATATCGTTTGCCAGGACCGGAAACCCGAATAGCGCCTCCATTCCGCCATTGCCGCCCTATGATCTTAAGAAAAGATCGACCATTATTTTTGACAAAAAGATTAAAATTATTGATGATCCCTATGGACAGGAAAGGGCCGCTTGGGATGATTTGATGTAGAAGATAAATAGGCTGAAGGTTGTTAGGCTGAAGACTGAAGGTGCTATTTCTTCGGACAAACGCTTTTTTGAATGAGGTTTTTTCTTCCTAACAGCCTTCAGTCTTCAGCCTCTTTTTAGAGCTAAGAAACGATGGAACTGATATTGATTCGACATGCCCTTCCCCTGAGGGTTCAAAAAGAAGACGGCACTCCGGCTGATCCCGGTTTGAGCGAAATAGGAATCGAACAGGCCCAAAGACTGGCCCGCTGGATGAAGTCGGAAAAATTGGACGCCATTTACAGCAGCCCCATGAATCGGGCCCACATGACCGCAAAATTTTTGGCTGAGATCAAAGGAATTGAGATCAAAATCGAACCGGGTGTGGCCGAATTTGACAACCAATCCTCTGCCTATGTTCCTATGGAAGAATTAAGGGCCAAATACTATGACCTATGGCTGGATTTAGTGAGCGGCGGTTTTGAAAAGTTATTCAACCTGAAGGATTTTAGAAAAACCGTCCTGGACAGCCTGGAAAAAATCATCCGGGAAAACGGCGGCAAGCGCGTAGCCGTGGTCTGTCATGGCGGCATCATCAATATATGGGCCGCTCATGTTCTCGGCATCGATAAATATCTTTTTTTCGCCCCGGAATACACCAGTATCAGCCGGTTTTTGGCCTCCGTGAAAGGGCAACGTTCGGTCGCCAGTCTGAACGAGGCAGCTCACCTGCGAAAAGATTTTACGTTGGTTTAAAGAAAATTAAAGTACCATCTCTGCTTCATCCCGATAGCGGCAACACGAGGTTCATCGGGAAGCCCGCTTTTTGGCTGATCTAGTGGAACGACTTTTTCGACCTGTGGGTTTCTCTGCCAAATTAATGAGAGACCGTAGGGTGTCATTGACCGCGTCTTCAGAAGTGAATACCTTTGCTACGTCGGGGGATAGAAATATAAGATTTGTTCTTTTGCTATAGTCTTCAAAGTATTTATCACGGACTCCTACACCAAGATCTTCCCGTTTATACTCCGGGCGGAGTTCATCTGTTCCTTTAACCTTCCTTATAGATCACCATTTCATTTCGGCTCATAAGACGCGCAGTATAATTCTTGTATTGACACAAAACTACTTTTCTTCCATAGAAACTTAATAACTTAACAGTGTCCCATTCTACAGGAATCTTATTTTATCGCCCAAACATTCGACGTAAGCGGCCTGCAATAGATAGGTACAGTTGGCAGAGGGGTTAGACGCCTGACGTCCCAACATGCAGCACCTCACCAAGAAACAGATAGGTATTCAGAAACAATGCGCGAGCCTCCTCAGCGGTGACCTCGGTGTGAACACCCGACGAAACGCGATCAAAGAGATTTGACAAGTTCTGCCGCAGGCGTTGTTTTCTAGATTGGCTCTGAGTCTTGGCATGGACGAACGCGTTTATTCTGTTTTGGTGTTTTGAAGCGTCGAGCTTCAGTGTGTTGCCACCGATTTCGACGGTCTGATCTGTCGGAGGGTATATGGAGTCTGCGAACGCCTCGATTATCCGCCTGCAAGTCGCCAAGGCTTGTGAGATGGACTCTTGATCTCCGTCTACAAGACGATCCATCACGGATGGAATCTTCTCCAGAACTTCGCCACAGTTTTCAGATATGAGCGAATCGACGTCACGCTTGTAGCGCTCGAAGATTGATTCAGAAAGGCTGTCGAATTCCTTCTCGTAGTAAATCTCGCTAACGAAAGAATGAAGAAGTCCAAGGACTCGTGTCCTAATTCCACTGAGACGAGAAATCAGGTTCGCGGATGCCGTCATGACGTCGGTTACGTTCCCGATTGCTGCTGCTGCCCACTCACTACTAGAGTCTGGGGTGCGCATAGACGCAAGCTTGGCCCGTTCGGCAATGATCGTTGCCTCTTGCTGTGCCAGCGGACCCCAATAGCCTAGTTTCTTCTCGCGGTCGGTCCAACGGCCGGTCAACCCCATGTATTTGATCGAGATAGCATTAGAGTTGTTGTAACCGGTCATCTCAAGCTTCAGCCAATAGCGAATCTCTTCGCTTCCCACCCAGCGAGCAAGGCGAGACGCCTTGAGTATGAGGTTTTCCGGACTCGTGCGACTTAGTTCAATGTCGTCGAGTAATTCTCTCACAAGTTGGAGAATGTGCCCAGAGCGGGTTTGAGTGGACATTGCGTCGCCTCAGCATGAATTCAGGTGGCTAATGGGCGCCGGTTCACAAACCGGCCCCAACAAGTTATTCTAAAGTTTTTCTGGATAACTACATAAATCAAAGAATCCAATCAAGGATCCCAACGATAGCCTTTGGCTGCTATAGAGCAGTCAAAAAACAACTGACCTATTTTTAGGTCATTTAACTTATTATAAATGATAAATATTATCTTGACAAATAATTATTATCGCCAGACGATTTCCAGCAAGGGAGCTCATCAGGGAAAGGTCAAGAAAAAAACCCTTGTTGAAAATTAGCCCTTCCTTTTTTTTCGGATTCTTAGTATCTTCTTTTATGGTGGTTCTTCATTTTTGAGTTCTCCCACAATTATTATCCTTGAGGTTTTACTATGAAATATTTACAAGCCAGGCAGGGACGTATTTTTATCATTCGACTGGAAGACGGGGAGATCCTTCACGAGACCATTGAACGTTTTGCCGTCGAACAAGAGATTAAGGCTGCTTACATGATTGCCCTCGGTGGCGCGGACCGTCAAAGCCGTTTAGTGGTCGGGCCGGAAGATGGGCGGGCCAGTCCGGTGAATCCCATGACCCATGAACTGGCAGACGTCCATGAAATCTTTGGGACCGGTACCCTCTTCCCTGATAAAGAAGGAACTCCGCTCCTTCACATGCATGTGGCTGCAGGGCGTCTGAATTCCACTATAACCGGCTGTGTCCGCAACGGGGTTAAGATTTGGCAGGTGGCCGAGGTGGTTCTGATAGAACTCCTGGAGACCACGGCGGTTCGCAAGTTGGAGCCGGCTTTGGGTTTCAAGCTGTTAAAACCATAAAAATCAGGGTTCGAGGGGTCAAGGATTCAAGGACCGCAGGGCGGAGTGAAAAGCGTGGAAGTAAAAACTCTCGAACCCTTGGCCCCTTGAATCCTCGAATCCTTAACCCCTTTTTCAATTTATGAAACAGATACGCAATTTCAGCATTATCGCCCATATTGATCACGGCAAATCCACACTGGCTGATCGTCTGATCCAATACGCCGGGCTGGTGGACCAGCGGCAGTTCCGGGATCAGATTCTGGATACCATGGACATCGAACGGGAACGGGGCATCACCATTAAGAGCAACACCATCACCCTGCCTTATACCAACAAAAAAGGAGAAGAATTCGACCTGAACCTGATCGACACACCCGGACATGTGGATTTTTCCTATGAGGTCTCCCGGGCCTTGGCCTCCTGCGAAGGGGTCTTGCTTTTGATCGATGCCGCTCAGGGAGTGCAGGCTCAGACCTTGGCCAATATGTACGCCGCCGTAGACCAGGATCTGACCCTCATCCCGGTCATTAACAAAATTGATCTGCCTTCGGCCGATATTGAACGGGTCAAGGAAGAGATTGAAAACGATCTGGGCCTGGATTCCGAATCGGCCCTGCTGTGTTCGGCCAAGGAAGGGATCGGGATCGAGGAGATTCTGGAGGCCATTACCGAGCGGATTCCTGCGCCCAAAGGGAGTCAGGATGCCCCCTTGACCGCTTTGATCTTTGATGCCCATTATGACCCTTTTCGCGGGACCATTATCAGTTGCCGGGTCTTCAACGGATCGGTTCGTGCCGGGGATACGATTCGTCTCATGTCCAACGGCGCTACCTACCTGGTGGAAGAGGTAGGATTTTTTCGGTTGACGCGCGAATCTCGAAAGGAACTATCGGCCGGCGAGGTGGGTTATATTATCGCCGGCATCAAAACTGTCAGCGACACCCGTATTGGAGATACGATAACCCTGGATACCAATCCGGCCCCGACGCCGTTACATGGTTTCAAAGAAGTCAAGCCCGTGGTCTTTTCCTCCATCTATCCCATTTCATCTGAGGACTATCAGTCTCTGTCCGAGGCCCTGGAAAAGTACAAGCTCAACGATGCCGCCCTGATCTATCAAAAAGATTCTTCCGCGGCCCTGGGTCAGGGGTTTCGCTGCGGCTTCCTGGGGTTGTTGCATCTGGAAATCGTTCAGGAGCGCCTGGAGCGGGAATATAACCAAGCCATCATTATGACCGTGCCCAGCGTCCAGTACCGCTATCATCTCAAGGACGGGGAGACGGTCATTGTCGATAACCCCCAATATTATCCCGATCCCATGACCATAGACTACTCTGAGGAACCCTTTATCCGGGCCACGATTTTGATCCCCGATACTTATTTAGGCAATATCATGAATCTCTGCCGGGAACGTCGGGGATTGAATCCCCAGATGCATTACCCCACACCGGGCCGGGTGGAACTTAAATATGACCTACCTTTGGCCGAGGTGATTTATGATTTTTACGACAAGCTAAAAAGCCTGACCCGCGGATACGGCTCTTTTGATTACGAGCTGATCGGCTATCGAGAAAGCGATCTGGTGAAACTGGATATCCTGGTCAACAGCTAGAAGGTGGATGCCCTTTCCCTGATGGTCCATCGCGATCGCGCCCGGGCCCGGGCGGTCCAGATCTGCGACCGGCTTAAAGAAGAAATCCCCAGGCAGATGTTCAAGATCCCCATCCAGGGGGCCATCGGCGGCGCCATTATCGCCCGCTCGACCATCTCGGCCTTTCGAAAAGACGTCACCGCCAAATGTTACGGCGGGGACATTACCCGGAAGCGAAAGCTTCTGGAGAAGCAGAAAAAAGGCAAACAACGGATGAAGATGGTCGGCGCGGTCGAAATCCCCCAGGGCGCCTTCGTGGCCGTATTAAAGTCAGATACGGATTAACAGGTTGCTGAAAAAGGCCCGTCTACTGCGTTGCCCTCATTCTTCGTCATTGCGACGTACTTCTATGTACGCCTCATTCCTCAGAATTTCGGGCGCCTTGTATCTGGGCCTTTTTGAGAAACCTGTAAATTATGAGTTTTTCCGCAAACTGTTAGAAAAAGTCACAAGCATCTGCCAATTTTTTTCATTACTTCTTCCTGAAAAAGTAATTTATTATTTTGGGAAATCATACAGCTTTCCCATGGATAATCGTTGACCAGGAGGTGGGAGATTTGGGTTCTTAACTTCCAGCTTGCAAGGCTGTTAAAAATAATCAACAAAGGGGAAAATGGTATAAAAAGTCGAAAGCATAAATGATTAGCTATGGGAAAATTTAAGGCAGCAGAAAGCCGATTTCCCCAAGATATTGTGGTAAAAGAATAATTAACATACAATATATTGACAAATCTTATAAAGTAGGATATAAATTAAAAGGATTATTGTAAAGAGTCAGAGTTACTCCTTGAATTTATTAAAAAATATGGACTAAAGATAAGTCGTCATGCCCCAAGCGGGAGCAGGGGGGATTTTACTTTAGGAATAGGATTCGGATTAGTATTTTTATGTGGTCGGCTAAGGAGGCTCGGGATCTGTCCTCAGTGTATGGGGATCATTCCCGTTACAAGAATAATTGATATCCTTGAGGTTGGAAGGCATTTGTCAACAATGGTCCAGGTTTAGTTTTTGAAAGTTTGAATGAAAGTTGTGCGCTCGAATTCTCGATCTGCCGGTATGATGAAAGGAGAACAGTATAGTGAACCAACGTTCTAAAGATCTTTCAACGCCTTGGTTAGGCAGTAAGAAGGAAAGTAGTTCATACAGGCGCAAGGCCATCGCGTCTGTTCCTTTTTTTAAAGACTCACCGATTGAAGGATCTGCGATCGCTGAAATGAACACCTCCCCCTCAGAAGAATTTATTATTATGGATAAGTTGCTTGAAAGAAGAAGTTATAGAGAAAGACGAATGTTTGCGCATAACGAACCTGGAGAAAACCTAAGAAAAAACTCTATGGATCGAAGGATAATAAATAGAAGAAATACGCCTAGAATTTTTGGCAATTTTAATGCGCAAATAAAAAGTTTCGGCAAAAATAAAAAAGTTGAAGCAGAAGTACTTAATATGGGTAACCGTGGAATATATATCGAGAGTGAGAATTTTTTAGGTTCAAAAGGAGCAGTGCTTGATATTTTGTTTAATATTGACGGAGATAAATTAAAAATACAATCAACTGTAGTGTGGCAAAAAAAAGATGATTTGACGAACAAGTATCGTTGCGGGTTAATGATAAACACCGAAAAAGATAAAATAATTGCGCTAGAAAAAATGCTTTGGATGAGTAAAGAATATATAAGACAAATTGTAAGACCGCAAATTGAAAAAATGAATCTAAATGAAATTTTAAAACAAAAAATAATTGGTTTTTTTGAAAATGACGTTAATACCTTTGCAAGACAATATTCAAAAAATGAGAAAGCGATTTTGAGGGGATTTTTAGAAAAGGAAGAAGCCAAGAACGTTGTAAGAGAATTGATAAACCAAATTGTGGAAAAAGGCAATTTGCTTTTTAATGATATACAAGATAGAAAGATTCTGTCAAAAATTAAAGAGATTTTCAGGCAGACCATAGGATGTTGGATATATCAGAGTGAATTGATGACTCATGCTCTCACGAAGCCAAGAGGGTATCCGGGTGATTACAAAATGATAGAAATTGTTTATAACAATAAACTAATATCTAAGAAAATTGGACAAGGTATAGATAGATATTTTTTGGATGATGCATATGCTGTGGCAGTACGAAATAGGAAAAAAGGGATGGGAAAAATATTAAAAGAGCAGATTAAAAAAGTAAAAATCAATGAAACGCTAAAAATAATGAATGCTGCCTGCGGTTCTAGCAGAGAAATCAAAGAATTGTTTGAAAAAAAGATGGAATGCCAAGGGAAAGTCATATTTTCTTTGATTGACCATGATAAAGAGGCTTTGGATTATACCAGGGCCAGTTTGATGAAAGTGAAACCTAAGTGGGCAGAATTGGATTTGATAGAAGAAAATATTTTGAGATTAAGACCCGGTAATGAAAAGTATGTGAATAAATTTATTGGATATAACCTTTTATATAGCATTGGATTAGCCGATTATCTGCCCGATAAAATACTGCTTATTTTTTATGAATTCTGTAAAAAGGTAATGGCTAACAATGGATGTTTGGTGATTGCTCATAAGGATAAAGATAGATATGAACCTATCCCCCATAACTGGTATGCTGACTGGAATTTTATACCTAGAAATTATCTGGAGTTTATGGAATTGACGAGAAAAGTATTTGGCGATGATTACAGAATAGAAACAATATGGGAGCCTTCGGAGATCATATTTTTTTTAAAAATATCAAAGAAGGAGCGGGAATAGGAGGCGAAAATCTCTACCGTTAGAATTTTATTAATATCAAAGTTAAAGGATCTCTTGACTACACTCCACTGCAATCATCCTTATTGCCGAGAAAAAAAGTATGAACGATACAGGCAGTAAAAAAATCGAACAAGACCCCATTTTCCTGGAGCGTCTAAAAAAAGAAGGGCGAGAGCAGCTCCAGTCTGGCGTTCGTTACATCTTGATCCTGGGTTGTTTCCTTTGGGCGAGTTTCTATGGTCTTGACATCATCGCCTCACCTGAACACCACCTGACTTTTCTGGGGCTGCGGCTCTTTGTGGTTCTCAACTATTTGATTGGTATCGCGGTACTTTCCTCCAAATTCGGGTCAAAGATTGCGGGAATTCTTTCTATATGGGAGTTTTATGTGACAACCCTGTCGATCTCCATCATGACCACTTATATCGGCGGGTTTGACAGCAGCTATTATATCGGCATTGTGGTCGTTATTTTCGTTCTCTGTCTGTTTATTCCTTTGGGCATGCCGGAGACCGTTATTAGCGGACTGATGACTGTGGTGAGTTACTTTGCGATAAATGCCTTTTTCGGGCCACCCGAATCGGTTAGGGTTAACAAGGCCATTTTCCCGTTCTTCTTTATATCCGGAGCTGTGGTCGCTACGATATTCGCAACCATAAGGAGGGAAAATAACCGGCGCAGTGATCTAAAATTGCGAATGCAGATCGAAAAAGCCAATGAGGACCTCAAGGAACTTGACCAGGCCAAAATGCGGTTTTTCTCCAATGTCAGCCATGAGCTTCGCAGCCCGCTGACACTGATTCTTGGACCTCTGGAGGCGATTCTCCAGGGGAAGCAGGATCAGGACCCACGACCCATGCTTGAGGCGATGGAGGCCAATGCCCGGAGACTGTTACGTCAGGTCAATACCTTACTCGACTTCGCTAAAATCGACGCCGGTAAGCTTGAGGGCAAGTACGCCTACAATAACTTGGGCAAGATCCTACAGGACCTGTCGATTGCGGCCAGACCTCACCTGCAGAACCGGAAGATCGATTTGGTCTTGGAGGGGACGGACCACATGGAAGACACAATCCTTGATGTGGACAAGGTCGAGACGATGGCGGCCAATCTGCTGTCCAACGCAATCAAATTTACTCCTGAAGGCGGCCGGATTACGATAAGGACCGCAGAGGAGGATGAAATTATCTGGTTTGAAGTCGAAGACACTGGCATCGGTATCCCGGAGGACAAACTTGAGGCTATTTTTGAGCGGTTCATTCAAGTTGATGACAAGATGAACAGACGTCAAGGGGGAACCGGCCTCGGTTTGGCCATGGTCAAACAGTTGGCTAAGATCCATGCGGGCAAAGTGACGGTCCGGTCAAAGCTTGGCCAGGGAACAACCTTCCGCATTGAGCTTCCTAAGCGACCAGATTCCAAGGTATTGGAGCGACGTCGGATCGTCAGTCGCCGGCGCGAGGATCAGATATCCTATGCCAGGACCGTCGCTATGATCAGTAATCCCTCCGAGGAAAAATCAGAGAGCCACAAGGAAACGCTCCTGGCTGATGTTATCGGTGCCCGCCTCGGGAACCACGAGGAGGCAACGGAGAGAATCAGGCAATCGGCACCACCGGACGCTCAGAAGGTATTAGTGGTTGATGACAACCCAGACCTGCGCACCTTCATTGCCGGCAATCTTGCGGCCGACTACCGGGTGGAGATGGCCAAGGATGGTATGGAAGGTCTTGAATTGGCCAGACGGTGGGTACCGGATCTGATCGTGTCGGATATCATGATGCCCCGGATGGACGGGTACGAATTCACCCGTGAGATCAGAAAAGACCCCTCATTATCTCAGACACCGGTAATTCTGGCTACCTCTAAATCCGGCGGTGAGAATGTCGTTGAGGGTCTGGAGGTCGGCGCCAACGATTACCTGGCTAAACCTTTTGAAATCCGGGAACTGAAGGCCAGAGTTTCGGCACAACTGCGTACGCATCGTTTGGAACGGAATTTGAGTGAACGAGATAGCCGATTGGCCGCCATTGGCCAGATGACCAGTGCTATCGTTCACGATTTGAAAAACCCACTTTCGGCAATCATCGGGTTTGCTGAGATCTCCAGGCAGGATGTCCTAAGCGGCAAAGGGACTGATATGGTGATTCATGACCTGGAACCTGTAGTTAGCGAAGCCAATCGACTGAACCGGATGATTGCGGAGGTGCTCGATTTTGCCCGCGGCAGCTCCTCGGACCTGAATCTCGTACCCACCGACTTGGCGGTTTACCTGGAGATGGTTTGTCCGCCTTTGCAACAAAAGTTAGCGGCCATGGGACTCGAATTAATTTTAAAACATGAATCAGGTACGAACCTGCTTGTCCGGCTCGATAACGACCGGATGTTGCGAGTGATCGAAAATCTGATTCGGAACGCCCAGGAGGCAATTTGGTCCGGTGATCAGAATCCAAACGGTAAACACATCTGGATCACGACCAGCTGCGATGAACGCTCGGTCTCTGTGCGGATTGCGGACGATGGTCCCGGAATTGCGAAGGAAATGGTGACGAATCTATTTGAGGCCTTTGTCACCGGGAAAAAGAGAACAGGAACTGGGTTGGGATTAGCCACCGTCCGCAATCTGGTTATCGCCCATGGGGGGGAGATCACGGTGGAACCCAAGGGTGCGGAGGGAGGGGCCGCCTTTCTGCTTAAATTTCCGCGAATCACTGAGGGTCAGCAGTAACCGTCCGCCCCGTTATCTTCTTTAATTCGATCATCCATAGTGGAAGAGTGAAGATATGGAAACAGCCAGTCAGATTCTTGTCGTTGAAGACGATCCGATGACCAACCGTTTGCTGGCCACGATCCTCACCCGGCTGGGATACAACGTAGAAACCGCCTTTGACGGGATCAACGGTTTGGAGAAAGTCGAAACTTCTCCTCCAGACCTGATATTACTCGACCTCAATTTACCCAGAATGGACGGGTACGAAGTTGCCCGCCGTTTGAAACAGGCGGATAAAACGAAAATTATTCCGATCGTCGTGATCTCTTCCTTTGCTGAGGTGGAAAACCGGGTTGCGGCCCTTGAGGCGGGAGCGGATGATTTTTTATCAAAGCCAATCGATCAGGTCGAGCTTCGGGCCAGGGTTCAGTCGCTTTTGAAGGTCAAGATGTTCAATGATTACATGATCAGCCATCAGAAAATCCTCGAGGCCGAAGTTGACAGAAGGACGCAGCAACTGCGTCAGGCTTTTGAAGAGTTAAAAAGCGCATCAGAAAAGATCAAACAGGCCTCACTCGATACTACATTTCGCCTTGCACAGGCGGTCGAAAGCAAAGATGAAGAAACGGGGGGCCATATTAAGAGGATCGGATACTATTCCACCGCCGTTGCCAGGGTCATGGTGCTCCCGCCCCAAGACATCGAGGGCATTCTCTATGCCGCACCGATGCATGATATCGGCAAGATCGGTATTCCGGACCGGATTCTGCTCAAATCGGGATCGCTGAATGACGAGGAATGGAAAATCATGAAGATGCATACCGTCATCGGGGGAAGAATCCTTTCCAATTCGGACTCGGACGTCATTCAGATGGCCGAACAGATCGCGCTGGCTCATCATGAAAAATGGGATGGATCCGGATATCCCAATGGATTAAAGGGTTCCAATATTCCTCTCTGGGGACGAATCTCAGCGATTGTTGATGTTTTTGATGCCCTGACTACCGATCGACCCTACAAAAAAGCCTTTCCAATCGATCAGTCAATGGAAATCTTGAAAAAGGGCAAGGGGACCCATTTTGATCCGGAGGTTTCCGATGCTTTCTTCTCAATCCACGAAGAGATACTATCGATCCGCAGGGAGTACGAAGATCCAGTTTCCGAAAAGAATAGGGTAGCTGGGTTGGATTAAATGTAACTTTCAAAAAAGGATAGGATTTCTAAAACCTAATACGGAATCCGGGACATCCGATAAGGTTCCTGTCAAGAGAAAAAAGACCTGATCGGCTTATATAACCACCGGCCTTTCCTTTAGGGTAAGGGACGGCCCTTCTTTTTTAAACACACCTCAAAGCCTACTTACTATTGCAAACGCACATTCAATGATAACCATTTATGAAGTCGTCACCCAAGAGACATCTTGACATTCTCTGGAGAATCAAATATTTTTGAAATAAGAAATTAACCTTGGCGGAGCGCGCCATTCTTCTTGTGAGTCCAAAATGAGCAATAACGTATTGGCTGGTCTTTATATCCATGTTCCCTTTTGTCTGAGTAAATGCCCCTACTGTGATTTTTATTCCCACACCGATCGTTCCTTGATTCCACAATGGATAGCGGCACTCGAAAAAGAAGTGAATTTTTACAAGGGCCGTTTCTCCTCCTTTGATACCCTCTATTTGGGGGGTGGAAGTCCGTCGAGACTATCCGAGGGTCAGATCGAAAACCTGGTAGAGATGATCCAGAGTCATTTTCATTTTGATTCCGATTCGGAAATCACCATCGAAGCTAATCCCAATGATTTGAATCCCTCTAAGTTAAGAATGTATCGCAATTTGGGTATCAATCGGATCAGCCTGGGGGTTCAATCCTTTGACGATCGGGAGTTGTCATTTTTAAGAAGACGGCATACAGTTAATGAATCAGAAAAAACCCTCAGCTGGATTCGCGAAGACGGCTTTAAGAATCTTGGCATTGACCTTATCTACGGTCTTCCTGAGCAAACGAAGGAGCAATGGCTGGCCAGTCTGAATAAGGCCCTGGCTTTCCAGCCCGAACACCTGTCTTGTTATCAATTGACCATTGCCAAGGGAACCTTATTCTGGGGGATGAAAAAAAAGGGACGCCTTCAGCAGATAAGCGAGGCGGACGAAGAAGTATTTTTTCTGACTACCTCTCAATTTTTAGAAGATCACGGTTATATCCACTATGAAATTTCCAATTTTGCTCGACAAGAAACCTATTTTTCAAGGCACAATCAAAAATACTGGCAGAGACGGCCCTATCTGGGATTGGGACCTTCGGCCCATTCCTTTCAGGAAAACCGCCGTTGGTGGAACGTCCGGTCTCTTAACCGATACTGCCGGGCTTTGGAAGAAGGAAGACTCCCGATAGAGGAGCAGGAAGCCTTAACTCAAGACCAGATGCAAATGGAAGTCATCAGTCTGGGATTACGGACAAAGGCCGGGTTGGATCTCCGTTGTTTGGGGGAAAAAAAGGAGGTAAAAAAAATGCTGCCAAGACTGGTTGAAAACGGATGGATATCAATCTCAGATAATCACCTAATTCCCACCCTGAAGGGATTTCTGGTGGCCGACCGTCTGCCTTTATTCTTTGATTGATCATGGAGCAAAACGAACCGATTGAATATCCTGTTGACGGCATCCTGGACCTTCACACCTTTCGACCCATCGAACTCAAGGATCTTATTCCTGAATATTTATCGCTCTGCCGCCAGCGGGGAATCTTTCAGGTGCGTATTATCCACGGAAAAGGCAGCGGAACCTTGAGGCGAACCGTCCAGGCCATTCTTCAACGAATTCCTGAAGTGAGCTCTTTTCAGCAGGCCGGTGAAGATGCCGGCGGCTGGGGTGCCACCATCGTCAGGTTAAGACCTTATGAGAATTATCTCGACAAGGAATATAGCAATATCGGAAGTTAAAACCAAGGATCTCGCAAAAAGTTGGGACCTCTCAGTCCCTGGACACTGTATACTATTTTTTACAAATCCTTCAAAAGTAAGGAGGCATAATAATGAAGGACCTCATCAAAATCATGTTGGTTGTTTTAGGAGTCTTTCTAATAAACCAAACAGCCCAAGCCATAGAGATCGGTGAAGTCCCCCCAAAAGTGGAATTGAAGGAAAAATTAGGGGGGCGGTTGGATGGAAAGCCTTGGAGAAGTGAAGAGTTGCAGGGAAAGGTCTATGTCCTTTTTTATGTCGATCCTGACGAAAAGGATACCAATAACCCTGCCAGCGATGCTTTGGACAAAGAAAATTTTCCTGATGATAAGTGTCATTTCTTTGGGATCATCAACATGGCGGCAACCTGGATGCCAAATTTCGCGATTAATATTGCCCTGAAAGAAAAACAGGAACGGTATCCCAAGACCACTTATGTGCGGGATTACAAAAAGGTGCTGGTTAACGCCTGGAAGATTGCCGATGACAGCAGTGATGTTCTTGCTTTTGATAAAAAAGGAAAATTGATCTTTAAAAAAGAAGGGCAATTAAGCTCAGCGGAGATCCGAAGGCTGATTCAGATCATTCGAGATCATATGTGATTTTACTTAAGGAGACCCCCTGCACTCAAGGAACAGGGGGCCTCCAAATTCAGCTTTTAAGCGATTAAGACGATCAAGGCGTCAACGGCAACGGGTCTGGCTCCCGATATGATCAGCGGATTAATATCGATTTCTTTAATTTTTTCCTGCTCTAATCCGATTTGTCCGAGTTGGACGAGGATGTCGGCCAAACTATTTTTATCCACGGCCTCCATGCCCCGGATACCATCTAATAGTTTGTGAGCCTTGGTTTCTCCCATCATTTCCAGGGCTTCTTTCCGGTCGAATGGAGCAACCCGAAAAGAAACGTCTTTAAGGACTTCGGTAAATATCCCTCCAAGACCAAATAGAACACAAGGTCCGAATTGAGGATCCCGTGTCAGACCGGCCAAAAATTCGCGTTTTCCCTTGACCATTTCCTGGACCAAAACAGTTTTTGAACTCCCGTTCATTCGTCCCATGATTTCATTAAAGGCCTGCCCGGCTTCCGCTTCATTTCGGATATCCAGCCGGATAAGGTCTTTTTCGGTTTTGTGGGTAATATCCGGAGCATTCCCTTTTAGGACCAGGGGAAATCCGATTTCCCGGGCAGCTTCCTTGAGATCTTTTAAATCTTTACATAGTTTCTCTTTGGCGATTGGGATCTGGTAATGGGTAAGAACAAGTTTAGATTCATACTCCGATAGAGTCCTTCTGCCTTCCTTTAAAGCTGATTCGATGATTTTTTGAGGTTCCTGCATGGCTTGTTTTCCTTTTGATTTTTAATTTTAATTTTTCCTGCTCAAAGGGTTACTAAACTATTTAATGATACATAGGGCTAACATAGTACCGAAATTGCTTTATCCAGTCAATCAGAAATTAGTGGCCGGGGAAAAGTATTTGGGTTGGTTAAGGTTCAAGAAAAGGCAACGGCTTCCCTTTGCGGTAAGCCAGGGCCTGACAGGAAGCGATCAAATTCCCTTGTTCGTCTTTCACCTTGATGTCGTAATTAGCCGTCTTTGCAGTCCGGCTGAATTCTTTGGCCACGGCCGTCAGTTGATTCCCGGGAGCAGGGGAAGCAATAAAGGTGATATTTACATTTAAGGCTAAGGCCACCGTACCATAGGTATTACAGGCCGTTTGAAAGGCCTCATCAATCAAGGCGAAAACGGCTCCGCCGTGGGCCATACCGAAGATGTTTTCCATATCCGGCGTAAAGATCATCGTTACCTTGGAATATCCTTCCTCAAGATCGACTAGTTTCAATCCGAACTTTTCAGCAAACGGTTCCCGGCCAACTTGCCGGAATAATAATTCTCTCACCCGATTGTCCATTTTCTCCTTTGGTCTATACCATCATCAAGAAACAACGAGTTTATGCACTCTGGGTTATTTTTTTTTACAGGTTTCTCCGGTCAGACCGGAACCTGATCTGCCTCGGTCGGCTGACGGACTTTTTATGGGTCCATCATGATTTGTTGTTCAAAAAATCCGAGTTGTTAGTGATATTATTATTTATTGAAGATGTTGTCCAAACAAATTTTTTGAAATTATTTAACCTTTATAAATCACTTAAAATTTCTCCGAGAGACGGTGGGATGTTCTTCACCACATTTGAAGAGAATCAAGCTGATTCTGCGGCTTTATTCAATAAAAAAACCCCGGCTATAAGAAGTAGAATTCCAATAATCCGGGATGGGGAAATGTGCTCTTGGAATAAAAGGAGGGAACCTATCAGGACGATGATGTAGCCTAGACTGGAAAGAGGATAAACAAATTGACCTCCTCCTTGGCCAGAACAGCAAACCAAAAAACAGCTCCGGCCCCAAAAGACAAAAATCCGAGGAAGACTTAACCATTGCCAAAATCATAGCCCATCAACTTCCACAGGGAAGCTTGTTGATGTTGATGATCTATAATCATCATACCTTTTTTAAAAACAATTGTCCGAAGGAAGTTAAGACTACCGAGTCTAAAATCAGAGGTAAATAGAACGGGGGTTTTAACAAAAAGAGATGTTCCTATTTCTTTTACCCTTACTACTTTTTTTAAATAATTATAGTAAATTAGGCATTGATCAACTTTAAAAAAATGAGGATTGCCTGTCAAGGGATATTTTAGTTCTTGGGTGTGCCCAACGGATATATTAACAAATAGTTGAGAACCAGTTGTATTAGTCGATAGAATATGATAAAGACAGTCCGTAAGGCTTGGTAAGATGGTTAGGAAAAAAATCAGTTTTGGCCCTATGGCGGTTTTATGAAAATCAGTGTTTTCGGCTTGGGGTATGTAGGGACCATCAGCGCAGCCTGCCTGGCCCAATTGGGCCATGAGGTGATCGGGGTGGATGTCAATCCCAATAAGGTCCGGATGATTGAGCAAGGGCAATCCCCGGTTATGGAAGCAGACGTCGCTCGGATTATTCCTGAACAAACCAAAGCACAAAGGTTAAAGGCCACCGATAATGGCGCTTGGGCTTTTGCCCGGACCAATCTGAGTCTGATTTGTGTGGGAACTCCAGGAAAAGATAATGGAGCCATTGACTTAACGTATGTTCGTCGGGTTTTTGAGGAGATGGGTGACTACTTATCTTCCAAGCCCACTTTCCATTGGATTGTCTTAAGAAGCACCGTGTTGCCAGGAACAACCGAACAGACCCTGATCCCAATACTTGAAGAAAAATCCGGGAAATCGGCAGGAAAAGATTTTGGGGTCTGTTTTAATCCGGAATTTTTACGCGAAGGCAGTTCGGTTTGGGATTTTTTTAATCCCCCCAAGACCGTAATCGGGCTTTTAACCTCTCATGATGACCCCCCATTGCTTTCCCTTTATGAATCTCTTCCTGCTCCGGTGATCAAGACCTCGATCCGGGAGGCTGAACTGGTCAAATATTTAGACAATGTCTTTCATGCCTTAAAAATCTGTTTTGCCAACGAGATCGGGAAGGTCTGTCAGGCCTTAAAGGTTGACAGTCATGCGCTCATGAATATTTTTATACAAGACACCAAATTGAATATTTCTCCTATGTATTTAAAACCTGGTTTTGCCTTTGGCGGCTCCTGTCTGCCGAAGGATACACGGGCCTTGCTTTATATGGCCAAGAGCCTTGATCTCGAATTACCTGTGCTTCAGGCCATCCTGCCCAGTAATGAAGCTCAACTTCGAGAAGGACTTCGCCTCATCCTTAAAACAAAAAAGAAGAAGGTGGGTCTGTTGGGCTTGAGTTTCAAAGAAGGAACGGATGACCTAAGGGAAAGCCCTTTAGTCCTTTTGGCCGAGACCCTCCTGGGAAAGGGTTTTGATCTCAGAATTTACGATCCTCAGGTATTCCTTGGCAATCTTTTCGGAACCAATAAAGATTTTATTGAGCGCATCATCCCCCATCTGGGTCAGTTGCTTACCCAGGACTTAGAAGGGCTGCTGACCCATGCCGAGGTCATCGTCATCGGTTCAAAAATTCAAGAGGTTTCGTCTTTAAGAGATTCCCTTCGGGACGATCAGGAAATCATCGATTTAGTTCGGGCCTTTCCGGAAAATTGGGGCCTTAGAGGGTCTTACCAAGGGATAAGCTGGTAGATGAGGATGAAAAAGAAAAGGCGACTGCATTATGGCTGAATTGTACTCCAGGATATCCTATCGGGTTATTGACCTGCTGATCACCATCTTGAGCTTTACGTTGGGATATCTCCTCGCTAACTCCCTGGCCGGATATTCGGTCCACTTTTTTGGTTCGGAGATCACTCTGCGGGGTCTGCGTTCTTTTGATGAGTTTGTGCTGATCCTGGTTATTATTCCTTTTATCTGGTGGGTGGCCCTGAACCGGGTATCTATCTATGACCCCATTGTAATAAGAAATCCCAGATTATTGCTCTGGGCTCTAATCAAGGCCCATTTAGGTGGCGGAATATTCCTGTTCGGCCTTTTCTTTTTGGCTAAATTATATTTTCCAAGCCGGGCTCAGATGATTTTCTTTCTGGGCATTAATGTCTTGTTGCTCTATTGCGAGAAAAAAATACTGGTTTCTTTCTGGAATGTGAAAAAAAAGGAGACTGCTTTTCAGAGACTCCTCTTGATTGGAATGGATCTGGAAGCGAAAAGATTTGCCAGGCATGTCGAAAATTATCCTGAACTGGGTTATAAAATTATCGGCTGTTTGACCGATCAAACGGAAGATTTGGATAGATTCGATGATCATCTGAAAGTTGTGGGAAACATTAATCAGATTGAAAAAGTCGTCAGGGAAAACCCCGTTGATGAAGTCATTGTCTTTTCTCTCCAGAAGTTATGGGAGACGATGGATCTGGTAGCCGGCGTTTGTGAAGATATGGGCATTCGTCTGACGATGGTGCCCCAATGGCCGACTCTCAAGGTAGCCCAGCTTCATTTCCGGAAACTGGGTGGCACTCCTTTGCTAAGTTTTGTTTTCAGCCCAACCGAAAGCGGGACTCTTTTTATTAAGAGGCTGATGGACTTCAGCTTATCGCTTCTGGCCCTGATCTTTTTTTCACCGCTTTTTATTTTAATCGCTATACTGATCAAATGGGATTCCAAAGGGCCTGTCTTTTTTTTCCAAAAGCGGTGCGGCCTTAATGGGAGGATGTTTTCTCTGATTAAATTTCGATCTATGGTTCAACAAGCCGAAACTATGCAGGAAGAGTTGAGAAACTTAAATGAAATGTCCGGTCCGGTTTTTAAAATAACCAACGATCCCCGAATCACCCGAGTCGGCTCCTGGCTCCGGAAGACCAGTTTGGATGAATTACCCCAACTCATCAACGTCTTCAAAGGAGACATCAGTCTGGTTGGCCCGAGACCTCCAGTTCCCGGTGAAGTGGCTCTTTATGAACGGTGGCAAAGGAGAAGATTGAGTGTTAAGCCGGGGATCACCTGTATTTGGCAAATCAGCGGTCGAAACAATATCAATTTTGACGAATGGATGAAACTGGATTTAAATTATATTGATCATTGGTCTTTAATGTTGGACCTAAAGATTTTAATCCGCACCATCCCGGCAGTGCTTTCCGGTCGAGGTGCGATGTAATGGACAACCGAGGTCATTTGAGGTCATTTATGGAATTAAAGAAAACGTTAAAGAAAATTGTTACCTTGGGAAAGCATGCCCTGTATGAAGAAGGGATCCAGCTCTACAATCGGGGGTTTTTCCCTGAAGCTCTGGAAATATTTGAAAAAATAGTCGCTCACGGTCAGAATGAAACCAGCTTGCATTTTAATCTGGCCTCTTTTTACAGCGGATTAATTCACCGGAACCTTGGGTTGCTCTTCTTGCATAAAGGGGATTTCTCAGAGGCCATTGACCACTTTAACCAGGCCCTGGAATTTAATCCGAACCATTTTGAAATTTATAATTATTTGGGCATCGCCTACAACAACTGGAAGAAATACCCCAAGGCCATGTCCGCTTTTTCCAGGGTCCTGGAGTTAGCCCCTGAACTTCTTTCCTTGCGTTATAAAGTGGCTATTGTTTTGTATAATTTAAAAAAATATGATGAGGCCCTGGAAGAAATTCGGCGCTTGATTGGCTTGAATCCAAAATTTGCTGATTTGCATTATCATCTGGGAGTGGTTTATGCCCATCAGAGACAATTTAAGGAGGCCCAAAAGGCTTTTTCACAGGCCGTTGATTTAAATCCTTTTTATCTTCAGGCCAAGATAGAGTTGTCGTTAATTGAGGCCGCCCAGGGGGACTATAAATCAGCGCTGGAGAAACTCAAAGAAATTACCAAAGAGAAACCAAACTACCCCGATCTTTATTATAATATTGGGGTGATCCAGGCGGCTCAAAAAAATTGGAAAGGGGCCCGGGAGAGTATCATGAAGGCCCTGGAAATAAATAAAAATTATTCTAATGCTCATTTTATTTCGGGGATTTTATCTTTAAGGAATAATGATCCTGAGGCGGCGGAGAAAGCCATTCAAAGGGCCCTGGATCTTGATTTGGAAGAACCAAAACAGGCGTTTGCTAAAAATATTTTAGACTACTTAAACAAAAGAAAGGAAATAAAACCAAACGAGGATAACGCGGCCATCCTGGCACAACTCAATCCCCTGCAAGAGGGTTATCTGGAAGAAATGTTACAGGTTTTTCCCCAACACCTGCCTATTATCCCGGATTATTTCGAAATAATGGAGAAGTTCGGGTCCAAATGGGATCGCCCCTTACTGATCACCCTGGTTCAACTTTATGAAGAGGCTGTCGCTGAAACACCGCATTATGCTGATTTACATTTTCAATTGGGAAAGATTTATGACCAAATGGAGGCTTGGGATAAGGCTATTTTGGCCTTGACTAAGGCCCTGGAAATCAACCCTCTGTTTTCCAAGGCTCGAGTCCATCTTTATCAAATTTTCCTGAAAGTTCAAATGCCGGAGAGGGCCAAAAACGAGTTGGAGATCTTAATGCAACAAGGCATCCAGTTCCCTGATCTGTCCGTAAATTTGGCCGAGATTTATCTTGTGGAGAAAGATTGGGACGCGGCCATGTCTTGTCTTAATTATGCCATGGAAAAAAATCCAGGGTTTGAAAAGGCCTTTCTGTTGGCCTCGGTTCTCTTTGAAAAAAAGGGGTCAATCGATCAGGCCCTCAGAATCTTAGAGGAATTTAGAGAAAAAAACGGCGGTTGTTCCAATGAGGTTGCTTTGAGAATCCATGAATTGGAGAAAAAAAGGGATGGAGCTTAGCCGTTGAAAATAGAAGAGAGACCTTTTATTAATCGTCATTCCGAGCTTGCCCATCTTAAACAAAAGGCTGAGGAAATCGCCCAGGGTGGGGGGGAGGATTTGTTTTTATTTTCCCCTTGGGGAAGAGGGAAATCAGCCCTGTTAAAGGAGCTGAAGGAAATCCTGTTTTGGGGTCAAGAGGGAGTCATTCCTGTTTATTTCTCTTTTTCCCGGGACTATGTTGATCTGTTGGATTTTTCCGAAGAATATCTGGTTTCCGTACTCAGCCAAGTACTTTTATTTGGTCAAAAAGAGGGAATCTCAGCCCGGAAGCAGGTTCCGTTTTCATTCTCCGAGCTTCAAAGCGAAGCTGAGAGACAGGGGAAAGGCATTATTGACGAAGTTATGTTAAGTCACAAGAGGGCTGTCAAACTCAAAGATGACCGAAAAGGATTGTTAAATGCTTTGACCGCCCCCAGACGTATCGCCCAGGCCGGTAACAAGCCCATCTGGATGATGATTGATCATGTTCAAGCCGTTGAGACCCTCACTATAACCGGAAAGGGCATTGCCGGTTTGTGGAGGGAAGCGATTGCTTCCTCCTGGGCCCCACATCTTTTTTCAGGAGAGCCCCCTGCCTATTTGCTGAAAAATCTTCTTCCCTCTTTGGGACCTCCGAATATACCGGTCATGGAATTAGGCCCTTTTCCGGTTGAGGAAGAAGAAGAACTGACCCATCTTCTGGAAAAAACCATTAAAGTTAAGATAGCCCGAGACTTGAGCAAAACCTGGTTTCTCTATTTGGAGTCCAACCCGGGATTTTTGACATCCTTGTTACGGGATGCTCGTTTGGAAGATAGCGGGTTGGAAAGCCATCAAAGATTTGTTAACTTATACCTGAAATCCCTCTGGCAAGGGGAATTGGGACGGTTATTTGAGGACCGACTTTATGGTTCTAATAAAATAAATCCCCTAACTGGGCGTTACCTGATCAAAATTTTGAATCAACTTTTGAAATTAGAGGGGCTCATGCTCCCTTCGACCGATTTACAAAAGACCTTAAACCTGCCGTCCGGAATGGTTCAGCCGTCGATTCGATTATTGGAACGGTCCGGTCTTGTTTGGGAACGGTTTGGAAATATCGGGTTGGAGAACAATAGGGTCATCCGGGATTGGGCAGAAGTGCTGGTGCATAAATACCTCTATCAGGAGAATCTGGACCAGATCATTAACCTGTTGGGGAAAAGGATAGAAAAAACTCTTTCCAAGTTTCAAGAAGAAGAAGCGCCTTCCCCTGCGGACGGAAATGCCTTGCATTTTAATTTGGTCTTGCCGATAAACTCGGAATCCGAACTGGTGGCCGTTCGTGCCTTGGAGCAGATAGCGACTTATTCCGACTTGGATGAGGCGAGTATCGAGAAAGTCAAGGTGGCCCTTATCGAAGCCTGTATCAATGCCGGGGAACACAGCCAAAGCTTTGAAAAAAAGATCCGGGTTTATTTTACGGTTCGCCCGGAAACCATCGAAGTGGTGGTTGAAGATCGAGGCCAGGCCTTTGATCCGGTTGAAGTTCAGGCCAGGCTCGTTCGAGAGGCGGATCCTCTTTCCCGGAAAAGAGGCCGGGGCTTGGCTTTAATCAAAGAGCTGATGGATGAAGTCCGATTTGAAAAAGCCGATATCGGAACCAGGCTTTATATGGTTAAAAAAAATCCGACAAGAGAGTGTGAGAAAAGATGAAAAATTTCAAGGTAACTCAAGAACGCCGGGGGGATGTGGTCATTTTTAAACTGCAAGGCTATCTGAACGATTTAGGTGGAGAGGAAGTTGAAAAGCAGTTTAAAATATCGGTCAAAGAGGGCCTCAAAAAATTTATAATCGATTTTGGAAAAATCGCTTATATTAATAGTATTGGAGTCTCTTTTTTGGTGGGGATTATGGATGCTACCCGGGAAAAGGCCCTTAAAGTCTGTTTCACCTCGTTATCCAAGATCAACGAGGAACTTTTCGAGATGGTGGGCATTAAAAAATATGCGGCTTCCTTTGCCTCCAATACAGAGGCCTTAGCCTATTTAAAGAAGACCTAAATGGATTACCAAAAACTCTTTTATATTTTTTCAACCCTCTCTGAATTAGGGGAAGAAGTTACCTCGGTCCGGAATTTTCAGCTTACCATCCAGACTTCCCTGCATATGATTTTAGGAACCCTTTCCGTGGCCCGGGGGGGAATTTTTGCCCTCCAGGAAACAAAGGATCGGCTTAGCCTATTGGCCGCCAAAGGTCTGAAGAAAGACGACCCTTCCTGTTTGCTCCTTCCCCCTGAAACTAAGGCCTTTCTAAGCGGGAATCCGGGTATTTTTCTCTTTCGAAGTCGGAAAAAGGAGATTCATACCTTTTACGAGGCCAATCTGCCGCTCTTTTCCCGTTTAAAGGTGATACTGGGTGTTCCCTTACAGGTCAAGGGAGAATGGATAGGCCTGATTTGTCTAGGGCCCAAATTGGATGAGGCCCCTTATTCATCCATGGATAAAAACGTCCTTACCTTGCTCGGACACCACATTGCCAATGCCCTTTACAGCCAGCGTTTGATCGAAGCCTTGAATGTCAAGGTAATAGAAAATCAAAAGATGGTGGAGAATCTGCGTTTTATTTGGGATGATACCATCAGGGCCTTTGCCGCGGCGATTGATGCCAAGGATTCTTATACCCGGGGTCATTCCAACCGGGTGGCCCAGTATGCGGTGGCTATCGGGAAAGAAATAGGTTTGAAGGGTGAAGTCCTGGAAGGGTTTTATGTGGCCGGACTGCTTCATGATGTCGGCAAGATTATTGTTGACCGGGATATCATCAATAAGAAAAAACACCTTACGACTAAAGAATTCGCAGCCATAATGGAACATACCAAGGCGGGGTATCAGATATTGTCGACGATCCGCTTCCCTTGGTCCGACGTGCCCCTCATGGCCAAGTCGCACCATGAAAAATTAGACGGCCAAGGGTATCCCGATGGTTTGAAAGGGGAGCAAATTTCCCTAGGGGCCAAGATTATCAGCCTGGCCGATGCCTTTGATGCCATGACCAGCCAGCGTCCTTATCGTCATCGCCTCAGTTTCGAGGGGACGTTAAAAGAAATAAGAAAAAACGTTAATATCCAATTTGAGAAACGTATTGTCACGGCTTTTTTTAATGTCCTCAAAAAAGAAATCGAGGGAAAACTGCATGAACAGAAGATCATCCCTAATTTGGATGAGCATTTTAATCCTCAGGTGATTCATTCCCTTTTGGAAATGACCATTTTAGAACTCTCCTAAAAATTACTTTTTTTCAAAAAGAGGCAGATATTGATAAGTTAGGGTAAGTTCGATTTCCCCTCCCCGGCCTTTTAGGGAAAGCAATACCTTCATGTCATCCACATTTTCCCAATAATCAAAAAAATAGGCATTTCCCGTTTCTAACGCAACTAATTGATAATGAAAATTCGGATGAACATAGCTGGTGGTATTGGTCGGTTGGCCGTAGGTTTCGATCAGGTTTTTACGAAGTTCACTATAAAAATCAAAGAGGGGCTCTCCGGCCGTTGTTTTGGAATCGATGGGGACATCAAAAATAATATTGAGCTTGCTCAAACGATCCTTAGTGTAAAACAGATTAGCTTTTTTAATAAAGGATATTTCCCCTATAAGTCGGGGGAAGGTGTCCATTGGAGCCGTCTGTTGTTGAGGCTGGATGTTTTTTTCTGAAAAAATCCTGGATATTTTGGATCGGTGAGCCCCTAGCGGAATTCCGGCAACCACGGGTATTTTTTGGTATTTTGCGGTTATGTCGTCGGATTTTATATAACTTGTTGGAACCCCGGTTTCCGATGCCGGAGGCATTTTTTGATTTTTTGCCTCTTGCCCCATAACCGAAAAGGTGGTTGAGACCAAAATAACCCCTGTAACAAAAACAATAAAGCCAGGCCATTTAATTTTAACCCTCGTGCTGTTCATTTTTCCCTCCTTTAAAAAGCTTAAATAATGGAATAACTTTCTTACACACCGGTATTATTATGGAATATAGATAATATTCTTATGAGTTGCCAGTAAAAAACAAAACAAAGTTATTTATTTTCATTAAATATAACATAATAAGAATAAATATCAAGAAAAAAAAATAAATGACATTAATTTTTTTCTTGACATCCGATAGTTTCTTTGGTATATTTACAGCTAATATTAAAAAAAATATGAAATATCAACGTATTGAATGATTTATATTTTAAGCAGTTGCCCATGAAAATTTTTTTGGAGCCGGAAAGAACGAGAATCAGAGAAAAGAAAGTGATGTATTCTACCTCATTACCCAAAGGTCTTAAGGACTCCCTTCAGAAGGCCGTAATTGTTCTTCATCGAACTAAGTCGGAGTGGATCCGCACCTCTTTAAACCTTTTTTTGGTCTTGAGTGAACAAGATCAGAATCAATTAATATTAGATACCTATCAAAAAATGGATAGTTCCCACTTAAGGCCATTCACCACCACCTTATTGGAAAGTCAATTAATGAGGTTAAATCTATTGGCTAGAACAATAAATCGCTCCAAGGCGGAAATTCTTCGAACGGCTATTTTTATTTTTTTATCCAAGAGTCCTGCAGAGCAGGAAAAAACGATTAAAACATTTTTATCCCGGTGAGGCGATGACTACTAAAAGAATATCTGGATTTGTCCTGGTCCTAATCCTTGTGGGGCTGATTTTTGCCTCTGTTTCTTTTTCGGCCATGCCGGAAAGACTGCAGTTGGCCTTGTCGCAATGTCCTAAATGGATTAAGCTTTCCAGCGAAAACACCAACTTTATTTGGGATCTGCCTAATCAAAAAAGGCCCTTCCTGATTCAATTGGAGAGTGCCTGTACCATAGGGTCAGGTTTCCTGGAAACAAAGCAAATAGAAATTTTGAAAGACTGGGTGGCCAAGGGCAATATCCTTTGGATCCTTTTTAATCCTCTCCGGGCTAAAGTCCCATATAATGATAGCTGGGCCGACTATTTTGGCCTAAAAGCTTTTGTCTCCACTAACTCGACGCTCATTACCAAAAAGGATGGATTGATTTTGCCGGTCCAGGGACTAACTGAAGGGGTAGAAGTCCTGCAGTTGGGGACCCCGAATATCACCCCGAGCTTTTATGCTTTTGAGGGGAATATTATGCCCGTATTGAAAACCCAGGAAGGACAAGTAGTCTTCGGAGGGCAAAATTTTGGGGCCGGCCGCATTATTTTTGACGGCTTCGGCTGGCTTTTTTTTGAAACCGAGAAGGATTGGTTGGATCCCACCGTCTATGATAGCCAAGTCTTCTGGGTGAACTTCTTTAAATGGGCCAGGACTTGTATTCAGCCAAAGGCGAAAATAGAAGAAAAGGTGGAATTGTATGTTGCTCAGGCACCGGTAAAAAAAGCAAAAATAGATTGTTCGGAATTAGCCGGCAGATTAAAGGAAAAATGTCCAAATCTTGAGATCAAGGTTCTGGAACGTCTCAACGGGGATTGTGTATTTAGCTTGGATCGGGTTCTGTTTGATACGGGAAAGGCAGATTTAAGGGAAGAAGGACGGACGGTTCTCAATGAGATCACAGAGATTTTAAGGGAGAATCCGGACTATCTGGCTCGGATCGAGGGTCATACCGATTCTATGCCGATCCGGGGAAGATTGAAAAAACAATTTCCGACGAATTGGGAATTATCTCAGGCTCGAGCTCGGGCGGTCTATGGGTATTTTCTTGAGACGGGTCAAATTTCTAAAGATCGTATGACCACGGAAGGATTTGCCGACACCCGATCCGTATCCAGTAATAAAACCCCAAAAGGCAGGCAAATGAATCGCAGGACTGAAATAATCCTTTTTATGAACCGATCGTCTGAGAAATAGGAGAAAAAATGTATCAAAAGTACTTTGGATTGGCTGAAAAACCTTTTGCCGAAACCCCCAATCCTAAGTTCTTATATCTTTCGGCGAAACACCGGGAGGGATTGGCCCATTTAGAATATAATATCTTAGACGGAAAAGGGTTTACTGTCCTGGTGGGAGAGGTAGGAACCGGGAAGACGACCTTGTGCCGGGCACTCATGGAACGTTTGGATAAAGAGAAAGTTACCGTAGTTCATATTATTCATACCAATTTGGATTTCCATGAGTTTTTGAGAGAGGTGGTCGATGAACTGGGGATTTCTTCCCAGGGACAGCAAAAATGGGATCTTCTGAAGGCGTTAAATCAATACTTGATTGAGGCCTACGGGCAGAATCGCAAAGTAGTCCTGATTGTCGACGAAGCCCAAAACTTGACCCCATCGGTCCTGGAAGGGATTCGAATGCTTTCCAATCTTGAAACCCCCAAAGAGAAATTGATTCAAATAGTTTTTGTGGGCCAGCCAGGACTTTTGGAACGTATTCAACGGCCCGATATGTTGCAGTTAAAACAAAGGATTGCCGGAAGCTTTTATTTGGGGCCTTTGTCCGAAAAAGAGACCCAGGAGTATATCCTTTTCCGCTTGGAGCGTGTTCAGTCCAGGCCCGTTTTGCGGTTCACCCCGGAGGCCGCAAGTCTGATTTACCGGTTAAGCGGCGGTATCCCTCGATTGATAAATGTTCTATGCGACTTTAGTTTGATGGAAGCGTATGTGGCCGAATCCTGGACGGTCGATCCTCTGCTGGTTCAGAAGGCCTATAAGGATTTAAAAGGGTCTCAGGAGTTTGAAAAACAAGCAGGAGGAGAAGAAAAAAAGTTCTCCGGAAAGATTCAGGGAATACCGAGGAGTGATGAACTGGGGGTTGCAGTTTCCCCGGGGACCTTTAAGGCCCAAGAGGTACGGTTTCAAGATGGTGGTTGGGAAGAAGATTCTTCGGCAGGGGAGGAAAATTTTCTTTTTCCGGACAAAAAATCATTGGGGAAAAAAATGGTCGTTGTCTTGGGCCTGTTATTGACCGTTGGAGGATTGTGGTCTTTCCTTTTCCGGGAAATGACTCTGGAACAGTGGAGTCCCAAAGACGTCTCTCCGGCCTATCAAATAAAGATGCCCGTGGCCGATCTTGGGAGCAATCTTCATTTGCCGATGGTTTTATCTGAGAAAAAGCTGAGTAAAATGAATCAAGGATCAAGTGAGTAAAAATCTGACCCCAGGAGTGCCCAATTGAGTACAAAAGAAGAGGCGTTAAAAAAAGCCATGGAACTAAAGGAAGAGATGCGATTTCGTGGTGATGACCTGCAACAATTGGTTGAGGGGGCGGTAAGAAAGGCTTTGGGGGAGACTCAGAAGGAAGAGGGATCTCCTAAACGGCCTGTTTTTTTTGAGACCGAACATCACCCGGAAGGAAGAGCCGCGGCTGGAGAGATTTTTCCTAAAGAATCGGGCCGTTCATTGCAGTGGCATCAGGCGATTGATTCCATCGCGGTCAATATCAAAATAAAACTCGGGGAAGGGAAGAAAGGGGCCGTCTTGTTCACTTCTTCCGTTTCCGGCGAGGGCACGACAACCGTTTGTTCCAATGTGTCCCGGGCCTTGGCCAAATTCTGTCCGGGAAACATCCTGCTCTTGGATTGTAATGCCCTCCATCCGGAAATCCATAGGCTGTTTAGAACAGAGAGCGGCCCAGGGTTAACCGATATCCTGATGGGAAAAATACATTGGGAAGATGCCGTCAGGAAAAGCAATGTGAGAAATTTTTATGTACTTCCTTTCGGTCAACCTCTTCAAGAACCTTTGTCTCTATTGGGTTCGGAAGGGATGGGACGGTTATTGAACGTTCTCAAGACGAATTTTGATTTCATTCTAATAGACTCTCCCCCTATTTTACAGAGTACTGAAGCGGAATTGATCGCTCCCTGGGTCGAGGGCGTGGTTTTAGTCATCAATGCCCATACGACCCGAAGGGAAGTGGTGATGCGAGCGGCTGAACGAATGATCCAGCAGAAAGAATTTCTTGGCGCCGTCTTCAATCAGCAGGAATTCATTATTCCCCAATTTCTGTATAAGAGGCTAAAATAATACCATGAATAAAAAAATGAAATTTGGATTTCGGATTTTGGATTTCGGGGAAAAGGACATCAGGGGTCCGTTATTTTGCGGGCTGCTAATCCTTTTGTTTATTTTTGGTCTGATGGGATGTGCCTCTCAGTCGGCTCAAGAGGAAAAGGCACCTGCCGGAATACCCAAGGGGGAAACCCCCCAAATGGCCGGTGTGCTTTCCGGAGGGCAGCCTTTGGAATCAGACCAGGTATCCAAAGGGGACGGCAAAGGGTCCAATGAAAAAGGGCGTATCGGAACCGAGTTGGAAATGGCGGTAACCGAGCTGAAAGAAAATGTGCTCACCCTTAAAAAGAAATTGGACGATGAAGTGGCTGCCAATGAAGCCTTGTTTAAAAAAGATCCCCCAGAATATAAAATTCGTTCAGGAGATGTGATAGAGATTATTTATCACATGATGTATGAGGAAAATCCGGCTGAATATCTTCTGGAAATTCAGGATTCCGTTAAGATAGAATTTTTTAACCAGCCTGATATGAACAGAACCGTAAACGTCAGATCGGATGGAAAGATTACCCTGCCTTTACTTGGAGATATCCCGGCAGCCGGATTATCCACCACACAACTCGAACAAGAATTAATCAAAGGATATAAAAAATATCTTATAGATCCCAATATAGCCATTTATTTGGAACGGTTTAATGTGAAGATCGACGAACTCAAAAAAGCCATTACCACGGCACCCAGAGGGCAAAGCAAGATTTCTCCGGTTCGACCGGACGGCCGTACCTCTTTTCCGTTTATCGGAGATGTTAAGGTGGCCGGGCTGACGGTCGAAGAGGTTCGAAAGATTATCAATGAGAAATATCGTGCTTTTGTTCGCAATCTGGAAGTCACCGTGGTGATTGAACGGGTGGTGAATCCCACTATTTACGTCAGCGGGGAGGTGAATGGCCCCGGGGATTTGACCATTACCGGTCCTTTGTATCTATCTCAAGTCATCAGCCGGGCCAAAGGATTAACTCAAACCGCAGAAGGGAAACATGTTCTGGTGATACGGCGCGTTGGAGTCAGCAAACCCGTGGTATTTTATGCCGACCTGGATGCCGTTTTGATCAAGGGGGATATCAGCAAAGATGTTCTATTGACCGAAGATGATATGGTTTATGTGCCCCGGGCTAACAGGAGCCGGTTTTTTATCTGCGGAGAGGTCAATACCGCCGGGGTGTATCCTATATTCCCCGAAGAACCTTTGACCTTGTCTCAAGCCGTTTCCATGGCCATGGGGTTTAGACCAACGGCCGCCTTGAACAGCGTGATGGTTTTAAGAAGGCCTGAGGGCCAACGTCCTCAAGCCATCCAGGTCAATTTCAAGGAAGTGCTTTCGGGCGGGAATATGAGTCAGGATATTCTCATTCAAAAAAATGATGTCATTTTTGTGCCTAAAACTTTTATCACCAAAGCGGATGAATTTATCGAACAATGGTTTACCCGGGGGATCTATTCCCTTTTCCCGGCCAATTCAACCCTGGATTTTATCATTGATCTGGACACGGTGAGAAACCTCAACAAACGAACTTACGCCTTCTAAAATAAGGAGTGACCTCTCTTGGCTATCACACAAATAAAAGGACCACAAGGACATTCTTTTCGGGATTTTTTGCGGACTATTTTTTCTAAAAAATCGGTTATCTTGGCCTCCATTTTGGTGGTGACCCTGTTGGCATTGATTATCAGCCTGCTCACACCGCCGAAATATGAAACGGCAACAAAAATATTAGCCAAAGAACGCAAAGCAGAAAACCCCTTGGATATTAAAAATTATTTCGAATTTCGGACGGAAAGGGTTGCTTTCCTTCAGTCCCAAATGGAAATTATCCAAAGCGAGGAGGTGGCCAAGAGGGTTCTTAGAAAATTAACACCTGACAAACAGGAAGTTAGTCAAAAAGAAATTAAGGCCTTCCTGCCGAAGATCAAGGTGTTTTCTCCCAAAGGTTTTGACATAACCAGTTCGGATATTTTGTTTGTTCAAATTTCTGATCATAATCCGGTAAGAGCCGCCGATTTGGCGAATACTTTAACCGATGAGTATATAAATTATACCTATGAATTAAAAGGCAAATCCGCCAAGCAGATCATAAATTTTCTGGAAAAACAATCCCAAGTCACCCTTGACAAATTGAAAGCCATGGAGGAACAGGTAAAAACCTTTGAAGGGAAGGCCGGCCCTGATTTGGCTTTTCTGATAGCCACGGTTAAAGCCCAAGGTCCTAACACTGAATTAATCAGTTACAATACCAATTACGTTAATGCCAAAGCCTCCTTGATGGAAACGGAGAGCTATTTAAATCAACTGAGGGCTTTATTGCGAAAGGGGGTCGTTCCCAACAAGCTGATCAGGGAAAATCTCGTCTTGAGTTCTATAAAAGACAATATCACTAAACTGCAAAATCAGTTAGCAAATCTTAGGTCCCAATATACCGATCAGTATCCCAAAAACATAATGTTGCTTAAAGAGATCGAAAACAATAAAAAAATATTAAAGCAGGAATTAGACGCGGACCTGGATGGACGTTACGTGGATGTCATAGCCCTTGAAGCTCGCATTAAATCTCTAAAAGAAACGGTGGACCAGTATACGGCACTGGCCCAAAAACAACTCGAATATTCCCGGATCTATAAGATTTATGACATCGAAAACGAGCAATATCAAAACCTCCAGAGGGACATTGAAAAGGCCAAGACGGCAGAAGCTATGGAAACCTATAAGCTGGCCAGCATTGAGATTATTGATCGGGCTAAAGTTCCTAAAAGTCCGGTCAGCCCCAATATTATTCTTAATATTTTGATCGGCGCTGTCATAGGGCTACTTTTAGGTTTAGGGTTGGCTTTCGTCCTGGAGAGTTTTGATCATACGTTGAAATCGGTTGAAGATGTTGAATGGCACCTGAATATGCCGGTGTTGGGTTCGATACCCCGTCAATAAAAAGGATGAATGAAGCCGATCATGATGAGTCGAAGGCGGGACAGCAACCCTGAAGGTGGTAAGACAATTTGGAAAAGAAAAAATTATTTCAAGAAGCGACCCTATATTCAGCTAGCCTGTTCATCTCCCGACTCCTTCTTTCCATAAGAGGCATTATCATCCCTAAATTCCTTGGTCCGGTTCAATACGGCATTTACAACGGACTGTTACTCATCCCTGATTTCCTGGTCCATTTCCATTTCGGGTCTTTAAGTGCCTTAAAACGGGAAATCCCTTTCTGCTATGGCAAAAAGGATTTTATTCAGGCGCAACGGATTCGAAATATTGTTTTTTGCCATTATATGGGCAGTATCCTCATTGCGGTTCTGCTGATTTTTCTTTTTACCCTTTTCTTTAAAGATCACTATTCTTCCATGGTCATTTATAGCTTATGGTTGCTTTGCCCGCTGATCGTCTTCCAATCCCTGGTTGATGGCTTTTTTGAAAACCTGCTCAGGGCCGATAATCGTTTCAATATTATCAGTAATTCCGAAATATTTAAAGCTCTGTTCGGATTTATATTGATGATCGTCATGATCTGGTTTTGGCATATCTACGGAGCGATCGCCTCGCTGCTCCTGGCGCTTATACTCAAGGGGGTCTATATTTTATCAAAAACCGACTATAAATTTAGCTGGGTCTGGGATTTTATTGAACTCAAACGCTTGTTGGCCATCGGCTTTCCCATCATTTTCGGTTTGATCATGATTACTTTTTTTAACAGTATCGACCGATTTGTTATTATTAAATACCTGGATACCCGGCAATTAGGCTATTATTCCCTTGGGCTGACGATTTCAAAATTTCTCCTGATCATTCAAACAGGAGCTTACGGGGTCTTGGAACCGAAGGTCTACCGGTTATATGGGGAGAAGGGAGAGATCGGACCCCTAAAAAATATCATCTGGGAACCTCTCTATTTTATGTCTTTATTTTTCCCCGTGATCTTGGGGTTGGTTTACGTGGGCAGCCCTTACTTACTTTATCTATTTCTTCCCAAATATCTGCCCTCGCTGGTTTGCATGCAAATTATGATCCTGGGTTCTTTTTTTTTTATTTTTGTGGATGGGACCTACACCTTTATCGTGGCTATCAATCGTCAGGGATTTATCATCAAAGTCATCGCCATAGGGATAGCGGTAAATTTAGTAATCAATTATCTTTTAGTCCGCTGGGGGTGGGGTATTGAAGGAGTAGCCCTGGGCACAACGGGGGTCAATATGTTCATCGGACTGATCTATTTAGTCTTCACCTTGAACCATTTTTTTAAAGAATTCAGGCAAAAGATCGTCATGACCATTAAGTTATTTTCCCCCTTTGTCTTAGTAGGGATTTTGGTCGTTTTCATGGATTATTTTTGGCCGGCTCGAGGGGTTTTGAAACAGGAGATAGGGATGATTGTCTTAAAAGGGTTTGTCCTATTGGTTTTAAGCGCTCCTTTTTTATGGACGGCAAAAAAGAAAATAAAAATATTTATAGGATCCGGCGGGTGAATCCATCTACTTCAGTCATTCAATTAAAAACTAGGACTGAATCTTGGAATATCAATTAGCCGGTGAAATTGAACCCCAGGTCATTCAAAGATGGGAGGCCTTTATAGCCGGCCAAAAGACCGGGAGTTTATTTCAGATGCCTCTGTGGCAAGACCTTTACAATCCCAAGACCCATCGCTGGCTTTTTTTTGAAGGGGAGGAAAAGGGGCAGATCAGGATCGTGGGCTTGATTCGAGGCAGAAAGATACCTTTATTGGGAATGGATTGTTTTATGGAGCGCGGCCCGGTGTGTGATGATCCGGCCTTATTGATAGAAGGAATAAAAGCCATCCTGCCCTTGCTGAAAAAGGAAAAAGCCGTCCGTCTGAGGCTCAATCCCTACTGGGAGTATCCAGCCGGTGAAAGGCTGGAAAGAGATCTTCAGGAATTAGGTTTCGTGACTTTTCAAGGCAAATTCGAAAGTCATTTTGAAACTCTGACGATTGATCTCCAAAAACCCCAGGAAGAGATTTTTAAGGGTCTCCGGAAGGACAGCCGTTGGCGGGTTAAACAATCTAAAAAAATAGGCGTGTCGGTCAAACCGGCCCAGAGTCGGGAAGAATTGGAATCCTTTTATCAATTGCTGACCAAGATGAGTCGGAAAAAAGGCATGACCATCCCAAGCCATTTTTTTTTCCTGAAACTATGGGAAAGGGTTTTAAAAGAGTCTGGCCTGGGGATCCTTTTATTGTCCCATTATGAAGGCCGTCTTCTTTCGGGGGTGATCATTACCATCCACGGTCAAAGGGCTGTCTATTCTTGGGGGGCCTCGGAGACGGAACACCTGGAAAAAGTCTCTAAAAACCATCTGGTCCTTTGGGAAGCCATCCTTTGGGCCAAAGGACAGGGCTGTATGCTTTTTGATATGGGAGGTTATGCCGGAACCCGAGGAGTGAATCCGGAATTGGAGAGTATCGATGTCTTTAAAATGAGTTTTGGCGGAAATTATTGCCGGTTGATAAGGACCCATTTTTATATATTCCGAAAAAATATTGAAAAGTTGCTTGAGTTTTCCTCTCTAACTCGTAAGGATTTGAGGACAAAATGGATTTAAATTACATCTTAATAACTTTGGCGGCCATTGCCGCCTTTGTCTTTTTTCTTTTCCTGATCATCGGTGGGAATCTGGTTTTTGGTTTTCTTGTCTGGCTTTTTGCCGCTATTTTTATTCCTAGCGCGGTCTTTTTAATTTCTACACCCGGATTTCCTGATATCTATCTGGAAAGGATAATCT
>JBEKPQ010000002.1:0-118688 GCA_049520575.1 Thermodesulfobacteriota bacterium | reverse complement strand
CAGGGGAAATCTATGTCTTTCAGGATGTCATAACTTGTTTGTGGATGGACCTTGATTAAAGCCAATTCAATATTACTTAATTTAGTAGGCTTACTGAGGATTTCGGCCGGGACTGCAATTTTACCCAAGTCGTGCACAATACCGGCCATGCGCAGGCCATCCACCTGGTCTTCGGGAAGCCCCATCTCATGGGCGATGGACCTGGACAAGTCGGCTACCCGCCGCTGGTGGCCGGAGGTATAAGGATCTCTGGTCTCTATGGTTCGAGACATGGCTTGGATAATCCAGCCCATGGCTTTTCTGAGCTTTTCCAAACTTATCTGGAGTTCCATCGAAGCTTGCTTGCGCTCGGTAATATCACGAACAGAAGCGATGACGATTCTTTGACCCTTACGTTGAACTACATTGGTATTGATCTCAATAGGTATGAGGCGCCCTTCTTTGCTGATCAGATCAATCTCATCCGGACCGGTGGCCCTGCCCTCCTTATTGACCTGGAGCAACTGAACCGCTATGTTTAGACTATTTTCAGACAGGAGGTTCAACTCCAAGAAGTTTTTTCCAATCAGCTCTTCACGCCCGTAACCGGTGATCTCTTCGCACTTGCGATTGCCGTAAAGGAAGTTTCCTTCCAGGTCGCTCATGTAAATGCCGTCCGGGGCATTATCCAAGTAGTTCCTTAACAATTCCTCGCTCTCCCGAAGCGACTCCTCAGCTCGTTTGCGTTCGGTGATGTCCCGGGACACTGAGATTATGCTCACGGGCTTCTGTGCCTTGTCCCGCATAAAAGACAGGCTGTTCTCCATCCAAACGATGGAACCGTCCTTTCTGTATTGCGCTAATTCCAGGATGCGGCTTCTGCCGGGATCTGCCGTACCACTGGCTTCCAATTTCATCTCTTCTTCAAAGACCTTGGCACTCATCTGCAGGGATTCAGGCGTCATGGCCTGTTCAAGGGTCTGCGCCGTGGCCTCTTCATCTGTGTATCCCCGCATACGCATTATGGAAGGGCTGACATAGGTAAAACGCAAATTCATGTCCATGACCGTTATGACGTCCGCCATGTTATCCAACACCCAACGGTACTTCTCCTCACTCTCCCTTAGTGCCTCCTCGGCCTTTATTCTCTCGATGATACGGCCAAGTCGCTCGGCTATGGCGTTGAGAAATTTTCGCTCCTCTTTCAGAAACGGTCCTTCATCTCTCGCCAGCCGCTCTTCTAAATAACATACCTCTACCTGTCCGACCGGCTTGTCATGTACAATAATTTCACAGGTCTGCATCCAGGATGTTTCCCGAAAGTGCTCCGTCTGGAAGGTCTGTCCTTCCAGTACGATACAGGCCGCTGTGATCTCGGGAAACTGCCAGGTCGGAGGGAGGAGCATAATGGTTCTCTTTAATATCTCGTCTAAAGTGATACCCGGCAACTCCAACAAGGCCGAGATACTGTAAAGACAGTCCAGCTCCTTAATTCGCTCCCGCATGGCCTCCTCGGCTTGCTGGCGTTCGGTTTCTGGTTTTTCCAGTTCAGCAATCCTTCGTCGAAGATCTTCCAACTCCTGGAGCAGTTGCTCTTTGGTCTTCCTGTTATCGTTCATTCTGTAAATCTCCAGTTGAGGCCTTCACAATAAAAAACCCTATTTCTCTTTTGAGAAAGGGGGCCTTTATTCTTCCATTGGAACTCCTTTTTAAGAAAGGGGTTGCCAAAAAAGAAAACTTGGTTGTTTTGCTAAAGATTTTCTACAATTTACGAAGGGAAAAGTCAATAAATTTCAAACGTCTTTTCATTGATTTCCATTTGTACTCTTCTGATTTTTTCAAAATCGAATTTTGAGAATTTCAGGAAGAAATGTTTGCGGATGCCGTACCTATTTAATAATCTCCCCTGTTAAGAAATAAATAAGACTAGGTCAGGTTGAGCAGAGTGATCTCCGGCAAGACATTCAGCCGCACCGGGGTGAAGGTGGTGCCGATCCCACGATTGACATAGAGTCGGGAAGCATTGATTCGGTACAGCCCCTCAGGGTAAGGAGTTCGAAAGTGGGCCAGGCTGATCACCCCTCTTGGTCCGTCCAGCTTGATCTGACCTCCATGATAATGGCCGGCCAGGGTCAACGGAATCCCGTAGGCAGCGGCTTGAGGAAAGATCTCCGGGCGATGGGACAGGAGGAGGGTCGGGATGGAGGAATCCAACCCGATCAAGGCCTTCCTCAAATCAGGATGCCCGGTGCGGAGGTCATCGATTCCGGCGACAGCAAAGAGCCCCTGTTCGGTCCGGATCTTCTGATGGGCATTGTTCAACAGAGGAATAAGGTATTGACGGAAGATCGTCTGGAGATCTTCCAGACTCCCATACCAGTGTTCATGATTCCCCAGCGTGGCCAGGGTGCCGTAGCGGGCGTGGATTCGACCCATTTCTTCCAAGCAGCCCGGGAGAAACGATAAGGAGTTGGAGATGAAGTCTCCGGTGAGAACCAACAGGTCCGGTTGCAGGGCGATGACCTGGTCGGAGTAGCGCCGTATCTCTTTCCGGTTCATGAAAATACCGGCATGGATGTCGCTGAGCTGGATAACCCTCAGCGAGTGTCCGAAGGGCAAGGTCAGTTCTCGAACCTCATAAGAATGACCGGTATGGACGGCAGCGTATCCGGAAAGTAACAAGGGCACTGCGGCCACTCCGCCTGCCCCGGCTTGAAGAAAACGGCGGCGACTAAGATTTATGGGAGAGGAGGCCGTTTGGCCGGTCAAATATTGATAGAGTCGAATCATCATCCGTCCCAGCCAGCCCACTATATTAATCAGGCAGAGGACCACGGCGGAAAAAAGTGATCCGAAGGTCCACACGGTTGGGGGATAGAAAAGACCGAACTGGGCCGCCATCGGCGGGTCGACCCAAGGGATGGGCCTGAACAGGATATAACCGTTCAGACCAAAGAGCAGACCGATCCCTGCGCCGACCAGCCGAACGGCCCGGGACTTGAAACGTTCGGATCGCCCCAGGGAACGGATGAAGTGTCGGATGCAGAAAAAAAGATAAATCTGGGCGAGAATCGCCAGGCTAAGGATCGTTAGACGAAGCGTAGCAAACTGCATTCCGAATATCATAGGGTGATCTTTTTTAAGACCAAGGCCTGCTTACCGGCCTCAGCCTTTCCGGTCCGTTTTTAATCCATCTCCGCCGAGGACGATTCTCACCAACTGTCCGTCTCATTTAACGGGTGTCTGCCGAGTTCCCTGCACAAAGACTACGAGCGATAAAAGCAGGGCGAAAAACATGGCTGCACCGGCTATCCAGAGTATAGGATAAAGCACCGGCCCAACCCCTCCGGCGGAAAAATTTGGGTTCGACCAGCGACCCCAGAAATAGACCGAGTCTCGGATGGGGTAGAGCAGCCCCCCGATTAAGGCCAACCACGATGCCCAGGCGCGTAGCTGACGGCCGGCCTGAGTCTGAATGCCCACAATGAAGCCGATCATGATGTTGAACAGGGCGAACATCCAGGCGTACAAGCGCATATTGAAGCCGGCGTCGCGGGAGGAATTCGGCACGCGGACATACGAGGCGGGATAGTAGTTGGTGAAGTAGATCCCGCCGGTCCGGTAGGCCGGACCACGCTTCATGTCAACGACTTGATGATCCAGCAGGTTGGCAGAACCTTTGGTGTCTATCACAGCCGCTGCCGCCTTTTCATGAAAGGCATGAAGGGCCGATGTCCGCTCGATGAAAAAGGACATCGCCAGACAGACCATGATCACCAAAAGCCCAACGACTACGTTCTTGTTTCCCATCGACAAATTCATGAAATCCTCCTTTCAGGTTCGTTGGAAGGAGTTTTTGGCCTCGGCCGGAAACATGACTCCTTCCTCTAATTGTTAGTGACTTTACTCACCAATGACAAAAAGAAATTTCATATTGTCCACCCTGCCCGGGATTCCCATAATCTCATATTTTAAAAAAATGGGGCCAAATAGAAACACCTTCTTTTTCTCAAAGAAACGGCATGAATTGTAAAGAATAAAGATTTGAACCCATGTTACCTGACGCCTCGCATTATGCCTTAAGAAATCGGTAGCGGCTCAAAGGGCCGTTTCATCTTGGGCTGTTCAAATAGTTTAAGAAATTTTCCAAAAGCTATGGCGTTGCCTTTCTCGTATTGAAACCCGGCCAGGGCCAGCAGCGTGTTACGAGTTTTTGCCAGCATCCCCTTCCAGGCCTTGGAATCGGCCCTGACCTTGAGATCCAGGTTCAGCCCCTCCAGTTCTTGAAGAGACCGCGGCCTGATTTCAGCCACACCATAACGCACATGAATGGTGAAGGCTTCCTTGGTGTCGGGAAAGATCATCCCCACCACCTGGTTCACTTTAGCACTGGCCTTCGGGTCCAGGTTCACCTTCATCGAGTCGAAAAAGCCTTGCAGGGGGATGCCATGTACGGTCTCCGGAGAAGGCTTAGCCTTGGATAAGGAGACAAAACCGTCCCGGATTTCCAGGGCCTCGGTAAGATAATAGTGCCGGGCATTGGGATTCTGCTCGTTTTCACCCAGGGCAACAAGGGCCTTGATCCGGATGTTTTTAGCCTCGGCATTTTCGGGATTCAATTGAATCAAATGTCTGCTGAGTTCCAGGGCCGCCTGGAAGTTTTTCTCCTCCAGAAGCCCCTTAGCCTGACGGACCAAATTTTTCTCTCCTCCGGCCACCCTGGCCATCAGGCGGGCCTGCTCCTTGCGGGACAGGGGCTGGAGGGTGGCCGCATCACCATCAAACCAGCCAAGGTTGCCCGCAAACATGGATCGCACCGACCAGGATACTTTGCCGTAAAAAGGCTGCAGATAGGGCGCTTCAGCCAGGTGGGGGGGAAGTTGAATCTGCTCGGCCAATTCATCCGGAGTCCATCCGGCGTTGATGCCCCGGATGGACTGGTCGTGGACGTACTGGATGGCATCCCGGTAATTGGTAAGGATTTCCTGTATCTTGTCGGCGCCGATGATCGGCCGCGTATGACAGGGCACCAGGTATTCCGGCTTCAAATCCCGCATCTTATCCAGGCTTTCGTACCACTGCTTCAAGTCGCGGAAGCTGGTCCCGCGAATGGTATAGAGATTGGGAAAGGCCCAGTAGAAGTCGTCAGCCGGAATCAGGGCCTTCTGTTTGGGCAACCAGACTGCAATCTGATCTTCGGTTTCACCGGGAGCGAAGATCAGCTTGAAGGGAATACCGGCTACTTCCGCCTCCAGGGTTTCGGAAAAGGTTTTGGTTGGACGCACAAAGCCAATTTTACTGTCCGGCTTCATCCCCATCTTGGGCCCGATGCCCACATTGAGCACCTGGCCGGGCGGCAGAAAATTGCCGTACATCCGCGAGGACCGGGAACCGATGATCGGCCCGATCTCGGTGAACAACCGGTTGACATAATATTCGGTGGTTTGGTGGGCGTAGATCTCGGGCCGGCCGCCGGCCGTGAAGACCTGGGCGCCGAAGACATGGTCGGGGTGGGAATGGGTGTAGATGATGGCCTTGATCGGTTTGGCTGTTATCTTCCGGAATTCAGCCAGTACCTCGGCGGCTTCTTCCATGTTGGTCATGGTGTCCACAATAATCACGCCTTCCTTACCCTCGATCATGATGGAATTGGCGATACCGTAACCGATGGCCGCGAAGATATTGTCTCCGACCTTTTCTATGCCCTTTTTGAATATTCTGCTATGCTCCGCCAGGGACTTGTTGACGCCAACCGCTATGAGGGGAGACGATCTCTTTAGGGCTCGTTCGGAATAAAACCATATCCCAGCGAGTCCAACGATCAGAATGACCAAAATGCCAAGAAAAATTTTATTGCGCATAAAAAAATCCTCCCCGAAAAAATGGAATCAGATCTTTATCCTTAACTTTCGGTTGGCCTACACTCCTCATAGAAACATCTTCTTTTTCTTAAAGAAACGGCATGAATTGTAAAGATAAAAGATTTGACCCCGACCTCCTACATTCTTACATACGGAGATCCTTTTCCTCTTAACAGTGGCCATTTAATGGGTGACCCCATGCACTTCGTCATTTACACAACCTCCAGCACTTCGATATCTTCTGCGCTTGCCATATCCAGCCCTTCAATCTCAAGTGCGATTTCCTTCGTGCGGTCGCGTAGTTTTGCGCGTGTCTCTATCACGTCGCGCGTTTCCGCCGCGATGCGCGCCGCCAACACGGCGTCCTTGGGGATCGGTAGCAATACCTCGAAAAGCCGCTTGCCCAGGGTGTCGATGATATCGCGCGTGAACTGCTTGGCGCGCATCTGGCGGCGGACGATCGGCGCATTCAAGAGCGCGAGCAGGAGGTAGGGATCTATCTTCTCCGGCTTCTCGATCCTCAGTTTGTACAACCCGCCGCAGTAGAGAATCTTAGTATCCTTCTCGGTGAGGATGCAGGAGATGCCCACGAGGTATGTGCCGTCCCGGACCACGAAGATGTCCCCAGCGCGAACATCCTGCCTGCTGTTTTCGTAGATTTCCTCGCTGACGTTCTGCTTGGGGTCGCTCTTGAGCTCCCAATTGGAGATGTCCGACGTACGTATGAACGGAATGTCGCCGGTCCCGTAGGCCATCTTGCCGACTTCGATACCGGTGTCCCACGACAGGACTGCTTCCTCGCTACCCTTGCATAGGGAACCGATGGATACCAGTTCGTGTGTTGCCTCAAGGGCGCGTAAGTCTGCCTCCAGTTTGGGGTCGTAGTACTTCGGGATGAAGATACCGTTACGGATCGCGGACAGATACCTAAAGAAGCCGAAGCGATCGCGCGGGCAGCTTTTGCCCGCGACCTTCAAGTCGATGAAGCGTTGCTGAACAACGGGGATGTCATCCAGCAAGACCCGTTTACCGTTTTCATCCTTCCGGATGGTCGGATTTGCACGCGAGTCGTGCCCGCACCACTTCACATCCGCCATGAATATCTCGTAGTCTTCGTCCTTCTTGGGCTTGGTGTTTTCCACGAACAGGACGCAGACCTTTGCGTGGGTACCGCCCTTGCCGCTGGTCTTGAAGAGTGCTTCGGGCATTGCCACGACGCCGCGAATCTTAGCCCTACCCCTCAGCCAGTAAACGACATATTCGTAGGTCGGCATACCGAAGACCGCTTCGGGCAACACGATGCCGAGTCGTCCGCCCGGCTTGAGCAGTTGCAGGCACCGTTCGAGGAACAGGATTTGGGGCGGCTGGTCGTCGTGGAGCGTGCCTGTCTTCTCGAGGGTTTTGGTTTCCTTATTCCGCTTCCATTTATAGCCCAGATCGAACTGCGACAGGATCGGTTCGCCCTTGACGACGATTTTTTTGCCGAAGGGCGGATTGGTCATCACCACGTCGAAGTGCCCGCGCTTGATCTTCTGTTGCATCACATCGGACCAGGACGTCATCCGTTCCAACGTATTCTCACAGAAAACCCCGCCGCGCCCGTCGCCGATGAGTGCCATGTAAGCCTTGCAAACCTTTGCCAAAAACTGGTCCTTGTCGATACCACGGAAACAATCGGTGGCCACCTCGAACTCCCGCTTGGCCAACTGACGCTCGGACCACCCTTTTCGTTTGGCCTCCTCGCGCAACTTCCCCCACACATGCGCCAGTGCTGTAATCAGAAAGCCGCCCGATCCGCATGCTGGGTCGATGATCCGCTCTCCCGGCTTGGGGTCCACGATCTTGACCATCATTTCAACCACGTTGCGTGGCGTAAAAAACTGCCCCTCAGAGCCACGCAGGGCCGGGCCAATAAACACCTCGAAGGCGTCACCGATGGCGTCGCGGTCGGCCTCCATAATGGAATAGTTCTGGAGTTCGCCGACGACGTAGGTAAGGCTGTCGGGGTCAAGTTTGATCGTGTCGCTGGACTCAAATACATCGCCGTATGCGGCGTCCTTGACACGCTCGAACATCGCCTTGATACGCTTCTGAACTTCTTTGGGTGACTCACCCACGCCGGCGCGGAAGACAACCGTATCGTCGGGGTCCGTCTCCTGTTCGTCGAGAATCTTGCAGAACAAGACGTTGATGATCTCTTGGGCGAGCGCTTCGTCCCGGGTGATCCCGGTGGTCATACCGGCCAGGTGGTTCCGCAGATCGCGGAACACGGCTTTGAGGTTCGACGGCTTCTTGAGGTCCTTCCTCTTGTAGAGCCCGATGTCCTCGATTCGCTGGCCCTTGCGGGGGATGTTGGGAAGCGTCTCATAGGTGCGTTTTCCATCCTTGTGGTGGACCTTGCGGAGATACAAGTGCGCGTCGCCGTTGAACCACACACCCACTTCGGCGGCGGACATGTCCATGTAAAGCCGCAGTTGGTGCTCGCCATCCTTCCGCTCCTTCTTCTTGCACTCCACAACCATGAATAACTCATCCTCGATTTTTTTGGCCGAGTTGAAGACGGCGATATCGACGGGGTAGGACTTCTCCTCATCGGACGGGCGGATGCGGACCCGGTGTTGGGGGCGTGTCTGAATCTGGCTCTTGGCATACCCGTAGTCCTCTATCAATCGTCGGGCAAAAATCTGGACGGCTTCTACTTCTTCCGGACCAGCTTTCACCCAGTGCCCTGAGACGAAATCCTGGATCTGTCCTTCACGGCCATCTACTTCTTCCACCTTCTCGAACTTTGTTATCTTCGTCATGCTCTGTTCCTCGCATCAAGCTCTTTGGCGTATTGGTCAATTAGCCCTGCATCCGCGAAGCTGAACTTATTATTGTCTCCGATGATAATATGGTCATGTACTTTTATGCCTATCAGCAGACATGCAAAAACAAGATCCCGCGTAATCCTCTTGTCATTATCGCTAGGCTCTATCACACCAGACGGATGGTTATGAACGAAGACGAGGGCTGCAGCAGAGTATCGGAGCGCGAGTTTGGCAACTTCCCGAGGATAAATCTGGGCGGCAGTAAGCGATCCCTTGGCCACCTCCACGATTTTCAAGATGTGGTTCTTTCCGTTTAATAGAACAATCTTGAAAACCTCTTGGTCTAGATCACGCATCTCCTGATAAAGGAACTTCAGAACGTCGTCCGACGACTCAACGTAGGGTCGGTTCTGGAAACCTTCAGCAAGATACCGCTTGCTCATCTCAATTACTGCTTTGAACTGAGCGATCTTGGCTTGACCGATACCGAGTATGGTTTGCAATTCCTCTATCGGGGCCGCGTAGAGCCCTCGAAGTGAGCCGAAGCGGGAAAGTAGTTCCTGCGCCAAGTCAATAGCGCTTTTGCCATTTACGCCTATCCTAAGAAATATTGCTAAGAGTTCGGCATTTGTGAGCGATTCTGGGCCGTTCAAGAGTAACTTCTCTCGTGGGCGTTCTTCCGCTGGCCAGTTCGCTATTGCCTGCGTGTTCTTATTTTTCGGCACGGGTGTCCTTTCGCGGGCCTTCAAGCTGACTATATATACACCGCCCCGTGGCGGTACTATGCAAGCCTGTTTTGTGTGTTTAGGGTCAGATCTTTATCCTTGCCTTTCGGCCGGCTCATACTCTTCTTAGAAACACGGTGCTCACCGGCATGGCTATTGGTTAAACCTTCCTTCTCTCTATCAGATATCCGGATACATACTTATGAATGATGCTGGAAACCAAGGTCTGGTATGGAATACCCTCTTGCACCGCGATGACCTGCACTTGATCCAAGTCCTTCGACGACATGCGAATGTTTATTCTTTTGTCTTTTTGCAAAGTATTCCTGGCATACTTTCGAAGCTTCATTTTTTCTTTTTGCGGAGTCTTAACCGGTACCCATTCTCCACGCTCATAGGATTCAAGAATCTCCTTTTCCTCGTTATCCAAAACTAACTTTTTCATTTCCTTGCCCTCACATATTTATTGGTAGCTTTTCTACTGGGGATAATGGTCTTTAAAAATATTCCCTCGTTATCTTCAACATAAGGAACCAGATATACGTAATCATCAATCCTGACTATAGCGATCTTCTGCCCCGGATACTTATCCTGATTTGGATGCTCCACTGTATCAAGGACTTCTCCTCTTTCCATCAGTATAACAACTTGTTCGAAACAAACCCCTCTATTCTCCTTCAGTTGCTCATTCTTTTCATTATCCCAGTGGAAGATGTTCATAGGATATAATTACGACAATGTGTGCCTTTTGTCAATCTTATTTTTTTACATTTTACTGAGGTTTTCCTTGACACCTTTTGAATCATGATTAAATTTAATATAAATTTTGAATGGTTAAAAAACAGGAGGGAGAATGGAGATGAAACCCTCAGGAATATTTTTAAAGGCGATGATCTTTTTCATGGGTTTTTTTCTGGTCGCCAAGGAAGCTTTGGCCGAGTATAGAAATTATTGCGGCTGGGGCTGGGGCATGCACCCGGGCATGATGGGCTGTGGCTGGATAGGTCTCCTGTTCATGGTGGTTTTCTGGGTGTTGGTCGTTGTGCTGATCATCCTTTTGATCCGCCGGCTTGTTTCTGCAGGTCAACCCAATGTGACGGGTTCGCCTCAGGAGGACTCGGCCCTGGAGATCCTTAAAAAAAGGTATGCCCGGGGCGAGATCGATAAAGAGGAATTTGAAACCAAAAAGAAAGACCTGACGTAAGCGGCCTGGACCTCAATCTCTAATTATCTAAGCGCCCCGCCGATCCCAATAGCGGGCCAGGCGGGAAAGTATTTGCGCGGTCTCATCCAGACGGTCAAGGGTGCGGATGCCTTCTTGATTCAGGTCATGAACCATCTGGCTCTCTTCAGGGGAATAGACACTGCCGATCAGGACCGGAATACCAAAGGTCTTTTCCATATCCACGTATCCACGGATGATTTCCTTGTTGACCTCCAGCAAGAACCGGAATTCGTTCGCCTCCCCTTCTGCGAGCATGCCCGGGCGACTCATTCCATGCAGGATCAGGGCGTCTACTTCGCCGGAAGTCAGGATCTCCCGGCCCAGGGCCGTAAGAACATCCACAGATAAAAAGAGTCCCGAGGCCCCGATATCCACCGGATTTCGCACCGAGGCCCGGACGGGCATACCGAGTTCCCGGAGTCTGGATTGCAGTCTCGGACTCAGTATGGGCACGGACAGCCCTTCGTCCTCAAGGGCGTCACTTAAAGCCACACCCCAGGACCCGCCCATGGTCACGATAGCCACCCGTTTGCCACGCATGGCCGGCAGTTCCACCAGGGCGTGGCTCAGCGGAAGCAGAAGCTCCATGGTGGGACAATCGATGATGTTGGACTGTTCAAAAACCCCTTTATAAATAAGGTAAGAGCCGGCCAGGGCCCCGGTATGGCTTTGAGCAGCCCGGCCCGCATCTGGCGTCTTCCCTGCCTTGTAAACGATGACCGGTTTGGTCCTGGCCACCTTGCGGACCACATCAGCAAACCGTCTTCCATCCTTAACCCCTTCGATATACATCATGACGCCCTGCACATGGGGATCAGCCCCGACATACTCCAGAAAATCGGTGGTCGTCAGGTCGGCCTCATTACCGGTTTGGACGAACAGGCCCAAACCCATCCTTTTGGAGTACCCGTGAGCCAGCAGATCGTAGATAGCATAACTGCCCTGGCAAATGCCGGCGATGGGGCTTTTGATAAGATAACCCACCGGCGCTGCGGAGGCATTGAACTTAGCGTGCAGATTGAAGGTGCCGCTCACATTGGGACCCAACAGACGCATGCCAAAAGACCGGGCCAGTCGCACCAGTTCCTTTTCCCTTTGCTTACCGTGCTCCACGGCCTCTCCAAAACCGGCCGTGATAATACTGATCCCTTTCACGCCTTTTTCACCGCACTCCCTGATGGTTTGTTCCACCGCCGGCTCGGGGAAGGTAAAGACGGCCAATTCCGGAGCATCAGGGATCTCCTTTACATTCCTGAAGGCCGGCACCCCGAAGATCTGTTCGGCCTGTGGGTTGACGGGGTAGATCCGACCGGGGAACGGTCCGGAGAGCAGCCCTTGCATAATGAAAGAACCCCACGATCCGGGCCGCTCGGTCGCTCCGATGACGGCCACCGATTTGGGGTTGAGAAAGACGTTTAACATTTCAGGATTGGCCACGATTTTTCCTTTTAGTCTGAAGAATAAGGACAGGATCGATGAGACAATGGACCAGGATTTGAAACGCCTGCTTATCGTCCACGGGCATTTTCCTTCTCCTGCAGCAACCGCCACTGTACCTTCCCGGATCAAGGCCAGAAGCTTAATTTTTTTTGACGGGAACCAATTGCTTAAATTAGGTCTCGTTCAAGACGACTAATTCATACTTCCGGGTCCCCAGTCCGATCTCTTCGGCGTATTGAAGCTGAATTTCCCAATTGACCTTGGGGTAGATCCCGCGGAATTTATCTTCTCCGGACTTATAATTTTTTAATAAGGCCGAATCCTTGTTGCCCGGCTCGTTATTGACCAGGTCCACTGAGGCCTGGTCAATAGCCACCGGATCGGTTGAGGCCAGGATCCCAATATCCCTGACAATCGGCCGGTCACTGTGATCATAACAATCACAGGCCGGGGAGATGTCGGTCAAAAAACTTAAAAAGACAGCCCGGCCCTCTTTCCCTTTTAGAACCCCAAAGACGTATTCGACCATTTTCTGCTGGAAAATCGTAGTGGATGGATCCCAGCGGATTTGGATGGCCTCTTGCGGACAGATCAGGATGCACTCGCCGCAGCCGACACATTTTTCCGGATGGATAAAGGATTTTTTTTCTTGAAGTGAAATAGCCTGCTGGGCGCAATGGCTGATACATTCGCCGCAGCCGATGCATTTTTTCCGGGTAACTTTAGGGGCCGTATTGGAATGTTGGCTCAGCTTGCCTTCCCGGGAAGCACAGCCAATGCCTAAGTTCTTGAGGGTTCCTCCAAAACCGGATAGTTCATGGCCTTTAAAGTGGGCCACACTGACCAGGGCATCGGCATTGATGATGTCGGCGGCAATAGAAACCGTCTCAAAATATTTTTGATGGATTGGAACTTGAACGGCCGATTTACCTTTGATACCGTCGGCAATCACCAACGGAGCCCCGACGGTGGTGAAAGAGAACCCGTTTTCTAGGGCAGTCTGGAGGTGGGAAATGCTGTCACTGCGGGTGCCTATATAAAGGGTATTGGCATCGGTCAGAAATGGTTTCCCGCCCCAGTCCCGGATCTTGTCGATTATGGGACGGACATAAATGGGTTTTACGTAGGCCGTGTTCCCTTTTTCGCCGAAATGGATCTTAACGGCCACCAGATTTTTTTTGACCAATGGTTTGGAAAAAGGGACCTGGTCCAGCAAACGGCTGATGCGTTGCAGCCGATTCTCTCTAAACGTAGCCTTCAAATCCAGAAAAAAGACAGATGAACCCATTTGGAACCTTTACCTTATTTTTTTTCCATCTACCTTCAGCTTTGTACAGATTCTCCCGGCCACCAGAACGCCGATGGTAAAAAAGATTTCCACACTGTATTGGAAAAAGTTTGAAGGCTGGATGAGTTTAATGATAAATGGATCAGTGATCAGCATCTCTCCGCCCACCCAGCCCAGAACAGCAGCCCCGATATAAACCAGGATGGGATATTTATCCATCAACATGGACAGGAGGTTACTGGTGAAGACGACAAAAGGGATACTCAACCCGAGCCCGAAGATTAGCAGAAACAGATTGCCTTTGGAAGCTGCGGCTACACCCAGGATGTTTTCCAAGGACATGGTAAGATCGGCGACAATAATCACCCAGATGGCTTGCCAAATGGTTTTAGCTTCTTTATGAGCATCTTTTTCTCCGGTCCCTTCGATAAATAAAAATAATTGAATGGAGATCCAGACAATAAGCGCGCCGCCGATGAATTTAACAAACTGAATTTCCAGAAGTCTGGCGGCGAAAAAGGTGAGGATCACTCTTAAGACGACTGCTAAAGCGCAGCCAAAAACAATGCCCCTTATGCGTTGCTTTCTGGGCAGGGATCTAACTGCCAGGGCAATAACTACGGCGTTATCCCCGGACAGCATGAGATTGATAAAAATAATACTAAAAAAGCCAACTATAAAATCCCAGTTAAAATGAATTTGACCTAAGATTCCTAAATCCAACGTCTTCTTCTCTCAATGACGAGGCTGTCCCGATTTTTAAGGTTCGAGCGGATCCTGCCCAAACTTGATTAAAAAATCTAATATAATAGATATGTTGTTGTCAAGAGTTAGGTTCTTTTTCCCTCAAATTTTTGATTATGTCTTTCTTAAAACGGCTTGACTCTGTTATAGGAAAGGGTTCTAATATTATTGATTCAATTTAATTATTGCTAACGGATACCTCGTGAAAGTTGGAAACCAAAATCCTAAAATCTTTAAAACCCATTGTTCACGAATGGATCATGGGGGTTGTGGACTATTGGTCGAGGTTCAAGAAGGACGGATTGTCAGGATCAAGGGAGACCCTCAATGTTCTATCTCCCACGGCTATATATGTCCCAAGGGCTTGGCCTCGGCTGAACGAACAAGACACCCCGATCGTCTGACCAGGCCTTTACTTCGACAGGGGGCACGCGGTGAAGGCCAATGGGAACTGATATCCTGGGCCGAGGCCCTTCAATTTGTTGCCGAACGGCTGAACCGCATCCGTCGGGAACATGGTCCTGAAGCCGTGGTCTTTGCCCAAGGGGCCCCTAAAGGATTGGAGCATTTCGTCCTGATCCGTCTGGCCAATGTCTTCGGTTCTCCCAATGTCTGTGGTCCTCAACACGTCTGTCACATGCCCAGAGAAATCGCCGGTCAGATCACTTGTGGATTTTTTCCGATTCCGGATTATGAGGTTCCAACCGGTCTTATTTTAAACTGGGGCAGCAATCTTCTTAAAAGTAACGAGGAAGGGATCATTGCACTGAGTCTGCTCAAGTCTATAAAAAGGGGGGCCGACCTGATCGTCGTTGATCCCAGGAAGACCCATCTGGCTTCCATTGCTCAGAGCCATCTTCAAATAAAACCGGGAAGCGACATTGCCCTGGCCTTGGGCCTGATCCATATTATTATTCGTGAAGGATTGTTTAATCGGGAGTTCGTAAATCAATGGACCTTGGGCTTTCAGGAATTGAAAGAGCAGGTTGCGGAATTTACTCCGGAACGTGCAGCCGACCTCACTTGGCTGACGCCGGAAGAAATCATACAGACGGCCTGGACTTACGCCACCTCTCAACCGGCCGTCATTCAATGGGGCAATGCTATCGAGCATACCATAAACAGTCTGCAGACCTGCCGGGCGCTGCTTTGTTTGATGGCCATTACCGGCAACCTGGATGTGCCGGGTGGGAATATAATGCCTTCCATGCCTTCGGTCGCCCGGCTGGCTGATTTTGTCAAAGCCGATCTGCTGCCGGATAAAGCCCAAAAGATATTGAACCGGGTCTTCAACCTTGTTCCGAATTTTATGATTGTTCCCACACCGATAGTTGTTCAAGCCATCCTGACCCATCATCCTTATCCTGTCCGAGCTATGGTGGCCCAGGCAACCAATCCCCTGATCACCAATAGTGATGCCCATCGAACCTATGATGCCTTGATGCAGCTCGACCTTCTGGTGGTTTCGGAAATCTTCATGACCCCTACCGCCGCCCTGGCGGATATCGTCCTGCCGGCGGCCACCGGTTTTGAATTCGATGATATTGGTCATTATGGCTTGGCCCAGGGCTGGATTTCAGCTCGTCCCAAGATTGTTGAACCTCCGGGGGAAAGCTGGCCGGACATTAAGATCTTGATGGAATTGGGCAAGGCCTTGGGACATGGGGAACAATTTTGGGAAGACTACCACGAAGCCTTGGATGAAGTTTTGGCCCCTACAGGGATGAAGTATGACCAGTTCAAGGAAAAGGGTGTGCTCAAAGGAAAAAGGGGCTACAAAAAATATGAAGCCGATGGATTTAAAACCCCTTCCAAAAAAGTGGAGCTTTTTTCAACACAACTTAAAAATTGGGGATTCGATCCTCTGCCGTCTTTTTCAGAACTTCCCGGGGTTTCTCTGGAATATCCTTTGTTGGCTACCAGCTGTAAAAACTCCAATTTTTTTCATTCGGCCCATCGCCAGATTTCCAGTTTACGCAAGAAATATCCGGAACCGATCGTAGAGATCCACCCGGCGGCGGCATCGATTCTCGGTTTGATTGAAGGGGACAGTGTCAGAGTAATTACACCTAAAGGGTGGATAGAGCAAAAAGTCCATCTGTCCGAAAGTATGGATCCGCGGGTTGTTTTTCTGGATTACGGTTGGTGGTTTCCTGAAGAGGGGCTATCGACCCTTTTTGACTGGGACAGGTCCAATCTCAATATCCTGACAGCCGGTGAACCGTTCGATCCGGCCATGGGAACTCCTAATCTGCGGGCCTTTCCCTGTCGAATCGAAAAATGCCCGCCTTTAAAATAAAAAAAAAGGAAGGTAAATCGAAATTTCTTCCTTGCGGAAGAAATTCCCTCCTTCCCTTTGAGAGGTTAAGAAACTATTTAACTACCCAACAGCACAACAACCAGAAGGTTATTTCTTTTTGGCCGGGGCCTTTTTCTTGGCAGGAGCTTTTTTAGCCGGGGCTTTTTTCTTTGCCGGAGCCTTCTTGGCTATTGCCTTTTTGCTTGGGCTCTTTGCTGTTTTGGCTTTCTTAGGAGCGGCCTTTTTTTTAGCTGGAGCCTTCGCTTTTTTGGTTGCTGCCATGATAGTTCCTCCTTTCCTATATATTGTATTTGGGAAAAGTTTAAACAACTATATATGGTATGTCAAGAAAAAAATGCATTTTTTTAAAAAAAAATGCATTTTTTCTAAATCGTGAAATTTTCTTCCTTGCCTTTGCTTTGCAAATTTTTCAGAATCCGAATCCATCCATCAAAGTCTGACAGTGAGGACACTTTCCTTTTTGCAGATTATTTTTCAAAATGGAAAATCCAAAACGATCCAAGAGTAGATAGCCGCAATGATGGCAGTAGGTTTTTTCTGCCGCGTCTCCAGGAACATTGCCGGTGTAAACATAACGCAACCCCGCTTCTTTACCGGTTTCCCAAGCTTGTTGTAATGTCTTGACCGGAGTCGCCGGCAATTGGGTGAGCTTAAAGGTAGGATGGAATCGGCTGATATGCCAGGGTGTCTCCGGACCCAAATCATCGGCAATGAACTGAGCCAATGCCTTTAACTCTTCTTTGGAATCGTTAAGAGTCGGAATGATCAATGTCGTGACTTCAACCCAGATCCCCAGTTTTTTCATGATTTTTAAGGTTTCTAAAACCGGAGACAGTTTTGCCCCGCATTGGGTCTTGTAAAAATCCTCTCGAAAGGCTTTCAGATCGACATTGGCGGCGTGAAGATGAGGATGGAGGGCTTCAAGCACGTCTTTGGTCATATAGCCGTTGGTGACGAAGACGTTTTTCAACCCTTTCCCGTCGGCCAGAAGGGCGATGTCCTGGGCGTATTCAAAGAAGATGGTGGGTTCGGTATAGGTATAAGCAATGGACAGGCACTTGGCTTGAATGGCAGCGTCGACGATCTTTTCAGGGGAAACCTCTTCCCCGGGAATCCTTTTTAATTCTCGAGCCTGAGAAATATCGGCGTTCTGACAAAAAAGGCAGCGGAAATTACATCCGGCGGTAGCCAGGGAAAAAGAAGCGGATCCGGGCAGAAAGTGGAAGAACGGTTTTTTTTCGATCGGGTCAACATGAGCAGCAATAGGTTTTCCATAGACCAAAGAATAAAGCGTCCCTTGACGATTCTCCCGGACCCCGCAAATCCCCCGCTGTCCTTCTTTGATCAGACAAAGGTGATGACAGGCACGGCAGCGTACCCGCTGATCTTTTTCTTTTTCATACAGCCGGGCTTCGATCATGAAAGACCTCTTTCCCCAAATGATTATTAACCACAAGTAACATTTTCGAATCCAGGAGCCAGAAGCCAGAATTCAGAAGGTACCGGAAGGGGAGAATGGATGTTTTTACCCTGGATTCTGAATTCTGACTCCTGAATTCTTAGGATGGCGATATAGAGCATACTTTTTTTAAAACAAAAAATAAATTCTCATATCCCAACGGATAAAAACCTACAGCCGATCCTTCAAAATCGCTCCGGTGCTCCCTGAGGTGACCATTTGGGCATAACGGAAGGCAAATCCTGATTGGATCTTGGGCGGAAGAGGAACCCACCCTTTCCGTCTTTTTTTGAGTTCATCCCTGGAAACCAGAAGAGTCAGCTTCTTTTTCGGGATATTGATTTCAATCCGGTCGCCTTCTTTGACCAGCCCAATCGTTCCTCCGGCAGCTGCCTCTGGAGAGACATGACCAATGGCCGCCCCTTGAGTACCCCCGCTGAAACGGCCGTCGGTGATCAGGGCCACATCTTTGCCCAACCCCATACCGATGATGGCTGAGGTGGGCGAGAGCATTTCCGGCATGCCCGGTCCACCTCTGGGGCCTTCGTAGCGAATGACCACCACGTCGCCTTTTTTAATTTTTTTACCGAGAATGGCCTTCTGGGCCTCCTGCTCCGAATTAAAAACCCTGGCCGGCCCGGTGTGTCTCATCATTTCCGGGGCCACGGCCGATTGTTTGACCACGGCTCCTTCCGGGGCCAGGTTCCCGTAGAGGATGGCGATCCCTCCTTCGGCATGGTAGGGATTGGACAGCGGACGAATAACTTCCTTATCTAAAATTTTCTTACCTCTCAGATTCTCTTCCAAACGGGCACCGGTGACGGTCATCACCCGGAGATTGATGGCTTTGATTTTGGCCAGCTCAGCCAATACCGCCGGAATCCCCCCGGCCTCGTCCAATTCCTGCACGCTGTTAACCCCTCCGGGAACCAGACTGCACAAATGAGGGATCCGTTTACTGATCGCATTAAACAGATCCAAAGGCAGTTCCAGATGGGCTTCATGGGCCATGGCCGGAACATGAAGCACCGTATTGGTCGAACAACCCAAAGCCACATCCACAGCGATGGCGTTGCGAAAGGCGGCCATAGTGGCAATATCCCGGGGCCGGATATTTTTTTCCAACAGCTCCATCACCTTCATTCCGGTCTGCTTGGCCAAACGGATTCGCGCTGCGGCCACGGCCGGTACGGTCCCGTTGCCCGGAAGTCCCAGACCGATGGCCTCGGTTAAGCAGTTCATGGAGTTGGCCGTAAACATACCGGCACAGGAACCGCATCCCGGACAGGCGACATCTTCCATTTCCAGCAGTTCCCGGGCCTTCATCGTTCCCGATTTGACTTCACCGACCCCTTCGAACATACTGATCAGGTGAACATCTTTCTTTCGCCACCTTCCGGTAAGCATCGGACCTCCGCTGATCATGATGGCCGGAATATTCAACCGAAGCATGGCCATGAGCATACCGGGAATGATTTTATCGCAGTTGGGGATCATGACCAGGGCATCAAAGGGATGGGCCCGGGCCATGACTTCCACGGAATCGGCGATCAGTTCCCGGCTGGCCAGGGAATATTTCATCCCTTCATGATTCATGGCAATCCCGTCGCAAACCCCGATGGTGGAAAACTCAATGGGGGTTCCCCCCTTCATCCGGACCCCGGCCTTAACGGCCTGAGCGATCTGGTTCAAATGGATATGGCCGGGAATGATTTCGTTGGCCGAGTTGGCGATTCCGATCAAGGGCCGGGTGATTTCTTCATCGATATAGCCCATCGCCTTAAACAGAGAGCGGTGGGGACTTTTTTCAATCCCTTTTTTTATAACGTCACTTCGCATAGGTTTCTCCTTCTTTCAGACCATTAATTTGCTGGTGGTCTTCAATTTTATCGTCATCATGATTCCTCTTCGGTCACCAGGAAATATGAAAATGGTTTTCGCCGAACGCCCCTGCCCTTCGCAGGCGATTAACGACGAACAGTATTTTCTTATTAACTATAAAGGGCAATCAAATTGAATTCAATTATTTTTTTCCAGGATGTAAATAATCAGTCGTTTTTTTTCTTAACCTCGGCTTGAAAACGGCGACGTTCCTCTCCTTCTCGGGCCAGGGCTTCACGGTTGTTGTCATCCACCCGCATGAATGCATCCCGCCACTCATCATCATCCCAAAAGAAGGGGGTCTGTATGGTGGTGCGTGGCATCCAGGCCTGAGTAAGCAAATCGAGAGCGATACCGGTAAGGGAGTGTTGCATTTTTTTGTCCCAGGGTTTTCCACAGGGGTTTCCCAAAGGGAAATCGGTGAAAACAAATCTGGGCACGCCGCATTCCTCAACGATGTCGCGGGCTGAACCCATGATCACAGTGGGTAGGCCGTTTTCTTCAAGATGTCGTGCCGTCAGACTGACGGTTTGGTGACAAACGGGTCAAAGCGCCGATAGAAGTAGGGCATCGACACCGTCCTGGCGACACCATTCAAGAATCTGTGGGGCGGCCCGAAGCAACGTTCTGTTCTGGCTGTAATCAGTGGGCACTCCATAGAAGCGGGGAGAAATCGATCCAATACGACCATCGGCGGCAAATTCAGCCAAACGATTCAGCGGCAGAAAACTTTCGACATCGTCCGTATGGGTGGCTTTCTTGTCCCAAAAGAGGTGATCAGTGTACAAGCGGGTCGGTGAGGGATTTGCCGGCAGGACGTAATACTCTCTGGACAACCCATGACTTGCACCCTCTACCTCCTCACGGCCGGCAGTCGTCACCAGTCCTACCCGGCACTCGGAGAGCGGTTTTTTAAGGGGAGCAAATGGAACGTCTTGGTAGTGGGCCCAAGAGTAGGGCTGAGAATATCCTTGAGCAGCGTAGTACTTCCGGCTGCGATCGATGTAGCTCAGGAATGAGCGATAGGCTCGACGTTGATTCATATAGGCACCTCCAAAAATAATATTAGACCAATAAGTTAATTAACACTTCGACGACAAGAACCTATCCCCGAATGGCCATCCGATCGGCCGCGTCATTTCATCTTCTATTGGGTCAATATTATCTTATTTTGTTATACAATTTGCAAATGAATACTCCTTGGGGCATTCTTTGGCCTCCATTATTTTATTATTAGTGTGGTGTATCTGTAATCACTTTATAGTCTTGTCATTCCGGACTTGAGTCGTTCGGCTTCGCCGAACTTTAAGCAAAGACTCCCTTTAGGAGTCGGACCGGAATCCAGTATTTTCAACCTGGCTTCCCGCTTTCGCGGGAATGACAGCATTAGGACTATTGTAAACCTGTTATTGAGACACTGCACTAGAAGCTTATGGCTTATGGGTGGACAACTCCAAAAACAAGACCCCCCGATTACCCATCTCCAAAGATTGAGAGAAATATTTCAAATACCTTTGGATAGAGCTTGTCTCCAAGTTAAGTGATTTTTATCCCCCAAATGAATTCCAAAACATGACGGCCTCTTTCTTTTTCATTGGCATCATCTATAAAAATTTATCTTATTATCATAAGGTTATTAAAATAATTCCTCCATGTAGTATCAATATTAGAAAAGTTATGACTTTTAAAAATTGATTCTGGCTTGTTTTAAATCTTTTTCGACCTTTAGATTTTTTTATTGCAGGAAAAGAAGAAAAATAAATTGCCTTTTTGTTCCGACTTGTTCAATTTGGGGCATCAATATTTTCCTTTGACGAAGTCTACGGGAATGGTTACTATAATATATAATAGCTCCGCCAAGGCGGAAAGGCTCTGTGCTTACTTCCCATGATCAGCAATAGCACGGTAACTAGTTTTGATCTTGGGTAATTTTACCTTTGGCAAGGGAATTTAAAAAAGAGCCTTGAATGATTGAAGGGAGAAAGAAAGTGAATAAGAGTCAAACCTTAGGTGAATTACGCGCCTCCGGCTGGCACCATCGCTCGGTCAAACAGGAATTAATGGAAAACATGGTGGCTAAGATGACAGCAGGTGAGACGCTCTTTCCCCGGATCCTCGGTTATGACGAGACCGTGATCCCGGAGATAGAGAATGCAATCCTCTCGGGACACGACATCATGATCCTGGGCGAACGCGGCCAGGCCAAGAGCCGCTTGATCCGCACCCTTGTCCTGCTCCTTGACGAGTGGATGCCGGCGGTGGCCGGCTGCGAGATCCTAGACAACCCTTTTGCACCTGTCTGCCACGACTGCCGGATTCGGGCGGTCGAACTGGGGGACCGGTTACCTATCATTTGGGTCCCGCGGGAGGACCGCTTTGGAGAGAAACTGGCCACTCCCGATGTCTCGGTGTCGGACCTGATCGGTGATGTGGACCCGATCAAAGTGGCCGAGGGACGTTATCTCTCGGACGAAGGGGTTATCCATTTTGGGCTGTTGCCCCGCACCAACCGGGGCATCTTTGCCATTAATGAACTACCCGACCTTTCCGAGAAGGTGCAAGTCAGTTTATTCAACATCCTCGAGGAAGGCGACGTGCAGGTCAAGGGCTTCAAGGTGCGTCTTCCGCTTGACATGTTGATCGTGGCCACGGCCAACCCGGAGGATTACACCCATCGCGGCCGCATCATTACACCGCTCAAGGACCGATACGCCTCCCAGGTGCGCACCCACTATCCGACCAAGCGTGAGACCGAGATGGCCATTGTCGAACAGGAGGCTCTGGTTCGTGTCACACCCAAAAGACAGATTTTTGTGCCGGAGTATATTAAGGAGATTATCATCGGGCTGACCTTTGAGGCCCGGCAGTGCCCGGAGATCAACCAGTCCTCCGGTGTCTCGGTGCGCATGAGCATATCCAATTTTGAAAGCGTGGTGGCCAGCGCACAGAAGCGGGCGATTCGCTTGGGTGAGCCAGAAGTGGTGCCGCGTATTTCCGATTTACCGGCGGTTTTTGCCAGTTCTCGGGGCAAGATTGAGATCGAGTATGCCGGTGAAGATCAGACCGAGATCGAGGTGATTGATCGCTTGCTCCGCCGTGCCATCAAGGGTGTTTTTGACAGCCATTTCAGGGTCGAGGATTTGGAGCCGGTGATCCGGGTCTTTAACGCCGGGGCTGTGGTTGAGGTCTCAGCCGACTCACCCGCTTCACAATACCGGGAGTTTTTCCAACAGGTACCGGCAATGTTTGAGACGCTGAAAAACCTGGGCTTAACGGATTCGCCGGCACAACTGGCCTCGGCCGCGGAGTTTATCCTGGAAGGGCTTCATCTAAACCAGAAACTGAACAAAGAACTGCGTAAGGACAAAACGGTTTATAAAACCTCGCCGCCTGCTGCACCCAAGCCCAAACCGGTCTTGCGGCGAGAACGAGGAGAGGGATTTCATTAATAAATAACACAGGATTCAGGGATTCAAGGATTCGAGGGTTCAGCCGGTCGGCTTTGCCGACCTAAAAGGAGGCTTCCATTCGGAAGCCGGGCCGCTCGACTTTGCGGTCGGCTTTTGCCGACCTATAGAAGAGGCCTCCCAAGGAGGCTGGCGTCGAGCTATAGAAAAGGTTCCCGTACGGTCGGCTTCGCCGACCTGATTGAAGAGGCCTCCCAAGGAGGCCGGCGCCGACCTAAAAGGGAGGCTTCCTGTCCAACTCCCTTCGGGAGTCTCCCCAAAAGATCGGGTCGGTTTCCGAATGGAAACCTCTTAGGGAGCTCGGCAAAGCCGAGCGGAACGATCGGCTGGAAGCCGGATCGGGGAACCCGGGTTTTTATTTCCAAGCATTTCACTTGAATCCTTGACCCCTGGAATCCTTGAATCCTTTTAAATAGGAATACGAACCATGCCCAGGATTTATCGTTACAGCCGGTGGGACGGCAACCAGGTCATCGACCTTGAGTTCAAGGCCATGACCAATGACTTCCTTGAAAAGTTTCTCGAGACCGGGGACGCCGCTTATGCCTTGGAATGGATGCTGCGGGAGGGACTCTCTTTCGATTTCCAGAACTTCCGCCTCGAAGGTCTGGACCGCCTGGCCAACCGGCTGAGCCAACAGCGCGAACAAATGCTCCGGCAGTTCAATACCAAAGGCTTAAGTGAAGAGTTGCGGCGCCAACTCGACCAGATCGTAAAAAAGGAGCTGGAGGCCATACAGCAGGCAGAGGAGCAAGCCAGTCAGGAACTTTCAGCCACCGGCTCGGAACAGGCGCGAAAAAAGCTTGAGGAGTTGTTCCAGCGCGAGGGGCAATTACACGGGCTGCCGCAGAATCTCGGTGAGGCGGTGAAGCAGCTTCAAAATTACAACTTCCTGAGCCCGGAGGCTGCGGCAGAATTTCAGGAGTTTCTCCAGACCCTGTCTCAGTTGCAGCAGTTGGCTGCCCAGAATTTTTTCCAGGGGAACCAGCCCATGAGTATGGATCAGGCTGCTGAGATGGCCGAACAACTGCGCCGTTTGAACGAGCTGATCGAGGCCCTCGAACGCGGGGACTTGCAGGGCATGAACCTCGAAGACCTGGCCCAATATCTGGGCGAAGAAGCCCGTCGTTCGATTCAAACCTTCCTTCAGTTCATGGACTTCCTGCGCGAGTCCGGGTTCGTGGCTGCGGAGCAAGGCCGGCTGGTGCTCACACCCAAGGCCATGAGGCTCATTGCCCAAAAAGCCCTCCGTGATATTTACGCCCTGGTCGGCCGCGGTGCCTTCGGGGCACACAGCACGGCCTTTCGCGGGCCTGGTGAAGCCCTGCCTGACGAGAGCCGGCCTTTTGTTTTCGGCGACCCTTTCCAACTGCATTTGCCCCGAACTTTGTCCAATGCGGTATTTAGGGAGGTAAGCAGCGGCCTTAAGGCGGAGGCCTTGCGCTCGGGAAAGACCAGACTCCGACTTAAAGCCGAAGACTTCGAGGTCCTGAAGAACGAGTTACAGGCCGCCACTGCTACCGTCCTGATGCTGGACATGAGTTTCAGTATGTTTCAGAATGACCGCTTCACCGCGGCGAAAAAGGTGGCCCTGGCCCTCGAACACTTGATCCGCACCCGCTATCCGCGCGACAAGTTCTATATGGTCGGGTTCGCCACCCAAGCGCGTCGGCTTAACCGCAAGGAGCTTTTAGAGGCCATGGGTAATTTCGGAGACGACGTGTTCACCAATATCCAGGACGGCCTGCGTTTGGCCCACCGATTGCTCGGACAACACCCGGACGCCCGGCAACAGGTCATCCTCATCACCGACGGGCAACCTACGGCCTTTACCATGAACGGACAATTGCACATCGAATGGCCCACCTTCGGAATCAGTCCCACCGCGGTGCGGGAAACCCTCAAAGAGGTTCGCGCCTTCACCCGCTCCGGGGCAACCATCAATACCTTTATGCTCGACCGTTCACCAATCCTGGTGAGCTTCGTGAATGAGTTAACCAAGATCAATAAAGGCCGGGCCTTCTTCACTGCTCCGAACCAGTTAGGCAAATATCTGCTGGTGGATTATCTAAGCCGCAAAAAGCGAAGGGTGCATTAATTTGCTCATGAATGACACCTGGCAACAAAAGGTCCTCGCTCCCGAAAAGGTTCTAGAAAAAATCGAACCGGGCATGAGCATCTTCGTGGGCACCGGGCCGGCTGAACCCCGGACCCTGGTCAAGCATCTCCTTTCTTCGACCTTATCCAATCTGAGAGATCTCGAGGTCCTTCAGCTCATTAGCCTGGGAGATACCATTCTTTTGGAGGATCGGCAACAAACCAAATTTCGGCTGAAAACCTTTTACTCAGGCTGGATGGCTGATCAGGCCGTCCGTTCGGGCCGAGTGGACATGATCCCCTGCCGGTTCTCGCGAATCCCCGGGCTGATCGAATCCGGTTCCCTAAGGATTGAGGTGGCTTTTGTTCAAATAACACCTCCGGATGAATCGGGCTGGGCCAGTCTGGGTGTATCCGTGGATGCGGCCAGGGCGGCCATGAAAAGGGCCGATCTGGTGGTTGGGGAGATCAACCCCCAGGTGCCTCGAACCCTGGGGGATACCTTGGTCAACGTAGAAGAATTCGACTGTCTGGTTCAAGCCGAGTTGCCGCCCATCACCTTTGACCGCTGGCCTACGGACCCTGTTATGGATAAAGTGGCAGCTAATGTTGCGATACTGGTGGATAACGGATGTTGTCTCCCTTTTTTCACCGGCAGCCTGTTTGAGGCCCTTGGTCCCCATCTGAGACATAAAAAAAATTTGAACGTACATTCCCCTTTTATCACCGATCCCCTCATGGACCTTATCAAATGTGGTGTGGTCACCAACCGGAACAAGACCTACTACCGGGGGAAAAGTGTCGTCTCCTATGCCCTGGGCACGGCCGAACTCATGCAATGGTTGGATCGAAATCCGGTGATCGAGTTTCAGGGGATAGACGTTGTGGGAGATCCCAAGATCATCGGCTCACATGATTTCTTTACCCTGATTATCCCCATCCGCAAGGTGGATTTGACCGGTGAAGTTGCCATGCATGTGGGGATGAGCAATGTGGCTTACGGTATGGGTGAAGCCCTGGAATTGCTGGCCGGTGTGGGGCTGTCCAAGAACGGCCGGGCCATCTGTGCCCTGCCCAGCCGTAATTTACGGAATCAATCGAATATCAAGATCTCGATTGATGAGTATCCGAATCAGGTCAATATCCGCGAGGCCCTGGATATGATCGTCACCGAATACGGCATTGCCTACCTTAAGGGCATAAGCATCCGCGAAAGGGCCCTGGCCCTGATCGACATCGCCCATCCGGACGATCGGGCCGAACTGGTCCGGCAGGCCAAAGAGGTCAACATGATCTATTCGGACCAGATCTATCTCACCGAGGCCGGTCATTTCTACCCGGGGGATTTGGAACATTCCCATACCTTTAAGGATAATCTAAGGTTTCGCTTTCGGTCCATCAGACCCTCGGACGAAGATCAAATGCGAAGGTTGTTTTATCGTTTTTCCGAAGAGGACGTCTATTACCGTTATTTCAGTCCTGTCCGAACCATGCCTCACACCAAAATGCAGTCATATGTCAACGTGGACTACCGAAATATCGTGTCTATCGTGGGGTTGGTGGGTCCGAAAGGAGACAGCCGGCTTGTGGCCGAGGCCAGATATGTCCGTGAGCCGAGCAGTTCGTTTGCCGATGTGGCCTTTATTGTGGATGAAGAATATCAGGGAAAGGGGATCGCCTCATATCTGTATCAGATGCTGATTAATGCAGCTAAGAAAAACGGGATCGAGGGATTTACGGCTTCCGTCCTGCCTTCCAATAAAGGGATGCTCCAGGTGTTTAAGAAAGGCCCTTACCCTTTGACCACCGCCCTTGCTTCCGGCGTTTATAACCTGACCATCCCCTTCACCAATTCGGTCAAGCCGGGAGATGGCGGGCCGGTGGGTCAGGGGAACAACGACTTAAAACAAAAATAGGATTCAAGGATTCAAGGGTTCAGACGCTCGACTTTGTCGAGCTATAGAAAAGGTTCCCCTCCGGGGAACCGCGTGGGTTTTAACTTCCAGGCCTTCCCATTGAATCCTTGGATATTTCTTTTATTGTTTTTTTAGATAATTCTTACCTTAGGATTTCACAAACCTCTTGGATTGGTTTTCTGGGTCTCAGGGCCGGCGTTTCAGCCGGGTAGCCAACCGGTATGTAAGCGATAAGATCTTGGCCAGCGGGAACCTTGAGGACCTTTTCTATTGCCCCCTTGGCCTGCATCGGGCCGGTCATCCAGACCGCTCCTAAACCCATTTGATGTAAAATTAAAAGCAGATAAGCGATAGCTGCGGCTGCGGACTGAGTTCGTGAGTTGGCGATGGTACGCCAACGGCGGATTTGAGCGGCCTTGCTGTCTTCAGGATTCGATTTTTCTCTGGCCTCCAGAATCTTGTCCACTGGCGACTGATATTGGCTGCTGGTCACAGCAATGCCGGCAGGGGCATGACGAAAGAATCCTGCGCCTGTCAACATCCTGATGGCTATTTCACTGAAACCAGCGGCCTCAGGTAAAGAAGCAATATAATTGGCGCTGTCTTGTACGGCATCGGCAATAGTCTTGATAACCTCTCTATTAAGGATGAGGTAAAAATGCCAGTTTTGCTGGTTCCCTGCATTCGAAGCATAGGTAGCCAGTTCTATGGCTTTTAGCAGTTGCTCTTCCGGGACAGGCTTGTCTTGCCACAAACGAATAGAACGGCGGCCTTTGATCAAGGTTGCCAGATCGCTTGTTTCCATGATCCCTCCTTCTTTTCGGGTGATAATGATTCGATTGTCAAATATTCGATAGAAAGAATATAAAATGGGAGTGAAATGGGAGTCAAGGGGAAAAACATCCATAGGTTTGGGTGTTGACCCCCGAGAAAAATTCTATTATGGTTCAAAAATAATCAAAGGGTTTGGTAAACCTGTTTAATTAATAATATGAGGCAAAGAAAAATTCATGAAGGACTGGGCATTCAATCAGGATGATCTGCAGCTGATGTCAAAGCTGGGGATTTCCGAAAGCCAGGTGAGGGCACAGATGGCCCTGTTTCAAAAGACATGCGGTTATCTTTGCCTTCACCGACCGTGCACTATCGGTGATGGGATTCAAGAGATCCCTTCATCAGAAACAGAGGTCTTGGTTTCATTGCAGGAGGAAGCGGCCCGGGAGGGTCGATTTTTAAAATTCGTCCCCGCTTCTGGCGCTGCGACGCGGATGTTTCAGGATATCCTATCTTTTTCTCTGAATCGCTCTAAATTTAACCTTGACGGAAATCAAACGGAATTAAACGAAAATGATCCACAAGCCGCGGAATTGGTCAGGTTTATCCAGAGGATCGATCAGTTTGCTTTTTTTGAAGATTTGAAAGGATCGATGGTCCAAGACGGGCTGAACATCACCAAGGCCATCCGACAAAGTCAATGGGGAGAGATTTTAGACTATCTCCTCACTGACCGCGGTTTGAATTACCTGAACCGACCTAAGGGATTACATCAATTCCATACTTACCCGGACCACAACCGAACGGCCTTTGAAGAACACCTGGTTGAAGCCGTTCATACGATTTGTGATCGAACCGGGCAATGTCATTTTCATGTTACGATCTCACCGGAATGTGAAGGCATTTTTAGGGATTTTTTTGAAACTTTGCAACCGGCCTATGAGAGACGATACCACTGCCGTTTTAAGGTCACCTTTTCATTCCAAAGTCGTTCCACCGATACTCTGGCCGTAGATTTGGACAACAGGCCTTTTCGAGACGATTCCGGAGCTCTTCTTTTTAGGCCTGGCGGTCACGGGGCACTGATCCAAAACCTGAACGATCTCCAGGGCGATCTGATTTATATCAAAAATATCGACAATGTCCTGCCTGATCGGCTGAAAGACACGACGATTGTCTGGAAAAAGATTCTAGGCGGCTATCTGGTTAAAATTGAGCAAATGATTCATCCCCTCACGCGGAAACTGGCAGAAGGAATGGATACTCCGGACCTTCTTAAAGAATCCATGAGTTTTTGCCAAGACCGGCTTTGGTTTTCTGAACCCCCAGGGTTCGCCAATTGGTCCCTTAAAGAACAAAACACTCATCTGTTCAATTTTTTAAATAGACCTATTCGGGTCTGCGGCATGGTTAAAAACGAAGGAGAACCCGGTGGTGGACCATTCTGGGTGGAGGGAGTTGATGGATCCCTTTCCCTGCAGATTGTGGAAAAGGCTCAGCTCGATCCCGAATCCGCCGAACAAAAGGCCCGATGGGCGGCTGCCACTCATTTCAATCCGGTTGATCTGGTCTGTTCTGTTCGAAATTATGAAGGCCGGCCTTTTGATCTAAACCGGTATGTAGATCCAGAGGCCGTTTTTATTTCTCGGAAATCCCAAAATGGGCGAGACCTTAAGGCCCTGGAATTGCCCGGGCTGTGGAACGGCGGTATGGCCAAATGGATTACCTGTTTTGTGGAGGTGCCCATCCAGACCTTCAGTCCGGTTAAGACCATCACTGATTTGTTGAGACCGGAACACCAACCTTAAGCTGGAATAAGCTATTTAGGCAGAATTTTTTTTGCCCTAGGACAGAGTTTTCTTGACAATAGATGTAAAGACGACCACTAGTCATTACTTCCTGAAATCGTTTAAATTGCCAATTCAAAAAAATGGCAGAGTACAAACGCTAATTGTTGATGAACCCTTCCTGTTTACCGGCCCAATTCCAAAGGGAAATCCCCCTATTCACTATTCCCAAAAGTGTGTATAATGTGGTTCATTCAAAGGCTAAATTTGTAAAGTAATCAGTCTTCCCGTTTAGCAAGAGTTTAAAATGCCAAAATTTATCGATGTTACAGAAGGGTTATATAAATATTTAAATTATGAAGGAGCTGAGAAAACCCTTGAAAATTGTGCTGTAAAATTTTCATCCCCAATTGTTTTAAATGATCCATTTGATATTTCTATAGGGGACATTCTTGGGTTAGAAATAAAAGAATTTATGCAGTCCCTTCCTGCCGAATTTTTCAATTTTCTTTTAAACGATTTCGATTACCGGAATCTTACGTCCAAATTAAAAGACCGAAAAGACCAAATTATTATTTTAAATCAACTTTTAAAACCTTTACCCGATGACTATAAAAAAGAGTTATTTGCCGAATTTATTAAAAATCCTATTGAAAATAGGGACGATTGGGATCGATTAATTAAAATCACACAGGGGATTGTTACAGAAATTCAAAAAGTTTTTAATTCCTATGGTATCTTCTGCTCTTCTAAAACAAAGGATAGTACATTAATGTGGTCTCATTATGGAAATCACCACGAAGGAGTAGTTCTAAAATTTCAGCCGGATATAAAGAAGGATTCTTTTTTTTTGGCATCTAAATCCATTAACTACTCTCAGGCAAGGCCGGTATTTTATAAATCTTCAAAAGATCTTTTACAGAGCTACCTAACGAACGAACCACCAATAGATACAATGATTGAAAAAATAATTTTTACCAAGAGTTTAGATTGGGCATATGAAATGGAATATCGGATAGCTATCCCGGATCTTATTCCCAATGGAAAAAAGTATGTAACATTGAATTTTAATCCTAAAGAATTATCAGCAATTTATTTTGGATCCCGAATGATTGATGAAAAGAAAAACAGACTAATCCTTTTGGCAAAAAAGCTAAACCCCGGAGTTGAATTTTATCAAGCCTCCATGGCCAAACGTGAGTATGCTTTGGAATGGGTGCCACAATTTTCCCTATAATGGACCACTTTAAGTTTAATCCAAAATAAAGAGGAAAGGGGGTCAGGTCTTTTATTTTGATATATTTACAAGACTATGATATGGTCTATCCATGACTCGTCCTCTGCGCATAGAATATCCTGGAGCGGTCTATCATATCACCAGCCGGGGAAATGAAAAGAAAGCTGTTTTTAAAGACGACCAAGATTGCAAGATTTTCCTAGATACTCTGCAGCATGTCAATCACCGATATAACTGGTTCTGCCATGCCTACTGCCTTATGGGCAACCACTATCACCTCCTCATCGAGACCCCAGACGGGAATCTCTCTATAGGTATGCGGCAATTAAACGGCGTCTACACCCAACTTTTCAACAAGCGATACCGAAGGGTAGGTCACCTTTTCCAGGGGAGATACAAGGCCATCCTTATCCAGAAGGAGAATCATTTGCTTGAAGTCTGTCGATATGTTGTCTTAAACCCTGTCCGTGCCGGGATGGTTGAGCGGCCGGAAGACTGGAAGTGGTCTAGCTATCGTGGTACGGCAGGGAGGGGAAAACCTCGTCCCTGCTTGAAAACCGACTGGATACTCGGCCAATTAAGTGGCAAGAGAACCAAAGCGGAGAAGGCATACCGGCAGTTTGTGCAAGGAGGAATGGGAAAAACAGCAATCTGGACAGAAGTTAAGGGGCAGACTATACTGGGAGATGATGAATTTGTGTACAGTCTCATGGATCACCTAAAAAAGCATAAAGACGTACATGAGATTCCGAAGAGCCAACGCTATGTGAACAGACCGTCCCTTGACCAAATTTTCCAAGAAGGTATAAAAATGGACAAATTGAAACGGGATAAGAAGATTGTTGAGGCCCTCGTAAAATATGGCTATTTGCAGGTTGAAATTGCCAGCTATTTGGGCATGCATTATTCGACGATAAGCAACCTTGTAAAGGAAAAGAGATAAATACACCACCAGAATACCAAAATAAAAGACCTGACCCTACTACTAGTAGAGGATATACTCAGGGCGGCTCGAAGCTCGATAGCCACCACCAGTCCGGCCAAAGAAATCATCCTCCAGGGGAAGATCGTTACTCTGCTGCATTTTCAGGAAAGATTGGATGAAATGACTCGGTTGCTTACGGATCTATGCCGGAAGACCCGGTTAGAGGATTTTAATATCCTCCAGTCCATTAGAGGCGTGGGGCCGAATACCGCGGCTTCTTTTTTAGCTGAGATGGGGACGGTTAAAGATTTTCCCTCTTATAAAAAGCTGATCGCTTTTACCGGATTGGACCCTTCGCTCCATCAATCCGGAAAGTTTGTCGGCCAGAGTAAAATATCGAAAAGAGGCAATCGTCATTTGCGAAGAGCCATCTATCTGATGGCCGCATCCGTGGTGAGTCAAAACCCTTTTTTCAAGTCATATTTTTTTAAGAGAAAAAAAGAGTGCCTGGCCCCTCAAAAGGCTTTATTTGCCGTGGCCCACAAGCTGATCCGAGTTATTTATGCCATGCTTTCTCAGCGAACCTTCTTTAGAGAAATGGAGACTATATAAAGATAGTTGACTGAAATCTTCAAAATTCGATTTGGAAAAATCAGAAGAGTACAAACGGTAATCAGTGAAAAGGGGATTGAAATTTATTGACTTTTTAGCAATAGAAGGGTACGAATTATAGAAGAAAGTTGATAAAGTTTTCTTGTTGGCAACCTTTAAAAAGGGAGTGTCGATGGAAGCAAAATAAACCCCATTTCTCAGGAGAGAGGTGGGGTTCATTATGTCAAAACGGTTTCATTAGGATACGTCAGCTAAGCCCTTTCTGCACCAACGTTATACTAACGAATGAACCCAACTCAGTCATAAGGCGGCCTTGAAGCTGACCCAGAAGTTAGCAATCATAAGTAAATTAGGCAGTACTTTGTAATTATATTAAGGAAGCCCCTGTGGTTTTTCCATCAGCATTATTCTTATTTTTATTCTTACCTATAACATTAGCCGGATATTTCCTCGTCAGAGCAAAATCACGGAATATGTTTTTATTGGTGATGAGCTTGCTTTTTTATTCCTGGGGAGGACCGATCTATATATTTTTGCTGCTCGGCTCAATCTTTCTGAATTACGTCAGTGGACTCCTAATTCATTTTAGTAGGCGGAATCAACATGTGGCGTTGACCGGAAAAACCGTTTTAATCGCCTCTATAGCGGCAAATTTAGCCTTATTATTTTATTTTAAATATACCAATTTCTTTTTCAACAACGTTAATGACATTCTTCAGTATGTTCACGTTGCCCCTGTTATGTTTCCGAACGTTTCTTTGCCGATAGGCATCTCCTTTATTACATTTCAGGCGATGACCTATGTCATTGATATTTATCGTCAAAAAGCAGAGGCACCGTTAAATCCATTAAATTGTGCCTTGTATGTGGCATTATTTCCTAAAATTGTTAACGGCCCGATCGTTCAATATCATGACATAGCCAAGCAAATCGCATCGCGCGCCATAACCCGTCAACTATGTTCATCAGGCATTCAACGATTTATTTTCGGTTTGTCAAAAAAAATCATTATAGCCAATACGTTAGGGGAAGTTGCTGATAAAATTTTCGCCGTCCCCGTCCAGGAAGTGACAAGCGGTATGGCCTGGCTCGGAATCGTGTGTTATACCCTGCAAATTTATTTTGATTTTTCAGGATATTCGGATATGGCCATTGGATTAGGACGAATGTTGGGATTCGAATTTTTAGAAAATTTCAATTTTCCGTATATAAGCCAATCCATTAGAGAATTTTGGCGAAGATGGCATATTTCCTTATCAAACTGGTTTCGTGATTATCTGTACATTCCTTTGGGGGGAAATCGGAAATCATTTCTGAGGACCTACCTGAATTTGTGGGTTGTCTTTTTCTTATGCGGGTTATGGCACGGCGCCAAGTGGAATTTCATCATTTGGGGCGCATTGCATGGCAGCTATTTAGTAATCGAAAGGTTGGGCTGGGACCAGTATCTTAATAAATTATGGCGGCCCATACGCCATGGGTATGCATTGCTGTTGGTCATCATAGGCTGGGTCTTTTTCCGGGCAGAAACATTGACGCAAGCCGTTCAGTATCTTGCAAGCATGTTCGGGTTTACTAATGCAACCGGCATCAAATATTATGCCTTATTTTATTGCGACCCCAAAACCGTCCTAACCCTGCTGATTGGATGCATCATCGCAATGCCAATTGCTTCAGGAATTGGTCAGCGGCTACAATCAGCCATTGAGAATTCTGGATTTAAAAAAGGGGGGCAACTTCTGCTTGATTTGGGGCATTATGGTCTTTTGGCCTTTCTGTTTTGTCTTTCTGTTTCCTACTTGGCAGCAGGCACCTATAATTCGTTTATCTATTTCAGGTTTTAATGCACGCCCAGTGAAATATTTATGAAAAAAGAACACCGGCTTTTTGATAATTTCCTGATCGTCACATTTATAATTTGTCTCTTTTTGCCTTTGGTATTCATGGACAATCGAGCGGAATCAATGATTGAAAGACGCAAACTTGTTCCATATTTACCTTAAAGACTTAGAAATGAAAAAAAATATTTTTTTAACTTTTTGTCGTCTCTTTCTATTATCAAGTATAGTGTATATAGGTGCTGCTGTATTTTCGTTCATCATTTTTGGTCCTATTAAGACTGAGATATTTGGCAGCAAGGTTTCTTTCACATCATTAATTAATCCAATCCGAATTTCTTTTCTTTTATACCTTCTTAGTCTCATATTCAAGGCATTGGGAACTTATAAAGATGGATCTACTTTAACCGGATTACTCAAAAGATTATGGGTGGTCCTCAGAGTCGACGGGGTAAAGGCCATTGAAATTAATTCAGGTAGCTCCACATCCAGAAATCGACCCTTTTTTGATCACTTCCTGATCGTCATATTTATCATTTTCCTCTTTTTACCGTTGGTATTTACAGATGAACAAACGGAATCAATGATTGAAAGACGCAAACTTTGTCCATTTCCTGAGTTGAAATGGAATCTAAGCACCCTTATAAATTTCCCGGAAAAATTTGAAAAGTTTTTCGCCGACCACTTTGGCTTTCGCGATGATTTGGCCAAATGGTATTATTTACTGTCGATTATGGTTGGCAGTCCCCCAAATTCCAAGATTACGGTAGGCAGGGATGGCTGGTATTTTTGGGGAGAAGATTTGAGCAATATGGAAGATTATCGAAAAAACGATCCATTAACTCCTATTCAATTATGGCAATGGAAATCAATATTAGAAACGAATTTTCAGTATTTGAAGAGAAAGGGGATTCACTATCTTGTAGTTATTCCCCCTGAGAAACATTCAATTTATGGGGAATATTATCCATCACACGTGACACGCGTTGGGAGGCAGTCACGTCTTGACCAATTTTTAGACTATATGAAAAATTCCGAAGTGCCGATTCTGGACCTGCGTCAGAAACTCATTCAGGCCAAATCAGAAGGGCAATTATTTTATAAAACGGACACGCACTGGAATAGTTTTGGCGCTGCCATTGCCCAATATGAGATTATGCAGTATATCACCAAACTCTACCCGGGTATCAGTCCAATTCAGTACCATGCAAAAGATTTTTCCTGGAGTACGGGAAAGGTCGGAGATATTGGACAAATGTTAAATCTTCAGGATCATTTAAAAGAGCAAAATTTTCCAACGCTGCGAAACCCTTTAACAGGGTGTGATAGAACAGAACTAAAAGAATTAACTGAAAATAAATGGGATACTCCATTTATGACGACCTGCAACTCTACGGCACCATCGGCATTAATCTTTCGAGATTCAATGTTTACCTTATTACAACCCTATATTTCTCAATATTTTTCAAAAGCACTGTATATAAATCCGGGATGGCAACTAGATTTTGATACTTTGGAAAGATATGTCGAACAGTATTCTCCTGATATTGTTATTCAAGAACGGGTGGAACGAGGTTTAAAGACAGTCCCCATATTACAATTTCAAATGTGGAATATGGTTTATCAATTACCCGACCAGCACAAGGAAGAATTGAGGCCGCTTCATCAAATCACAATTGCCCCTGCTAAAGATGGCTACTCTTTGATTTCAACGGGGTACGATCCATATTTCGAACTTCCAAAGTTACAAATTGACGCCACCAAAATGTACGGTCTCCGAGTCGCCTTATATGCTCCTCAAAAGACGATTATGCAGATATTTTATCGTACGCCACAGATGCGACATTATGATAAAGAACATAGTTTTTCTGAAGAATTACAACCTGGAAAAAATATAACCTATGCACCATTGTTGGATGGCCAGGATTTACATGGGCAAATACAAATAAGGATCTCTCCGGGCAAGATTGCCGGGAAATATTGGCTGAGATCCTTAGAAGTTCGCGCTATCCCAAAATAAAAACGGGATTGAGCAATTTGCTAACATTTGAGACAAAAGGGCAGAGGGGAAATTTCACAAATGTCACATGTAATTGCTTTCGCGCTTTTAGGTAATTGAAAACATCCCTCTCGCCGCCATTTTGCTCAATTTCGAACGGAAATAGTTATTTTTAAGAAAAACTCTTCAAAATTTTAGTAGAGGCAAAACTTTCCAAAATCTGCTCGATTACTGAACTCTTCAAAATTTCATTTTTTTAAAAAAGACAAGATTTCGGACACTTTAATCTCCTCATCCGTCAGGTAACAAGCCGGATCCGGGGTCCAAAGTTCACCGGTGGCAGCTTCGGCACGGACTCGGAAATTCCCACCGCAAATATCCAACCAGCGGCAGCCGGCACAGCGGCCGGTGACATATTTTTTTTTGTCCTTCAGTCGGGCCATCAAAGGATGGGTTGTATCTTCCCAGATCGCGCTGAATGTCCTCTCTCGGACGTTGCCGAAGGAATAATGACGCCAGAATTGATCGGCATGGACCTCGCCGTCCCAACTGATGCAGCCGATCCCCCGGCCGGAACTATTACCTTCATTCATTTTTAATAATTCCAGAACTTCCGGGGCGCGGGAAGAGCCTTCTTTCAACATCCGCAGATACAGATAGGGGCCGTCAGCATGGTTGTCCACGGTAAGCACTTCTTTTTCATAACCGGCATCGAATAATTCTTTGGTGCGGTCGATGATCAAATCCACGATTTGCCGGGTCTGGATGTGATTCAGATCTTCCTTGATCAAGCTTGAGCCCCGGCCGGCATAAACCAGGTGATAAAAACAGACCCTGGGGATATCCTCGTTTTTAATAAGATCAAAGATAGGAGAGACTTGATCCCTATTCAGACGGTTGATGGTAAAACGCAAGCCCACCTTGATCCCGGCTTCTCGGCAATTCCGGATACCAGCCAAGGCCTTGGCAAAGGACCCGGGGACCCCGCGAAAGCGATCATTGACCGCTTCCATCCCGTCGAGACTGATACCTACATATGACAGGCCGATATCTTTTAGAGTTTTAGCCAGCTCTTTGGTTATTAAGGTGCCATTGGTTGAGATGACCGCCCGCATCCCTTTGGCCACGGCATATTGAGCCAATTCCGGAAGGTCCGGGCGCAAGACCGGTTCTCCGCCGGAGAACAGGATCACCGGAGCTCCAAAGGAACTTAAGTCATCCAATAAGACCTTCCCTTCTTGGGTGGTCAGTTCCCCTTTTGGTTTTTTCGCTTGGGCCTGGGCATAACAATGGCGGCATTTCAGGTTGCACTGCCGGGTGATGTTCCAGACCACAACCGGCTTTTTATCCTGAGAAAATTGAAGGAGGTGCGAAGGCAGTTCATCCGAACGCCGCCCGTAACGCAAGGCATCGGAGGGTTCAACGGTGCCCAGATAGAGTTTCGATATGCCGATCATAGTGATTTATTCTTGATACAAGGTTTTGGATACAGGATACACGATAAAAGATGCAAGGTCGAAGATAATAATATTTCAGGGTGTCAGAAAAAGGAATAGAAGAATTTTAAAAGATTTTGGCACAACCCAATGTCCACATTTTTTCAAACCCATTATCGGACAACCTGAATCACATTTCCTGAATCCTGTATCGTGCATCATACATTATGGCTGCACGGATTCCCCGCCCTGGTAATAGGTTCGGATCAGCTGTTGAATATATCCTTCCGGGTTGGAAACGGCTTCCGGGGTTATGATAAATTGCTTCCTTCCGGTTTTTTCCTGGACCAGTTTAAATCCATACTCAAAATCTTTTGACAGATTTTCACAAATGGACCAGACACTCACCCTAGACTCGATGGCCTTTTGAAGGACCGCATCAATCCCATCCTCGGAGAACTTCAGACTGATCCCGAAGCGCTCGAAAAAACGCAGTTCATATTCCCGGACCTGCCGGATCATCTGCCATACTTCTTCGAGAGATCTTGGGAAATCCTGAACCAATTCCAGACAACGCTCCGCGACCAATTTCATTCGGAATTCCGTTAACCCGCTGTCAAACCGGGCGGTGAATTCAGAACTCTTTTCTTTAAGCTTTTCAATCAGGGTCTTTTGTTCCTTATCCCAGGCGTTAAGAAAAGCGGCCTTTATTTTGGGATTTTCCGGATCGCTCAAAAGCCGTTCCAGTTCCGTTTCCGGATTGAGGACCACCTCACGTGAAACGAGAAGTTGATTAATCGAGGTGGAAGGTAATTTTTTTTCAAATTTAATTAAGGACTTTTCCACCACACTGACCAGACCCCGAGCCCCGGTCTTTTCTTTAAAAGCCTTTTGGGCCAACAGGCGAAGGGCCTCGTCTTCAAACAGGATGTCGATGCCGTAAGATTTAAAATCCCTCTTCTTGCTTCGAATAATCGGGTTGTTGGGGTTTTTCAGGATCTGATAAAGGTCTTCTTCGGACAGCTCTTCCAGGACAACGGCCACCGGCAATCTTCCCACAAACTCCGATTCAAATCCATAGGCAATCAGGTCTTCGGCACGCACCTGGCTCAGTAGTTTAGCGGTCTGCTTCTTCGATTTGAGAGGAGCCCCGAATCCCATTCCCTTTTCCTGGATCCTTTTTTGTATGATTTTTTCCAGGTGATTAAAGGCCCCGCTGACAATGAATAGAATATTCCGGGTATTGACGGTTCTCTTTTCCTTTTTGCCAGTTTTACGATAATTTTCTATGGCCTGTATTTGCGAGATCGGGTCATGGGAAACCCTCAAGTCCACTTCGGTTTCTTCCATGGGTTTCAGCAAAGCCCTTTGGACCCCGGTTCTGGATACATCAGGGCCGATCATCTGGCTGCTGGCAGCGATTTTATCGATCTCATCTATGTATATGATCCCGTATTGAGCTAATTCAATATCATCACCGGCCTCATAAACCAAATCTCGTACCAGATCCTCGACATCTCCTCCAACATAGCCGGTTTCGCTGAATTTGGTGGCATCCCCTTTGACAAAAGGGACTCCGAGTTTCTTGGCAATCAATTTGATTAAATAAGTTTTTCCAACTCCCGTAGGCCCAATCATGATGATGTTGTTTTTGATCATTCCCACCGGATCGGACTCGTTTCCCTTCTCCTGCTGCTCCCAGAACTTGATGCGCTTAAAATGGGTGCAGATTTTGGTGGCCAGTACGGCCTTGGCCTCATCCTGCCTGATGACGTATTCGTTCAAAAACGCTTCCAATTCTTCCGGCTTAAGATTGAAATTAATTTTTGAGGCCACCCCTTTCTTTTCTTTGGGAGGGCCTTGGGTTTCCTCGCTTTCCTCCTTTGGAAAAACAAAAGGTGTGATGATCTTTACCCGGTCTCCATATTTCTTGGAAAGATAATCGCTCAATTCCCTTTCCAATTCTTTTTGGGTGGGGAGGTTCTGGTTTAATTCCTGTGAAATATTTTTTCTTTTCTCTAAGTTATTCATAACTCCTCTTTTTTTATGAAAAACCATAAGTTAGCATCCAGGACCCAGAAGTCAACATCAAGAGATTTCTTATGAATTTTGTCTTCTGAATTCTATTTTTGCCCAACATCATTGTCCGCAAAACCCTGAACGTTTTTTGGCACAACGGGTTACTTCCGATTAGCTATAAATATAATGCATCCTCCCGGCCTTTTCAACCTGTAACCCTTTTTCTCCGGCAAAGGGAGAAATTTAAAGAATTTCCAACGGTAATCCTATTTTTTTCCTTGACAAAGGCTGTTTTTTTACTATAGTTACATGAAAGTGGGGAATTATGGAGTATTGTGGGTAGTTAGACCAATAAAAGGGGAGCAGAAATATGTTTCGTGGCCGATCGAACCATCTAATTGACTCCAAGGGTCGAGTCAATGTTCCGGCACGATTCCGGGACTTAATAAAAACCAACGGCGACCCTCGTCTAATTGTGACCAACTCCGACCAATGCCTGGCGGTTTACCCTTATCAAGAATGGCAGGAGATTGAAGAAAAAGTAAGTCAGCTCTCCCTGGCAGATAGGGATATCCGTGCATATAAACGGTTTTTTATTTCCGGAGCCTGTGAATGCAGCCTGGACAGCCAAAGCCGAATCCTGATACCGCCGACCCTTCGAGAACATGCCGGGTTGGAGAAAGAGGTCATCCTCGTTGGTCAGCTTAAATATTTTGAGATTTGGGACAAGGTCAAGTTTGAAAAAGAATGGGCTAAAAGCAAAGAAAATTTGCCCGTGTTGGAAGACAAATTGGCCTCGTTAGGTCTTTAAAAGGAGCAACGACATCGATCATCCATCAGCCGGTAATGATTAATGAGGTGGTTCATTATCTTCAATGCGAAAAGGGAGGCCTCTTTGTGGACGGCACCCTCGGAACTGGAGGACATACCCTGGCTATTTTTCAACACAGTCCTGTAACGACCCAGGTTATTGGGATAGATCGAGACCCTGAAGAGTTGGCTTTAGCCCGGGAAAGATTAAAACCTTTTTCCAATCGACTTTATCCGATTCATGGAAAATTTGGAGACTTAAGAAAAATCCTTTCCAAATTGGGTGTCCGTGCGGTGGACGGCATCCTCCTTGATCTGGGTTTTTCTTCTTTTCAGATAGAAAATCCAGGAAGGGGGTTCAGCTTCCAACGGGATGATCCTTTGGATATGCGAATGGATCAGACTCAGGGGATCAGTGCCCGGGAATGGTTGACCCGGACCAATGAAAAGGAATTAGCCGGGGTCTTAAAAGAATATGGGGAAGAAAGATGGGCCAGACGCATTGCCGGCAAAATTATGGCCTTTCAGGCCAAAAGGCCTGTTAAGACCACGCGAGAGTTGGCTGATCTGATATCCGGGTCCATTCCCAGGGGAGGACGGATTCATCCGGCCACCCGGACGTTTCAGGCCCTGCGGATCCTGATTAATGACGAGATGATCCAGTTAAAGGCTTTTCTGGAACAGTTTCTTGAGGCCTTGACGGATGGAGGGAGGGTCTGTTTGATAGCCTATCATTCCTTAGAAGACCGGCTTATCAAACAGGCCTTTTTAAAATTGGAACGAGGGACCCAGGATCCACTCGGATTGGCAGAGCCAGGCCGGCCAAAGGATCAGCCGGCATTTAAAAGGGTGATCCCCAAACCAATCGTTCCGTCTTCAAATGAGATAAAAGAGAACCCCAGATCCCGAGGGGCAAAACTACGGATAGGGGAACGGATGGGAGGATTGGTTTGAACGCTTCCATTAAGCCTCAACCCCATTCGAGGGGAAAAAAAGTTAGGGAAAAACTTCCCCGTAGCCCTAAAAAATATTTTTTCATTCTGTTGACCTTTTTGGTCTTAGGGGTTCTGACCTTTATCTGGCTCCATGTCCAGACCTTAAGTCTGAGCTATGATATCGCCAGCGCCCAGAAACAAAGAAAGGAGCTGACGGAAATCAACAAAAAATTGCGCATCCAAGTGGCCAATATGAAATCTCCGGAAAGAATAGAAGGCATCGCCCTGAACCAGTTAGGGTTGAGGCCTCCGGGAAAAGGACAGATTGAGATCCTGAAATGAGAGAACCGGAATTTAAGTGGATCCGTTTTCGTTTATATTGGGTTTTTGGACTAGTTTGTCTCCTCTTTATCTTGGTCGTCGGACGGGCCGTCCAGCTCCAGTTGTGGGAGGGACCCAAATTGGCCAGGATTGCCAAGGGAGAAATAGAAAAACTGATTCCCAGGTCCCATAAACGGGGAATTATTTATGACCGCAACCGTTTTGAACTAGCTATGACCGTTGAAATGGAATCTATTTTTGCCCAACCCAAAGAAATAAAAAACATCCAGGAAGTCTCGGTTCAATTAAGCCCCCTGCTTTCCATGGACCAGAAACATCTTTCCAATTTGCTTAATCCTTCAAAACCCTTTGTCTATATAAAACGCCGGGCCACCCCCAATGAATATGAGGCCGTGCGGGCCAAGGCCTTGGAAGGGGTGGCCTTTACTAAAGAAGCCCAACGCTTTTATCCCTATATAGACCTGGCCTGTCATGTCATCGGCTTCATTGGAATGGACCCCAATGGTTTAGAAGGTCTGGAGAGACAATACAATTCGTATTTAAAGAGCCCTTATTTATATGAACCCAGTTTTCGAGATGCCTTGGGGCGGTCTCTGTATTTGAATGATGTCGAGTCTATCCAGGAAAATGAAGGCTTAAGCCTGGTCTTGACCCTTGATAAAAACATACAATATTTTACTGAAAAAGAATTAAAAAAAGGTGTGATTAAGGCCCAGGCCAAAGGGGGGATGGCCATTGTACTGAATCCTAAAACCGGGGAGATACTTGCTCTGGCCAATTACCCGACCTTTAATTTGAATATCTTTCAAAAGACTCCGGCGTCCTTTAGAAGGAACCAGGCCATAACCGATACCTTTGAGCCGGGATCGACCTTTAAGACTTTTTTGTTGGCCAGCGCCCTGGAGGAAAAAAAGTTTTCCCCCAATGATATGATTTTCTGTGAGAACGGGAACTATCGGGTGGGAAGCCATGTGATTCATGATGCCCACCCCCATGGGTGGCTTTCTTTCCAGGATGTGCTCAAAGTTTCCAGTAATATCGGAGCCACTAAAATTGGGAAAAAGGTAGGGCCCAAGACGCATTATACCTATCTTAAAAATTTCGGCTTTGGAAAAGAAACGGCCATTGATCTGCCAGGGGAAGTCAGTGGAGTGGTCTGGCCTTACCATCGTTGGGGAGAAATTGAGGCCTCCAATATCTGTTTTGGGCAGGGGGTCACGGTGACCGCGCTTCAACTGGCCTGCGCCTTGGGGGCCATTGCCAATAACGGCCGTTTGATGAAACCCTACGTGGTCCGGCAAATTCTCGATCAGAAAGGGAACCCAGTTAAACAATTTTCCTCTCAATGCGTACGTCAGGTCATCTCTCCGGAAACAGCCCGGTTGATGCGAAGTCTCTTGACCCGGGTGACTGAAGAAGGAGGAACGGCCCCTCAGGCGGCCATAGAGGGCCTTTCGGTCGGAGGAAAGACAGGTACGGCCCAGAAGGTTTCACCGGAGACCAGGAATTATGCGCCGGGGAGATATATGTCCAATTTTATGGGCTTCCTTCCTGCCGAAGATCCTTCTTTGGTCATCCTGGTGGTGGTTGACGAACCCAAGGGATCCCATTATGGGGGAGTAGTTGCGGCCCCGATTTTCAAGGCGATAGCCGAGCAATCTTTATCCATACTGGGCATAAGACGGCCTGCACCGGTTGTACCCTCTGAGCAGCCCGATGAGCCTCTTTACGAGAAACCGGACATGGCCCCTTTGATCATGGCCCAAAAGACCGGAGAAGAAGAGAAGGTCAGTCCGGCGGATTTACAAACCAAGCGGATCATGCCTGATATCCGGGGAATGAGTATGCGTAAAGTACTTGAGGTTATGAAAGGATATGAAATCCCGGTCGTTTTCCTGGGGAGCGGAAAGGCCATGGCCCAATCGCCCTTGCCCGGTACGATTTTAAATCAGAAAACCCGCTGTCAGGTCCAATTTCAGCCGGTTCTGTGAAGAGAAAGAATTTTTTGCAGCTCAAAAAATTAGTAAAAGCACTGCCCGGGACAGAGATCAAAGGGGATACGGCTCAGGAAATAACCAACCTGGCTTATGACTCCAGGAAGGTCATGGGGAAAGGGTTGTTTGTAGCCATAAAGGGTCACAAGGCTGATGGGCACCGTTTTATAGAACAAGCGGTTAAAAACGGGGCTCGGACCATTGTAGTTGAGAAAGAGGAGGGGACTGTCCCTCCTTCGGTGACTCAGATCAAGGTTAAAAACAGCCGGCAGGCCCTCTCGCTTTTGTCGGCCTGTTTTTATGGCTATCCCGCTTCCCGACTCCGGCTGATCGGCATCACCGGAACGAGTGGAAAGACGACCACGTCTTACCTGGTCGAATCGATATTACATACAGCCGGATTTTCGGTTGGTGTTTTGGGAACGGTCTCTTATCGTTATGGGGCCAAGGTAAAGCCTGCACCGGTAACCACACCGGAATCTCTGGATCTGCAGGCCCTGTTGGCCGAAATGGTCAGGGAGGGGATCACCCATGTCGTCATGGAGGTTTCCTCCCACGCTCTGGATCAGGGAAGGTTGGGGGAAATGGTTTTTGATCAGGCGGTGTTCACCAATCTATCTCAGGATCATCTGGACTACCACCAGGATATGGAATTGTATTTTCAGGCCAAGACCGGACTTTTTCATCAACACCTTAAAAAAAATGGGAAAGGTCTGGCCATTATTAATCGTGATGATCCTTATGGACAACGGCTTTGGCGGGAATGTCAAGATCCTAAAAAAGATTTTGGGATAGAGCATAAGGCCTCTTACTTTCCTTTAGAGATTCGCTCGAGTTTAAATGGAATCCAGGCCAGAATTCAGACACCCCAGGGTGAATATCCTATTAAGTCCTCCTTAATCGGGCGTTTTAATATGTACAATATCCTGGCTGCCTGGGCGGTGGGAGAGGGTTTTCTTCTGAAGGGGAATATTATTCAAAAAGGGATTGAATCCCTGACGATCGTACCCGGCCGTATGGAACCGGTTCCCAATAAAAAGGGTCTGACTATTCTGGTGGATTATTCTCATAAGCCGGAGGCCCTGCGTTTTGCCTTGTCGGCTTTGAATGGATATGGCGAAGGAAAAATCCTGACCGTATTCGGCTGCGGCGGGGACCGAGATCAACAAAAACGGCCAATCATGGGTCGTATTGCCGGGCAACTGAGTCACCTGACGATAATCACTTCGGATAATCCGAGGTCCGAGGATCCTGAAAAAATTATTTTGGATATTGAACAAGGGTTGAAGGAACAAGGCGTAACTTTTCTGGATCGGAAGGATTTGAAAGAAATCCCTGAATCTCCCGGATATACCATAGTTCCTGATCGTAGGGAGGCCATTGCCTTGGCCGTCAACCTGGGCCTGTCCGGACACAAAGTCTTGATTGCCGGGAAAGGGCATGAAACTTATCAACTTCTTGGTTCAAAAACTGTTGACTTTGATGATCGGGAAGAAGTCCGGAAGGCCATAGAGGCTAAGGATGTTCAGCACGGATGAACTGGTATGGGACGAATTGATTTCCGGCCTATCCGGCCGGCTGATTCAGGGAGATCTGGAGGGAAAGGCCAGCGGAGTATCGACCGATACCAGGACCCTGAAGGCCGGGGATCTGTTTATTGCCTTGAAAGGCCCCCGATTTAACGGTCACGATCATGTCCGCCAGGCTTTTGAAAAAGGGGCAGCAGCCGTCCTGGTTTCCGAGCTCACAGAACCGGGGATACTTCCGGCGGATAAGTTGGTTATACAGGTCAAGGATACTCTCTCGGCCTTAGGAGACTTAGCTTCGCTTTGGCGCAGGAAATTTCCGGTAACCCTGATCGGGATCAGCGGGAGTAACGGAAAGACGACGACCAAGGAAATGCTGGCGGCCATTTTGGAACAGGAAGGCCCGACCTTAAAAAATCCGGGCAACATGAATAACTGGATCGGTTTGCCTTTGAGTCTTTTTTCTTTAGATGGAGGACATCGTTTTGCTGTCATGGAAATGGGCATGAATCATTCCGGAGAGATCGCCCGATTATGTCAGATAGCACGGCCATCCGTGGGGTTGCTGACCAATATCGGGCCAGCCCACTTGGAGGGTTTGGGAACCCTTTCGGCCGTGGCCAGGGCCAAGGGGGAACTCTTTGAAGCCCTTGAACCGGACCATTGGGGGGTGGTCAATTGGGATGATCCAAGGATACGGGATCTGGCTCGAACTTGCAAGGCCCGAAAAATAACCTTTGGGCAGGCGACAGAGGCGCAGGTCAGGGCGGATCGATTATCCCTAACTGACCGGGGTACTCGGTTCCGAATCCTTTTTCAGGGAGAAGAAGAAATATTTTTGCCTATTCAGGGAGCACATAATATCAGTAATGCCCTAGGGGCCGCGGCAACGGCCTTGGCCCTCGGCCTTTCCCTGGAAAGAGTCCGGCAAGGTTTGAAGGATTTTCAACTCCCTGAACACAGGCTACAGATTAAAAAAGGCATCCTGGGAGTCCGTTTAATAGACGACACCTATAATGCCAATCCGGCATCGATGAAAGCCGCCTTGAATGTCTTCCAATCTTTAAGGCAAGGGACAAGGGGAGGGCTGGTTCTTGGAGATATGCTGGAACTGGGGAATCAGTCATCTGAGGCCCACAAAGAAATCGGCAGGATGATCGGGACCATGGGGGTGGATTATCTTCTGGGTTTGGGGCCGTTTTCCGAAGAGATGCTGACAGAAGCCCAAAGCGGTCTAAACCCTCCTCAAAAGGCCTTCTGGGCATCGGATCATAAAAAAACAATTGATCTATTAAGGGGCATCATCCGGGAAGGGGATTGGCTGTTGGTCAAGGGGTCCCATGGTCTGGACATGGAATCCATCGTCAGGGTCTTGGAGGAGCAAGAGTAAGCCATGTTGTATTATCTGTTATATGCCTTACATGATCAGGTCTCTTTCTTTAATGTCTTCCGATACATTACCTTAAGGACCATCTATTCCACCCTGACGGCCCTGCTGATCACCTTTCTTCTCGGCCCTTATGTGGTTCGACTGCTGACCAAATATCAAATTGGGCAGTATATTCGGGAGGACGGCCCCCGTTCCCATTTCAGTAAAGAGGGGACTCCAACAATGGGCGGGGTGTTGATCCTTTTTGCCGTCTTTGCGGCCACTCTTTCCTGGGCCGATCTGACCAATGTCTATATCTGGCTGGTCCTGTTGGTCACCTTATGTTTTGGGGGGATCGGCTTTTGGGATGACTATTTGATGCTGATCAAAAAGAGGAACAAGGGCTTCAGCGCCAGGGCCAAATTTATCGTCCAGATTGTTATTGCTCTGATACCGGCCATCTTTCTGTATCTGAATTTTAAATATAGTACTCGTTTGAACATCCCTTTTTTTAAAGCCATGACCCCGGATCTTTATTGGGGGTACATCCTTTTGGCTTTATTTATCATCGTCGGCTTCTCTAATGCCGTCAATTTGACTGATGGGCTGGACGGTCTGGCCATCGGCCCGGCCACAATCGCGTTCGGCACCTTTTTGCTGCTCAGTTACCTAAGTGGAAACGTCAAGATTGCCAATTATCTCCAGATCCCATTTGTTCCCGGGTCAGGAGAGTTGTCTGTTTTTTGCGGGGCCATGGTCGGAGCCGGTATGGGCTTCCTCTGGTTCAACAGCTATCCGGCCCAGCTTTTTATGGGAGATGTGGGCTCCCTGCCTCTTGGGGCCGCCTTGGGAACCGTAGCGGTGATCACCAAAAATGAAATATTATTGATCATTGTCGGCGGACTTTTTTTGATTGAGGCCCTCTCGGTCATCTTTCAGGTGGGCTATTTCAAAATGACCCGGGGGAAACGGATTTTCCGAATGGCCCCCTTACACCATCATTTTGAGTTGAAGGGCTGGCCGGAACCCAAAATAATCGTTCGTTTTTGGATCATCGCTGTGATCCTGAGTTTAATATCCCTGAGTACACTAAAACTCAGATGAGGAATTTTTTTTGGACTTTCAAGGTAAAAAAATCCTGGTGGTCGGCCTGGGGAAAACGGGGATGGCTTTGGTGTCCTTTCTATTGGGTCAAGGGGCCGAGGTGATGGTGTCCGACTCCCGGAAAATTTCCGAACTCCAAGAAATGGTATCCTCTTTTCAAGGGATCGGTCTTCCTTTGATTCTGGAGGGTGGAGGTCACAGCCCGGCCTTTTTTTCAACCGCGGATGTGGTCTTAGTCAGCCCCGGAATACCTCTGGATACCCCGGCCTTGAATGCCGCTCGGAGAAAAGGGATTCCGATCCTTGGGGAACTCGAGGTATTTGCCGATCGATCAACAACCCCGGTGGTCGCCATAACAGGAACTAACGGCAAGACAACCACAACAGCCTTATTAAATGAAATGCTGGTCAATTCCGGAAAGAAGACTTTCCTGGGTGGAAATATCGGGCGGCCTTTGACGGACTATATCCTCAACGGACAAAACAAAGAGATTGTGGTGGCGGAGATCAGCAGTTTCCAATTGGATGCCGCCTGTCATTTCTCTCCCAAGGTAGGTCTCCTTTTGAATATCACCGAGGATCATCTGGATCGTTATCCCGGGTTTCAGGCTTATGTGGCCTCCAAGGCCGGGCTTTTTCGCAATCAAAAAGAAAATGAACCGGCGGTGGTCAATTGGGATGACGAGATTTGTCGTTCCATCGGGGAAAGTCTCTGCGGGCCGGTTTATTTTTTCAGCCGGACCCGGCAAGTCACTCAGGGGGCTTATCTGGAGGAACACAAGGCTATTGTTCAAATCGGCCCCACACTTGAGACGTACGATTTGAAAGGATTTACTTTACCAGGTGTCCACAACCTGGAAAATGCCCTGGCAGCCATCCTCGGGGCCCGCTTGATGGGAGCGATCCCAGAGGCTGTCCAAAAGACCCTTTTGACTTTTAAGGGATTCGGACATCGATTGGAATATATCGGCCAGGTTAAGGGGATACGGTTTTATGATGATTCCAAGGCCACCAATGTTGGGGCTGTGGTCAAGGCCTTAGAGGGTTTTGACCGGCCGATTATCTTGATTGCCGGCGGCCGCGACAAAGGTGGAGACTATCTTCCCCTGAAGGAATTGGTTCAAGCCAAGGTCAAGGCCATGGTTTTAATAGGAGAGGCCAGAGATATCATAAGGGAACAACTGGGAGGGCTGACCAAAACCGAATACGCCGGCATCCTGGAGGAGGCGGTCCTTTGGGCCTTTCAGCAAGGGCAGTCAGGGGATGTGGTCCTGCTCTCTCCAGCCTGTTCCAGTTTTGACATGTTCCAGGATTATATCCACAGAGGAAATGTTTTTCAGCAAGCGGTCAGAACACTGGGGGAATTAAGGAATTAATGTCTTCGTCCTTTTTTGAAAGAAATCAGCTTTTGGATTTTCAAAGCAATGCCGGGCAGCAAGAAGCTAAGCCCGAATGGAAAATCGATTACACCTGGTTGGGGGTAACCATGGCCCTGGTTATTTTTGGGATCGTTATGGTTTACAGCGCTAGCTCTCAGTTGGCCGCCAGGCGGTACCATAACAGCTTCTATTTCGCCCAGAAACAAGCCTGTTTTGCTTTAATCGGTTTTTTGGCCATGATCGTCTTTCGATTTATTCCTTACCAAAAGTTTCAAAAATGGGTTTACTGGCTTTTACTGGGTAGTTTTTTAAGCTTAATCCTGGTCCTTGTCCCGGGGATCGGTTCCCGCATGGGCGGGGCATCCCGCTGGTTTCGATTGGCGGGCATCTCGATTCAACCAGCGGAATTTTCCAAGTTGGTCCTGGTTGTTTTTTTAGCTTGGTCCATGACCAGGTATCGAGATCAGATGAAAGATTTAATGAAAGGTTTTCTGTTTCATTGGGGAGTGGTCGGGGTTTTTCTCGCCCTGATCCTTTTAGAACCGGATTTGGGAATGGCCATCACTTTGCTCTTGATCACCGGAATCATGCTCTTTGTAGGCGGGGTACGGATGAAGCATTTGATCATCTCCATCTTCCCCTTGATCCCTTTGGCCTATTTCCTGGTCTGGAGGGTTCCTTATCGCCGGATAAGGATCTTGTCGTATCTGGATCCCTGGAAGGACCCTTTGGGTTCAGGATTCCACCTCAAGCACTCTTTCCTGGCCTTCGGCTCAGGAGGCTTTGTAGGACGGGGATTAACCGGGAGCCAGCAAAAACTCTTTTACCTACCCGAACCTCATACTGATTTCATTTTTTCCATTGTCGGGGAGGAATTTGGTTTTATCGGCGTTTTTATCATAGCAGCTTTATATCTGGTCCTGATTATTAAATGCCTTCAGTTGGCGGTCAAGATAAAGGATCTTTTTGGAATGTACCTGGTAGTCGGGATTACGGTGATGATCGGCCTTCAGGCCTTGATCAATATGTTGGTGGTTATGGGACTTCTCCCAACCAAGGGATTGACCTTGCCTTTCTTGAGTTATGGCGGGTCTTCTCTTCTTCTGAACATGATTTGTATTGGTATCCTGATGAATCTTACCGCCCAGAATCAAGAGGAAAAGGGGTGCGTATCCTGATTGTGGGAGGTGGGACCGGGGGACATTTGTTCCCAGCCATTGCATTGGCGGAAGCCTTTATGAATAGAGATCGGGAAAATCAGGTGGAATTTGTCGTCACCCAGCGGGCTCTGGATTCAAAGATATTGGGGGAACGGGGGTTTTCTTTCAGGACCCTTAAGGTGGAGGGGATCAAGGGCAAAGGGATGGCCGGAAAGATACAATCGATGATTCAACTTCCGCAGGCCTTTAGAAGTTCTCTGAAAATTATTGAGGAGGTTCGGCCGGAGGTGATTCTGGGGGTGGGGGGATATGTTACCGGACCAATGGTTCTGGCTGCTTGGTGGAAGCATCTCCCTTGTGCCGTTCAAGAGCAGAACTCGATCCCCGGAATAACCAATCGGTTGTTGGGTAAGGTGGTGAATCGCGTATTTTTGGCCTTTGAAGGAAGCGAGATCTATTTTCCAAAAAAGAAATGTCAAATAACAGGCAACCCAATCCGAAAGGAATTTCAAGAGGTCTCCGATCGCCAGGTTTCTCTGGAGGGACATCTCACCTTATTAATTCTGGGAGGCAGCCAGGGGGCTCACCGTATCAATCAAACGATCGTAGATGCTTTGGATGAATTAAAGCCGTGGAAAGATGATCTTTATTTTATTCATCAGACGGGGGAACAAGATGAAAAAGGGGTTACTCTGGCCTATCAGGAAAAAGACTTCCAGCACCAAGTCATGGCTTTTATTTCAGACATGGTTTGGGCTTACCGGCAGTCGGATATGATCATCGGACGGGCCGGGGCCATGACCTTAAGTGAAATCACGGCCCTGGGAAAACCGAGCTTATTGATCCCTTTTCCTTTTGCCGCCAATAATCATCAGGAACACAATGCTCGGTCCTTGGTTAATGCCGGGGCAGCGGAAATGATATTAGAAAGTGAAATAAAGCCTGGCGTCCTGGCGGACCGCATTCGGGGCTGGTTGGCCGATCGGGATAAATTAACCCACATGGGGAAAAAGGCCGGGGCCCTGGGCCGACGGCAGGCCGCCGAGGAGATCGTGGAAGCCTGTTATCAAATGGTTGATGAAAGAAAAGGATTCAAGGGATCGTTGAATTAAAACCTGGAGTGTTGGAGTGATGGAATATTGGAATATTGGAAGAAGGGTTTTTCCCAAGGATGTCATTCCAATATTCCATTATTCCAGTATTCCAACTTGATAGGGTATTTGTAGTTCAATGGGGCTTAACTGAAAACTTTAAAATGTCTTGGTTGAGGTATACATGTATCCTCGCTTTCAACATATTCACTTTATAGGAATCGGCGGTATCGGCATGAGCGGTATTGCCGAGGTCTTGTTGAATCTCGGTTATCAGGTCAGCGGATCGGACCTGAAAGAAACCGAGATCACCCGCCGTCTCAAATCCCTGGGCGGGGAAATTGCTTACGGGCATAAGAGAGAACATATTCAAGGGGCCGAGGTGGTGGTCATCTCTTCGGCGGTGCGGCCGGATAACCCTGAAGTCCTGGCGGCCAGGCAAGCCCTTCTGCCGGTCATCCCCAGGGCAGAGATGCTGGCCGAGTTAATGCGACTGAAATATGGTGTCGCCGTGGCCGGGTCTCACGGAAAAACAACAACCACCTCCATGGTGGCCAACGTCCTGGCCTACGGTGAATTGGATCCCACGGTAATTATCGGAGGACGATTGGATAAATGGGGGAGCAATGCCCGGTTGGGGCAGGGGGCCTTTCTGGTAGCGGAGGCTGATGAAAGCGACGGATCTTTTCTGCATCTGTCCCCGAGCATTGCCGTGGTCACCAATATAGATCTGGAGCATCTGGATTTCTATAAAGACCTAGATCATATCCAGAATACCTTTTTGGATTTCTTAAGTCGGCTGCCTTTTTACGGCCTGGCAATCCTTTGTTTGGACGATCCCCATTTACTATCCTTGATCCCGCAAATCAAAAAGAGATATCGAACCTATGGCTTGACCGCTCAAGCCGACTTTCAGGCCAGGGATGTCATTCAGAACGGTCTGGTCAGCCAATATCGTCTTTACAGCGCTGGAAAGGATTGGGGAGAGATTCATTTCAAACTTCCAGGACTCCATAATGTCTATAACTCGCTGGCAGCCATTGCCGTTGGATTTGAATTAGAGGTTCCTTTCAATCGGATCCAGGAGGCCTTTGAAAGTTTGGAAGGGGTTCAGCGGCGTTTTCAGGTCAGAGGGGAATACCGGGGGGTAACCGTCCTGGATGACTACGGCCATCACCCGACGGAGATTCGAGCCACTCTGAATGCGGTTCGGGGATGCTGGCCCGACCACCGGATTGTGGTTGTTTTTCAGCCCCATCGTTTCAGCCGGACCAAGGCCCTTTTTGATGAATTTACCACTTCCTTTTATCAGGCCGACTGCTTGCTGTTGCTGCCCATTTATGCGGCCAGTGAAGATCCGATAGAAGGGGTCAATTCCGAATACCTGATGGAGGGAATCAAGGGAAAAGGGCACCGGGAGGTGAGGTTGTTTTCCAATCCTGCGGAAGTCATTTCATCTCTTCAGAAAATAATGAAGGCCGGAGATGTATTGGTTACCTTGGGTGCCGGGGATGTCTGGAAGATAGGTCAGGAAATTGTATCGACCACAGGGTCTTAAAAAGCTCTTGGACAAGATTTGCCCTGGACGGGTTAAACAGAGGGAACGATTGGGTCCTTATACCACAATTCAGATAGGTGGAAGGGCGGATTGGTTTATACAACCCCAAACTATGTCGGAGATAAAAAAGCTTTTGGAGGTAGCGAAGACGCAAAATATCCTCTGGTTTGTCCTAGGACAGGGAAGCAATTTGCTGGTATCCGACCGAGGAGTGCGGGGAATAGTTATTCAGTGTTCGTCTCCCGGGATGCCAAAACCCGTTAAACGTTTTAAAGACGGTCGAATCCTTATGGAAGTGGAGGCCGGATTTCCCCTCTCAAGACTGGTTGGGTTCGGGATAAAAAACCAGTTTAGAGGTCTTGAGTTCTTAGTCGGTATCCCGGGATCGGTCGGAGGAGCCTGGGCCATGAATGCCGGAAGCTACGGCCAGGAAATAAAAGACATAACCGCCTACTTGAAAATGGTTTCTTCTGAAGGACGGCTGATTCGGAAAGGAGAAAAACAGCTTTGCTTCGGCTATCGAACTTTAAAGTTGGAACCGGGAGAAATCATCATTTCAGGAGGCATCAAGCTGTCTTCAGGGGATGCGGAAAGTATTCAAAAAGAAACCCGGAGGCTTTGGGCACTGCGTAAAGCCGCCCAACCTTTCGACCGACCGAGCTGCGGATCGGTTTTTAAAAATCCTCCGGGAGACTATGCCGGACGGCTGATTGAAAAAGCCGGCCTCAAAGGGGTCGGAAGGGGCGGGGCACAGATATCAAATCGACATGCTAATTTTATTGTTAATCAGGGCGAAGCCCGGGCTAAGGATGTTTTGTATTTAATGAACCTGATACGGACCCGGGTCAGGAAACAATTCGGGATCCTCCTCGAACCCGAGGTGCGATTGTGGGGTTGTAGTTTGAAAGATGAATAGAATTCTGGATCCAATTTATCAAATATCTCTTGTTGGGACTAAGGAGAAATCATCATGTATATAGGAAAAACCAGGTTGGGAACTATAGGTCGCAATTATTATCGAGGGTCGTTAGTGGAAGTGGACTCCGGGTTTTCCTGGACGGAAAAGCTGATGCATCATTTCTGGGTTGGTTCATTGATTATGATGATTATTGTCGGGGTAAGCATTGTCTTGTTGATCGGGTATCTGGCCGCCTTGTCCACTCCGATTTTTAAATTGGAAGATGTCGGTTTTAAGGGGATAAAACATGTTTCTCAAACCGAATTGCTTCAAAAAGGGGGTCTAGAAAACAGGGCCAATCTACTGGCTTTGAATTTGAGTGAGGTTAAAAAAAATATGGAGTCCATCCCCTGGGTAAAAAGTATTTATCTCCGACGGGAACTTCCCAACAAACTCCAGGTGGTGGTTACCGAACATCAAGCGAAATTTCTGGTTCCGGTCCAACAAGATCTTTTTTATTTAAATGAAGAGGGTCTCCTTTTTAAAAAATGCGAGATGAAAGAAGGAGCCTCTCTTCCGCTCTTAACCGGCCTGGGGGAAAACGATTGGACTCCGGCGAGACAACTTAAGTCCCCTATCCTTCAAGAACTGGTATTGCTTCAAAGGTATTTGAGTCAAGGGGCAGATCCATTTTATCCCAATAAACTTTCGGAAATTCATTACGATCCTGATTGTGGTTTTTCTTTATTCACCTTGGAAAGAGGAATCCGGATCACCCTAGGGAAAGAAGAAATCCCGGTGCGGATCAAGCGTCTGGAAAGGGTTTGGGCCGAGCTTGAGAAACGGCCCAACCAGGTCCTTTTGAATGGGATTTCCCTCCAATTCGGCCAGCGGATTATTGTTCATGGCCTTAGGTCTAAATCCTTCAAGGGAGTCTGAGAATAGAAGGCGAAGAGCAATGTCCGAGGTAGAAAAGAATACTAAAAACCAGAGAAAAAGAAAGGGGGTGCGTCTCGATTGGAAGATCATCTGATCGTAGGATTGGATATCGGAACCACCAAGATCTGTGCGGTAGTTGGTGAAATCTCTTCGGGTGGTATTGATATCGTGGGTATCGGGACCCATCCCTCGGTGGGTTTACGCAAAGGGGTAGTGGTCAATATTGAAAGTACGGTTAACTCCATCAAAAAGGCGGTGGAAGAGGCGGAACTTATGGCCGGCTGTGAAATCAGGTCGGTTTATGCCGGTATTGCCGGGGGGCATATCAAAGCCTTCAACAGCCATGGGGTTATTGCCGTAAAAACCCGGGAAGTCACTAAAACTGACATTGAAAGGGTCATTGATGCCGCCAAGGCCATAGCCATCCCTTTGGATCGGGAAGTTATTCATGTGCTTCCCCAGGAGTTTATCGTTGATGATCAGGATGGAATCCAAGATCCCCTGGGCATTTCCGGTGTCCGATTGGAAGTCAAGGTCCATATCATAACCGGGGCGGTCACCTCGGCCCAGAATATTATTCGCTGTGCAAACAAGGCTGGATTGGATGTCTCGGATATTGTTTTAGAATCGATTGCGTCAAGCGAAACGGTGCTTTCTTCTGAAGAAAAAGAACTCGGGGTGGCCCTGGTCGACTTTGGAGGAGGCACCACCGATTTGGCCATTTTTTCCAATGGCTGCATCAAACATACCTCGATTCTGGGCTTGGGTGGAAACAATTTAACCAATGATATCGCCATTGGTCTCAGAACTCCGCACCAGGCAGCGGAACGGATCAAAAAAATTCATGGCTGTTGTTTGACTTCCATGATCAATAAAGATGAAACCATCGAGGTATCGAGTGTCGGGGGAAGAAAACCTCGGCCCCTATCCCGCCAAATTTTGGGAGAAATTCTGGAACCGAGGGTTGAAGAAATTTTTTCTCTGGTCAATCGGGAAATCCTGAAATCGGGTTTTGGGGACATCCTTGCCTCCGGTGTGGTGATCACCGGAGGAGCATCCCTATTGGAAGGGATTCCGGAACTGGCGGAGCAGATTTTTAACCTTCCGAGCCGGCGGGGCTATCCCCAGGGTTTTGGAGGCATAATGGATGTGGTCAACAGCCCGATGTATGCCACTGCTGTGGGTTTGGTCCTTTACGGGGCCAAAGCGATGCCCAAAAAGAAATTTAGGATCCGCGATCAACAGATTTTCTATCGGGTTATGGAACGAATGAAAAAATGGTTTATGGATATGAAAATTTTTTAGTCATAGGCAGACAGATCATATTAAAAGGGGAGGTAAATGATGATGAATATTGAAATGATCGGAGTGGAAGAAGAAATCCAAAAAGGGGCTAAAATCCGAGTGGTCGGGATTGGAGGAGGGGGGAATAATGCCATCAATAATATGATCAGGTCCCAACTCCTAACAGGAGTGGAGTTTATCGCTGCCAATACGGATCTAAAGGCCCTCACTTCTTCATTGGCCGATACCCGCATCCAACTCGGGACCGTCTTGACCAAGGGGTTGGGGGCCGGGGGCGTTCCGGAAATCGGCAGAAACGCAACCTTGGAAGATGCCGAAAAAATCCGTCAGGAATTGGAAGGCAGCGACATGGTTTTTATCACGGCCGGGATGGGGGGAGGAACCGGAACAGGCGGTGCCCCGATTGTAGCCCAGATCTGTAAAGAGTTGGATATCCTGACCGTAGCCGTGGTTACCAAACCCTTTCATTTTGAAGGGCCGATACGTCAAAAACAGGCCAACGAAGGAATCATTGAAATGCGGAAGGTCGTGGACAGCCTGATCACTATTCCCAATGATCGTCTTATTTCTCTGGCCACCAAGAAGGCCAGCTTTTTGGAAATGCTTAAAAAGGCCGATGATGTTTTACTCTATGCCGTTAAAGGTATTTCCGACTTAATCGTGGCTCCAGGCTTGATTGTTCTTGATTTCGCTGATGTTAAGACGATCATGGCTGAAATGGGTGTGGCTCTCATGGGAACCGGTATCGCCAGCGGTGAGAATCGGGCCCTGGAGGCGGCTCAACGGGCCATTTCGAGTCCTTTATTAGAGGATATCTCCATCACCGGGGCCAAGGCTTTATTATTGAATATTACCGCCAGTTCAAACCTCGGTTTTGAAGAGGTCATTGAAGCTTCCACCTTGATTCAGAAGGAAGTGCATGAAGAGGCCAATATTATTTGGGGGACGGCCATTGATGAAAGTATGGGAGACGAACTCCGGGTTACCGTTGTGGCCACTGGGATCAATCCCAAGGAAGAAAGGGTTGTTATCGACTTTGACCGGATACGGCCCGGCTTGTCGGAGATAAAACCGGATCGATCGGAAGATCGGGAAACCCCGACCTTTGTTCGCAAGGGAAAAGAGATCGACAAATACGGGCCCAAAAGGCCGGCCAAGGCTCCGGAATACTACTTCGATGAAGAAGAACTGGAAGTCCCGACTTTTATCCGAAAAGGGGCGGATTAAAAGGAATCTTCAAATCTTTCAGTCAAGAAATGAGCATGGCCATCCAGGCCCCTAATCTATCGAAAGAAAAAGAATCTGGGGGTCGAGACCTGACCTATAAGAATTTATTTGAACTGGGCCAATTATTGATCGAAGGAGAACTTGAAAAAGGATTCAAGCATACCAAAAAAATCTCCCGCAAAAACCTGATTGATCATCTCAATTATATCATATATCAATTTTTCCGAAAAAGAAATTTCAATAAAATGGATTAATTTCGAATCTCCAGTCCAAATCATTTTAAAAGATCAAGAAGAAATTTTTTCTTACCTTCTTTCAGAAAGGGTTTAATGGGGCCGAGCTTTGAGCTCCTGATTCTATCCCCAAATTTTAACTTCGAACTCCAAACACCATACTTTAAACTCCCTTAGAACTTTCAGCCATGAGCTTCGATCTCGTGGCCAGGCGGCAGGTTGAAGAGAAAATGGCAATCAAACCGGTTTGGTCTAAAAAGGCGTTAACCTAAAAAAGCTTTCATTATTGCCTTGACACTTTATTCACTTTTGATAATTATGACCCAGTTGAAATCTGATCGAAAAGGAGGAAAAAAATGACCAAAATTACCGAGGTGGTTGATCTGGAGAAACAGGGTGAGATTGCCGTTCTCATGATCAACAATCCACCTGTCAATGCCCTCAGTGTAGGGGTACGTAAAGGCATGGCCGACGGTGTCAAGGCGGCTATGGAAGATGATTCAGTCAAGGCTGTGGTGATCGCCTGTGCGGGACGGACCTTTATCGCTGGAGCGGATATCACAGAGTTCGGGAAGCCACCTAAGGAACCCGGCCTGGAGGTTCCCTTCGCTTTGATTGAAAACGGCAAGAAGCCGGTTATTGCCGCCATTCATGGCACTGCCTTGGGCGGCGGTTTAGAGACCTGTTTGGTCTGTCATTTTCGGGTAGCCGTGCCTTCAGCCAGATTTGGTCTGCCTGAAGTCCTTCTCGGGTTATTACCCGGGGCGGGCGGAACGCAGAGATTACCCCTGGTCGTCGGGGCTGAAAAGGCCATTCAGATGATTGCCACCGGCAATCAGATCAGCGCCCAGGAGGCCCTTAAGGAGGGCTTGATTGATGCGATTATCGAGGGAGATCTCCTGACCGGAGCCGTTGCCTTTGCCAAAAAAGTCCTGGCGGAAGGGCGTCCTTTGAAAAAAATCCGCGACCGGCGGGAAAAAGTTGAAGCGGCCAAAGGCAAACCGGAGATTTTTGCCGAGGCCCGCAAGGCCTTTGCCCGGTCCAAGCGGGGATTCGAGGCGCCTCAGGCCTGTATCGATGCCCTAGAAGCCGCAGTAAACCTTCCCATTGAAGAAGGGCTGAAAAAAGAGAGAGAACTTTTCACCAAATTAATGATGGGTTCACAGTCTGCGGCCCAGCGTTATGCCTTCTTTGCCGAAAGAGAAGTGGCCAAGATACCCGATGTGCCGGCCGACACCCCGCAGATACCCATCAACAAGATCGGTATCGTGGGAGCGGGAACCATGGGCGGCGGTATTGCCATGAGTTGTGCCAATGTAGGGATACCGGTCATCATTATGGAAGTCAACCAGCAGTTGCTGGACAAGGGTTTGAGCATTTGCCGAAAGAACTACGAAAACACAGCGGCCAAAGGACGGATCACCAAGGAGGACGTGGAAAAGCGCCTGTCGCTCATCAAGGGTACTCTGTCCCTGGATGACCTTAAGGATGTCGACTTGGTGATCGAGGCCGTATACGAAAATATGGATCTCAAAAAAGAGACCTTTGCCAAACTCGACAAGATCTGCAAGCCGGGGGCCATTCTGGCATCCAACACCTCGGGCTTGAATATTGATGAAATCGCTTCGGCGACCAAGCGGCCGGAGAGCGTTATCGGATTACATTTCTTCAGCCCGGCCAATGTCATGCGGCTTCTGGAGGTTGTGCGCGGAGCCAAGACGGCCAAGAATGTCATTGCCAGCTCGATGGCCTTTGGAAAAAGGATACAAAAAATAGCCGTTCTTGTCGGAGTCTGCCAAGGGTTCGTGGGTAACCGTATGCTTGCTCAACGCTCCCGCGAATCCAATAAAATGATCTTGGAATCGGGTTCGCCTCAACAGATCGATAAGGTGATCTTCGATTTTGGATTCCCCATGGGACCATTCACCATGAGCGATATGGCCGGGCTGGATATCGGCTGGAACAAGGCCGCCTCCAAGGGGGCCACCCTTCGAGAACGTCTCTGTGAGGCCGGACGACTGGGTCAAAAGACCAATGCCGGTTTCTATGATTACCAGCCGGGTAACAGGACCCCGATTCCCTCACCGGTCGTGGAAAAAATGATCAAAGACTTTGCGGCCGAGCACAATTTCACCCAACGAGCGATTTCCGATGAAGAGATCCTGGAAAAGAGTCTGTATCCCATGATCAATGAAGGGGCCAAGATTCTGGAAGAGGGGATCGCCATCCGGCCCAGTGATATTGATGTCATCTGGATTTACGGATACGGCTGGCCCATCTATCGCGGGGGGCCCATGTTCTATGCCGATCTGGTGGGGGTCAAAAAGATCTACGACAAGATGGTCGAATTCCAGAAGAAGGAAGGCGACGTTTGGAAGCCGTCGGCCCTTTTGGAAAAATTGGCCAAGGAGGGTAAAGGTTTCAAAGATTTTAAGAGATAAAACAAAGTCGGAGCGGGGCCGATATCAGCCCCGCTTCGATTCCTGTTTTCATTGCTGCTCTTCGATTAAAGCCATTCAAAAAGAACAACTACCACTTTATTGCAGATAGAAATTTCAAGAAGATTTCATTGAAGAAGGCAGGAGATTCTTCATGGGGATTGTGATAGGCTTCCGGTACGACAACCAGTTCAGCCCCTTTGATGGATTCCTTCAAGATATTGGATGCCCGTACGAAGCCCAAGTCCTCCTCTCCACGGAAAATGATGGTCGGCACCTTGATTTCACCCAGCCTCTGGGTAACCGGCTTCCATTTCCCAAAAGACCTTGGAACGTATATGTAGCCATACACGGAGGTGTTGATGGTTTTCTGCCGGGCTATTTCCCGCTGTTCGGGTTGTTTTTGAAATCTTTGGATTCGAATAGGGTTGTTGGCGGCGTCATAGGCAAAGGCGGCCTCAAGTCCCTTCGTCCTGGCCAGTTCGTCAAGCTTGGCCCTTAATTCCGCATATCCGGGGATGATATCCCATTCGCCGCTGGAGGTATCGACCAGCACCAATCCCCTGACCATCTCAGGATGATCCAGGGCGAACTGCAAAGCAGTGAAACCTCCCATGGAATGCCCCACCAGGCAGCAGCGTCCGATGCCAAGATGATTTAACAACCGATAAACATCTTCACCGTTGAGATAAATCGAATAGTCCTTTTCTTTAGTCGGGGCTTCCGACTTGCCGTGGCCTCTGAAGTCCAGGGCAATCCCCCGGTATTTGTTTTTTACAACCTTCATCTGGTTAGACCAGTCCATCCCGCTGCCCGTGAAGCCGTGAAGGAAGATCACCGCTTCTCCTTTTCCAACCACTTTATAATTCAGATTAACCTGGTTTAATTTCACCAGTGTCATAATCAACCTCCTGATTGAAAATGAATATCAGTCAATCACGTCTTCAAACGCCAGTGTCCACCTCAACCTTTGGCAATTTTTGATCGATGGACCTGCTCTTCCAGCCAGTTCGTCCAGGCTTCAATCCCTTCACCGGTCTTGCAGGACACTTCAAAAATGATCATATCCCGATTCAGCTGGGACACTGCTTCCTTGATTTTATCAACGTTGCAATCGACATAAGGAAGCAGATCGATCTTATTGATAATAAGAACCCGGCTTTCCTGAAACATCAGGGGATATTTTAATGGCTTGTCATCCCCTTCGGTGACGGATAAAAGCATGGCTTTCATATTCTCCCCCACCTTGAATTCAGCAGGGCAGACCAGGTTGCCCACATTCTCCACGATGAGCAGATCCAGGGCAGATAAATCAAGCTGATTCATTGCCTCCCGGATCATATTTCCATCCAGGTGACAGGCCCCGTCGGTGTTGATCTGTATGGCCTGAATCCCTTTTTTGGCGATCCGTTCGGCATCAAAACTGCACTGGATATCCCCTTCGATCACCCCCATAGGCAGACGGTCTTTTAATCGTTCTATGGTTTTTTCCAAGAGGCTTGTCTTGCCGGCCCCTGGACTGGACATGAGGTTGATCACAAACAAGTTGTTCCGGTCGAATATCTCCCGATTCTGATCGGCGATCCGGTCATTGACTTCCAAAACATTACGTACCACGGGTATTTTCATCATTACCTCCTAATTTGAAAAAATTGGGGGGAACACTTTTTAATAGGATGTTGGAAAAGACTTAATTACAGGTTGCTCAAAAAGGTTTAGATACAAGACGCCCGAAATTCCGAGGAATGAGACGTACACAAAAGTACGTTGCAATGACGAGGAATGAGGGCAACGTAGTAGATGGACCTTTTTCAGCAACCTGCTAATCCATGACCTCGATGCATTCTATCTTCAATTCCCGACCGAATATCAGTTCCGCATTTTCTCCATTACAGGAAGGGCATTTGTAAGTAAACCCTTCCGAAGTAAATTCCTGATGACAATCTCGGCATTGATAAGTCACCGGCACCATTTTTATATTGAGAGCAGTACCGGCCAGATTTGTCTTGCTGGTCAAAATCTCAAAGCACAAAGTCAGTTGCTCCGGGACGACGGCGGACATCCTTCCGACGGCCAGATGGATGGCCTTAAGTTTCTCCACACCGTGACGAGCCATCTCCTGTTCAACAATGTCGATGATATTCTGGACCAGGGACATTTCATGCATAATGTTTTCCTAAGGCCTTAGGCCTGTTAACGCCTGGTTTGATTTTAATCCCCGGAGGAACTCAGTAACGATCTGGTACTGTTCTGAATAAATTCCTGGTAGTCCGGAACGGCTTGCATCTCGATGGCTTTGAGTTTACTACAGGCCACAGCACATTGGGCACAGCCGATACAGCGATTGGGGTCGTGGACATGCTTATTATTTACGATATCCACCGTGATAGCCCCCATCGGACAGGCCAGGGCGCATTTGCCGCAAAAATTACACTGATCAAAATCGACCTTGGGCATGAAGTGCGGAGGGGCAATCCTTCCCGGCATATTAAACTCGGATATCCTTCTCATAAAGTGACAACAGCACCCGCAGCAGGAACAAGAGGTCCCACCCAATTTCGGATCCCTGTTGTCAATCCAGGTGACCAATCCATTGGCTTCGGCCTCGGCCTTGATCTCCAGGGCCTCCTTCAGTTCGATAGGGCGTAATCGGCCTGATCGGATGGCCGCTTCGGCTATAGGTCCCATGGACATGCATACCTCCATGGGTCTTTCACAACCGCGGCCAACCACTTTTTCCGCTATGCGGCACTGACAAAGGGTTACGCCAAAGGTCTTATACCGGGAGAAAACCTCCTCAAGTTTATCCGACGGAAAAGCCATGGAGTTGGATTCAATCACCTGGCCGATAGGCAAATATTTAATGGCCGGAGGGGCCTTGCTCACAACGTCTACGGAATAGCCGGTCTCATAGAGTTTTTCGAACAACTCGCAGAAACGGCGATGCCAATCCGTAAGGGTGTCCATTGAAGATCTGAATAAGACAAACTCAAAAACACCCGGAAGTAAGGGAATGGCCATGTAAATTTTTTCTTCTCCCGAACCGATACTGACAATGATATGTTTCTCCTCGGCCAGGCTGTACAGAATTTTTTTTATTTCTTCAACCGGCCGGTTCTCGGCCTCGGCCAATGATTTGGCCGTTTCTTTTGCCCCTGGTTTCAAGTGCCTCATGATTGAGGCCTCTTCTTCCGTGAATAAATGCAGCATCAAGGCAATGGATTCGTCACAGATCGGAACGCCTCCGGCCATCTTACGGTCGGCATATAGTTCCGCAACCTCAAGGTGGGCCTTGGACACCTCCGGATAGTCACTGGTCTTCTTGACTTTGACCGTCTTTCTTCGGGGTTCGCGCGGTCCGATTATTCCATTGTTAATTTGTATCATTCGATTTCCTGCAGGTTTAACCATATTTATCAGTTCCTCCTAAGTATTTAAAAGATAGGGTTATACTTTAATGAATTAACCCCTTGGATTGATTTAGCGGGGACGTGCCTTATGAGGTCTACCATTAAATCTTACAAGTATGCTGCATTAAAGCCCTGCTTATTGTCAAGTCAAATATTATGTTTTTCACCTTTCCAAGGTTGTTCTTCAAAAGGAAAACCAGATACTCTTATTTTATTCATTGGGTGTCATTTAATTGGGAATCAAAGGATTTTCAAATGGTGAAGATTTAGGTTGATAAAAATCCCTTCCATTATTAAAATCTCAATAACCAATTAGTTTTTTGACAGGATTAACAGAATAAAATAAATAATAAGAAAAAAATATTATGAAAAAGCCATTATGGGAACCATCCAGGGAATTAATCCAAAAATCCAATATGTCCCGCTTCATCCGATTCGTGAATCAGAATTATGGGAAAAATTTTAAAAACTATCCGGAATTGTATGACTGGTCTGTGACTCAAATCCCGGAGTTCTGGGCGGCCATGTGGGAGTTTGGAGAAATTAAAACCTCACATAATTATGATCGGGTAGTAGATGATCTAAGTAAAATGCCTGGGGCCAAATGGTTTGAAGGGGCCCGTCTTAATTTTGCTGAAAACTTGCTCCGCTATCGGGATGATCAAACGGCCCTGATCTTTAAGGGTGAAGCCCGAGAAACAGAAAGGATCACCTATCAGGAGTTGTATTCACGGGTTGCTGCCTTGGCCAAGTCTCTTAAGGGTCGGGGGGTTAAAACGGGAGACCGGGTGGTGGGATTCATGCCCAATATGATGGAGACCATCATAGCCATGCTGGCCGCCACTTCCCTGGGTGCAGTCTGGTCTTCTTGCTCGCCGGATTTTGGGATCAAGGGTGTCCTGGATCGTTTTGGACAAATCGAACCCAAGGTACTTTTTACAACCGATGGCTATTCCTACAACGGGAAATCCTTTGATTCCATCGGCCGGGTTGCCGATATCGTCCAAGACCTTCCTTCAATCCAGCAGGTCGTTGTTATGCCTTATCTCCAGGGAAAGCCGGACATCAGCCCCATACCCAGGGCCGTTTATTACCAGGACTTCAGTCCCCCAGCGACCGGGAAGGAAATCGATTTTGTCCAGGTGCCGGCCGATCATCCGCTGTATATCATGTATTCATCCGGCACCACCGGGCTGCCCAAATGTATGGTCCAGGGAGTAGCCGGCATTTTGATCCATCAACTCAAAGAATTGATGCTCCATACTGACCTGAAGCGGGAAGATACTATCTTTTATTTCACCACCTGCGGCTGGATGATGTGGAACTGGCTGACCTGCTCCCTGGCCTGCGGGGCCACCTTGGTTTTATTCGATGGATCTCCCTTTTATCCCGATCCCGGGGTCCTCTGGAAGCTGGCCCAGGATGAGAAGATAACCGTCTTTGGGACCAGTGCCCGATACATTGCGGCCCTTGAAAAGGAAGGGATTAAACCGGGAACGGATTATGACCTGACTCCTTTGCGGGCTGTGCTTTCCACCGGTTCTCCTTTGGCTGTTGAGGGATTCCGTTATATTTATCGGGAAGTGAAAAAGGACGTTCAACTGGCGTCCATTTCAGGCGGCACTGACTTGAACGGGTGTTTTGCCCTGGGAAATCCTATTCTGCCGGTGTATGAAGGAGAACTCCAGTGCCGCGGATTGGGCATGAAGGTAGAAGCTTTTAATGACCGGGGGGGACCGGTTATCAACGAGCTGGGGGAACTGGTCTGCACCGCCCCTTTTCCTTCCATGCCTCTTTATTTTTGGAACGATCCGGATAATGAAAAATATTTGAACGCCTATTTCAAGACTTTTTCCGGCGTCTGGTGTCACGGTGATTTTATCAAAATCACTGAAAAAGGCGGGGTGGTCATTTATGGGCGCTCTGATGCCACCCTTAATCCAGGTGGGGTGCGCATCGGCACGGCCGATATCTACCGGCAGGTGGAAACCCTGCCGGAGATCGCCGACAGCATTGTCGTAGGCCAGGATTGGGACAATGATGTGCGGATTATCCTTTTTGTAAAAACGGCCGTTGGGGTGCAGTTGGACGATACCCTGGTGAACAAGATTAAAAAGATCATCCGGGAAAACACTTCCCCCCGCCATGTCCCGGCCAAGATCATTCCGGTAATTGATATCCCTTATACCATCAATATGAAAAAGGTGGAACTGGCGGTTAGGAATATGATTCATGGCAAACCCGTTTTGAACAAAGACGCCCTGGCCAATCCCGAGGCCTTGGATTTGTATAAAGATCTTCCGGAGCTCCAAGGTTAATAAATGGCCGATTTCATCCCCTCACGCCAGACTTGCCTGACTCTGATGGATCAAGAAGGCATGCTCCCAAATATTAAAGCCCACAGCCTACAAGTGGCCCGGATAGCCCTTTGTCTTGGGAAAAATTTGATGGTTCATTTCCCGAAATTGAATTTAGATCTGGTTGATGCCGGTGCCTTACTCCATGACATTGCTAAAACCGAATGCCTTAAAACACGGGCCAATCATGCTTTGGTTGGCGAAGAAAAGGTCAGGGCCATGGGTTTTGATTCGTTGGCCCCAATCGTGGCCCAGCATGTCCTCCTGGAAGACAAGTATTTCCAAAATGGATGCCTGGACGAGGTGGTCCTTGTTCATTATGCCGATAAACGGGTCCGCCACGAAGAAGTGGTCGATTTAGAAGAACGTTTTGCGTATCTGGTGGAGACCTATGGGCGTTCTCGAGAGGCCGTACAGCGTATCGAAGCCTTATATCAAGACACCCTGAAGGTAGAAGAAATGATTTTTCTACACCTATCCTTTCCACCTCAAGCTCTCAGAGATCATCTTGAAATGAGTTGATCCAAGGAAAGAAACCAAGTGTAAAAAAAGGAAACTTGATGTCTGAACATAATTTTCCAAAAGGTATGGATGAGTTATCCCAACCCGAACTGGTCCAGTGGCTCATGGAAGGATTTCGGAGGACCTTGATCCATTACGGCTGCTGGTTTCGAGAAGTAGAATATCAGCTTGGCATTGAAAGGGCCGCCGAAATTGAAGGGGAAGCCGGGGATCAGGCTTGGCAAATCATATTAAAACGTCTGGCCGGTCTATTCGGTTTCGAAATCGAAAATGGGGTTCCCCGGATTTTGAAATCCTTGAGCAAAGAAAAACTGCTTGAGGCTATTGATACCTTGGCCCTCAATTGGCTGGCTGCTGACGGGGTCTGGTTTCAAACCGTGGAAAACCAATATGGGATGGACTATGCCAAACGCTGTAACGACACCTGCTGGTCCCGTTTTTCCCCTTACGAAGCCTGGAGGATCAAAAAACTCCTGGGTTTGCCTGAATCTCCGGGGCTGGAAGGATTAAAAACCGCGCTTGGGTTCCGCATTTATGCCCAAATCAATAGACAATCCATTGAAGAGATAGATAAGACCCAATTTGTATTTTACATGAACGACTGCCGTGTCCAGTCGGCCAGAAAACGGAAAGGATTGCCCGATTATCCCTGCAAATCTGCGGGCCTGGTCGAATATCCCTTTTTTGCTTCGACGATTGACCGTCGGATCAAAACCGAATGTCTCGGCTGTCCTCCGGATCATCACCCGGAGAACTGGTTTTGTGCCTGGAAATTTAGTATAATCTAAAAATCTGCGGGAAATAATAACAAGGAGGTGTTCTATGGAAACCACGAATCGCGCTTTGATGCAACAGGCCAGAGAAGCCCTGAAAGAGCGTTGGGGATTGGCTATCGGCGGAAGTGTGATCTATTTTATCCTTGCCATACTGATTTCAGCTATCCCGAAAGTGGGTTGGATCGGAAGCCTGATCATCAACGGTCCTTTAATTTTAGGAATGTCCGTTTTTTTTCTGTCCTTTTCCCGAAAACAAGACGCCCAACTCTCCCAGTTATTTGACGGTTTCCAGCGTTTTACCCAGGCCCTGGTGGCCTATCTTTTGATGATCTTATTTATTTTACTCTGGACCATCCTTCTGGTCATTCCCGGTATTGTCGCCTTCTTTTCCTATTCCCAGACCTTTTTCATCTTGGCTGAGAACCCTCAGATGGCCGGGTCGGATGCCTTGCGTAAAAGCAAGGACATGATGATAGGAAACCGTTGGAAGTTATTTTATCTCTTCTGGAGATTCTTTGGCTGGTTCCTGTTGGGAATCCTAAGCCTAGGAATAGGCTTCCTGTGGATCATGCCTTATTTGCAAACTACGTTAGCCCGGTTTTATGATGATCTAAAGGCGGGAGAAGGGCTCCCGATTGTGGAAAGAGTTGTCTCCCAACCTGCGCAGTCATAAACGATAAATAAATTAAAATTCCTATGCCTGAATATTCCAGCCGGGTCAGTGTCTGCCGCTGTCCGGATTATCAACCAGCCTATATGACCAGGGCGGTGGAAAAAATTTTATCCGCCCTGGAACCCCTCCCTTTGTCCAAGGGCGCCCGGGTCCTGCTTAAACCCAATTGTCTATCGGCCGACCATGGTCCTGATCAGCCGGTCAATACCAGGGTTGAGGTGATTGAGGCGGTTGGAGATTACCTGCTTAACCGTCATCAAGTTAAACTGGTTATCGCCGATTCCAGTGGAATGGGGTCTTACGGCAAGACCAAACGGGCTTATACAATCATGGGGCTGGATCAGGCGGCAGTCCGCCTCAAGGCTGAGTTAGTCAATCTTGAGGAACTCCGAGTTATCGAACTCCAAAGCCCTGAAGGCCAGATATTGCCTAAATTCATGGCCACGGACTTGTTGGAGCAGGTTGATGCCATTGTCAATCTGCCCAAGATGAAAACGCACATCCTGACCGGGATCACCGGGGCGATTAAAAATTGTCTGGGCTTACTGCCCGGTTCGCTCAAACGCGCCGTTCATAAGATTGCCTTCAGTGGCCCGGCCATGTCCCAGGCCTTGGTTGATATTTTCAGCGGGATAAGGGCTAAAGTCCCTTTGACCTTGAATCTCATGGATGGGGTCATCGCCATGGAAGGGATCGGCCCTGGCCACGGCCAGGCCAGGCAAACCGGCTGGCTTCTGGCTTCGACGGACCCAGTGGCTTTGGATGTTGCTGCTGCTTCCATCATGGGATTTAATCCGGCCAGAGTCCTTACCATTGTTCTGGCTACCAAGGCCGGCTTAGGAATCGCCGACCCGTCTCGTATCGAACTTCGGGGAGCTGACTGGTCTGAACTTCCGGTTCCTGGTTTTAAACACCCTTTTACTAGATCACGTGAGTGGGCCGAGAGGGTCATACCAACCTGGTTGATCGGCCGGGCCTATGACTGGTTGTACGAAGCCAAACCTCGCTGGCGTCCGGAACAGTGTCAAGAATGCGGCCTATGTGTTCAGGCTTGTCCGGCCCAGGCTTTGACACTCTCCGACCAAGGGTTAGCCCTTAATCAGGAGCTGTGCATTGAGTGTTATTGTTGTCTGGAACATTGTCCCCATGAAGGGTTATGGGTCCCTCGGGGGCTTGTAGACAGGATACGAGGAAAAAAATAGAGGACTGATATTGGATGCTGGAGAAAAACCTTAAGCATCGAGCCGATAAAAAGGATCATCGACTATCCAGTATCAAGTATCCAGCATCAAGAATCCAGCATCCAGCATCTTTCTCTATTTTGTTTTAATTCTTAAAGCCATCAAACCTCCGAGGATTGAAACCCCGCCGGCCAATAGAAAGGGGACGGAAAAAGATCGGCTGACATCGGAAAGATAGCCCCCAATCCACGGTCCCAAGGCTTGGCCTATTCCAAAAAAGAGAGTGATAAATCCAAGACCGGCCGGGGCCAGCTTGGGACCGACCATATCACCGGCCGTAGCGGCCATAATGGTTGGAATGCTCCAGGCACTGAGGCCGAAAAACACAGCCGATAAATAATAGCCCGGAGCAGTCCGGATCAGGGCGAACAACAGATAGGAGATCGTCAAGATCAGATAAGCCAAGGCTGCTCCTCGGGCCCGACCCAGAAAATCGGATATGCTTCCCCAGATTACCCCGCAAAAAATACTCAATCCCCCGACCAAGGCCCATAAGCCTCCGGCTTTGGCCGGGGTCATTCCCAATTCTTTGATCAGGTAGGCGGCAAAAAAGGTCATATAAATGATATAGGAAAAACCGTACATGAAATAAACCAAGCCCAGATACCAGACGGCCTTGACCTTATAAACTTCCCCCCAGTTCAGGATCTTGGACGGTGCAGAAACCGCTTGCACCTTAGGGGTGTCTGTCTGTTCCCCAACAGGACGAAGTCCCATTTCTTCCGGTCGGCTCCGAATGAACACACCGTCCAAAACGGCGATGATAAGCATGGCTGCACCCAGTAAATACCAGGCATAACGCCATCCCTCGACCCCTTGGGATTTGAGGATGATCGGGATAACCAAACTGGCGATCACGGTACCGATTCCGGTTCCGGCCGTTACAATGCCGGTGGCAAAGCCCCGCCGCTTGGAGGCAAACCAGGCTGAACTCAGGGCCATAGCCGGGACGTAAGCGGCCCCATGACCTAAGCCGGTCAGCATGCGCATGGCAAAGGCCATTTCAAATTTTTGGGCCAGACCGGTCAGGAACATGGTCATTCCCATAAAGGCCAAGCCCAGACAGATGGTCAAGCGGGACCCGAAACGGGCGGCCAAGGCCCCGCCGACTAAGGCCATAAACAGATAACCTAAAAAATTCCCGGTGCCGATTAGACCCAACTGGGTATAAGAAAAATGAAGTCCGTCCTTCATGGCCGGCAAGATCAGGGTATAAGACATACGGCCGAATCCATGGGCCCCGATAAGGACCAGAAGGCCCATAAGGATTACGATCCAACCGTAGTGCATTCTGGAATTATCCATTTTCCCTCCTGTTGGAATCCTAGTGGAAGAAGCAAGAGATACGATATGAGATTGGTAAACGAAGCCACAGCCCTAATAGCTATGAAAATTAAATTGAGCGACTGCGCCCGACTGTGCCTTTTTCTAAAAAATGTGGACAAATCTTAATAATGAGGTTCTTCTTCAAATGAGTTGGGAGAAAGGAATCAAGGATCCAAGGATTCTGGGATTCAAAGGGTTAGGTTAATCCTCGAACTCTCGATTTTTTCTATTATCGCCAACGTTTTTGGAGATGATTTTTTTATAAGATATTCGGGCAGATTAGTCAAGCCTTGGAAAAAATCTAGGCAGTGGGGGTTTTTAATAGGCTTTTTTTATCCGTTGGCCAGGGCGATTTCTAATAATGATAATGGTGTGGTGTTACAAAAAAATTAAAACCCTAACCCCATCTAATCAGGAAAACTTGGCGGAAGTGCATGGGAATCGAACCCACCTGCCGCCCTCTTCAGACGGCACACCGGATTTGAAGTCCGGGAGCCCCACCAGTGAGCTTTCCACTTCCGTTAATTTTTTATAAGATATTCGAGCAGATTAGTCAAGCTGCGGTTTGTCAAATTGCCGATTGTATGTTATTTAAAAATATATATGCTAATCAACTTACGAATTAATTTCGAGCCAAAGATATTTGATAAAGATGCTGGATGCTTGATACTGGATAAAACCTTCTTCTCGGGTGAATTTCACCAATTATCCAGGATCCAGAAACCAGTATCCAGAATCAGTCTGGTCGGGTTAAACTCTTGATTATGAAACTGGGAACCCAAACTATTGCTTTCCCCTATATCATGGCCCCCATGGCCGGATACACGGACCTGCCCTTCCGTCTGCTGGTCCGAAGAATGGGCTGCGAGCTGGCCTGTACCGAAATGGTCAGCGCCGAAGGACTGGTCCGAAAGATCCCCTTGACCTGGTCGATCCTGAAAAACGTTCCCGAGGACCATCCCTTATCGGTTCAGTTATTTGGTTTTAACCCGGAAGTGATGGCCCGGGCCGCTGTTCTGTCCGGGGAAGCCGGTGCGGACATTATAGATATCAACATGGGCTGTTCAGTAAAAAAGGTCTCCAAATCCGGATCAGGAGCGGCCTTACTTAAGGATCTGCACCAAGCCAAAATGATAATAAAAGCCGTTCGGAAGGCAACCCATCTTCCCCTGACGATCAAGATTCGCTCCGGATGGCAAGAAGGAGATCGAATCTACCGGACCTTGGCCCAGGTCGCCGAGGATTCCGGAGTCGATGCCCTGATTATCCACCCCCGTTATGCAATCCAGGGTTTTTCCGGTCAGGCGGACTGGTCGGTGATAACGGAACTCAAAGCATGGGTCCATATCCCTGTCATTGGGAGTGGAGATATCACCTCTCCTTCGCTAGCCCTGCATCTTAAAAGGCAAACCCAGTGTGATGGGATCATGATAGGCCGTCAAGCCTTGAGGACTCCTTGGATATTTAAACAAATAAAGGAAATGGAGGCCGGAGAAACCCCGATCCATCCTGATCCGGAGAAAAGAAGGGATTGGCTTTTTTCCTACTGGGAATGGATTGAGGAAAATTATCAGGGCCCGGATCAAGTCAAAGCCTTGCGTAGGACCTTGTTTGTCCTGACCAGGGGACTTCCGGCATCAGGAGAATTCAGGCAAAATGTGGCCTTGGCCAAAAGTAAAGAAAGATTAAAGATCCTTTTTGAAGAATATTTTGATTCCCTGGGTTCATTAGAGTAAAGTGACCCTCGAAGTTGCATAAAAATTGATCTAGAAATGTTAATTTAATAATAATAAACTAATGTCCTAATGATTTCGGGGCCGACGCAAAAAGCAAACCCAGGTGAAGTTTGGATCTTACTAAAATATCGATCAATTTTTACCCTTCGGAAAAGCCGTATGATGCTGCATCTCTTTTGTTGGCAAGGGTTCGCAGTACCTTAGTACGGCTTCACCCTTGCTGCCTCGGATCTGTAGCATCCTCGGCTTTTGCAACATCGAGGTAAACTTATGAAAGTCCGTCTGGCAAAAAAGGCTGGATTTTGTATGGGCGTCCGCCGGGCTATGGAAATGGCCCTGGAGGCCAATTACCATTATCCCGATCCTGTTTACACCTTTGGACCCTTGATTCATAATCCTCAGGTCTTATCGATGCTGGGGGAAAAAGGCATCCGTATCCTGGACCCCGTTCAAGAGGGGCAAACCGGCACGGTCGTTATCCGGGCCCACGGCATATCTCCTCAGGATCACGATCGGCTGAAAAAGAGTGGGTGTACCATTGTGGACGCCACTTGTCCAAGGGTGATCAAGGTCCAGGCCATTATCAAGAAATATGCCCAGGAAGGATATACCCCGATCATTGTCGGCGATCGGGATCATCCGGAAGTCATAGGACTGCTGGGCTATTCTCAAGACAGGGGAATTATCCTGACCCATCCGGATCAGGTTAAAGAGCTTCCGGATTTGAAACAGGTGATTGTGGTGGCCCAAACGACTCAGGATGAATCCCTTTTTCAGGCGGCCGTGGAAAAAATCAGAGAGCGATTTCCCAACAGTCTGGTTTTTAATACCATCTGCAATGCCACCCACGAACGGCAGGAAGAAGTGCGTGACCTGGCCCGGCAGGTGGATGGACTGGTAGTTGTGGGAGGTTATAACAGCGGAAATACCCGTCGACTGGCAGCCATCGCCGAATCCGTGGGCACTCCCTGCTTTCATATAGAGACGGAAGATCAATTGGATAAAAATGAAATCCGTCGATTTAAAACCGTGGGTGTTACCGCCGGGGCTTCAACCCCCAACTGGATGATTCGAAAAGTAGTCCAGGAACTGGAAATGATTCAGGGTCAGGGAGAATACACCTGGAGCACCTTTCTTTTTAGTTGGGTACGTTTCTTATTAAAAAGTAATCTGATGATTGCCCTGGGGGCCGGGTGCCTGAGCTTGACCGCCTCCCGGTTGCGGCAAGCCCCTTTGAACTGGATTTATTTTGCTATAACCTTCCTGCATATTTATGCCATGCACATCCTGAATCACCTCCTTGACCGGGGGGCTGCGGAATATAACGATCCGGATCGTTCTGAATTTTATCAGCGGCATCGATCCGCCTTCTTCTTTTCAGGAATTGCTGCCGTCCTGGTTTCCCTGGCCTTGGCCCTGCACTTAGGCTTGGCCCCGTTTCTTTTCCTTATCGCCTTGAGTGCCTTGGGAATCCTCTACAGTTTTCAAATCGTGCCGGCTGTTTGGCAGCGCTTTACCAGAATGAAAAAAATAAAAGACCTCCCGGCATCTAAAACCCTTTCCGTGGCCCTGGGGTGGGGAGCTGTAACCACCTTGATCCCGGCCATGGCCGAACAGCAGCCGGTGAACCTTTCTCTGATTATGATTTTTTTCGTCATTTGTTCTTTTGTCTATATCAGCTCCGGTCTTTTTGATATTTTGGATATCCAGGGCGATATGATCGTTGGCAAAGAAACCCTACCGATTATTATCGGAGAAGAAAAAACCATCCGTGTTCTGAAAATTATCAGTCTGGCGACTATGGCGGGTTTGTCGGCGGGAGTTCTTGGAGGCCTTCTGCCCCTTTGGAGCCTATGGCTGCTGATCAGCCTTTTATACCAATTTGGTTTTCTCATTATTTATGAAAGAAATCGGGCTTTGCCCGGGAATGTCTTTTTCGAGACTATGGTGGATGCCGGATTTATTCTAGCCGGATTGACTGCCTTATTGGTGCCGTGACTCTCTTAAAATTCCCATGACTTCTCCTCTGGTAAGTGTTATTGTCCCAACCTACAATCGGTCTTTCTTTGTCCTTGAGGCTGTTGACTCCATTTTTAAACAAACCTTTAAAGATTTTGAATTGATCGTTGTCGACGACGGGTCCATTGACGGAACGGCAGAGGCCCTCAACCCATATAAAGGTCGTTTAATTTACAGCTTCCAAGACCATCAGGGGGTTAGTACGGCCCGTAACCGAGGAATCCAAACGGCCAGAGGAAAATGGGTCGCCTTTTTGGATGACGACGACCTCTGGCTACCTGAAAAATTAAAAACACAGATCGACTTCTTTTCCAAAAACCCTGAAGGCATGATTTGTCAGACCCAAGAGATCTGGATTCGCAACGGCCGCCGGGTGAATCCCCGTGAAAAACATCGAAAATATTCAGGCGATATTTTTGCCCCTTCTCTCCTGCTATGTCTGGTCAGTCCCTCGGCCGTGATGATCCAAAGGGAATTATTCGAGCAGGTGGGTTGTTTTGATGAGACCCTGCCGGCCTGTGAGGATTATGACCTCTGGCTCAGGATTTCGGCCCAATTCCCCATTTTTTTGATCGACCAGCCCTTAGTGGTCAAACGGGGCGGACACCCGGACCAGCTCTCTCGAACTACGCCTGCCTTGGATCGCTTTCGTATCCAGTCCCTAGTTAAAATTTTAGATTCGGGGCAGTTAACTGCCGTGCAATACAACCTAGCCTTCAAGGAACTGAAAGCCAAATGCCGTATTTATGGGCAGGGGTGCTTAAAACGAGGCAGGGAAAAGGAAAGTCATTTCTATCTTGCCTTGCCGGAACGATTGAAAAAATCTGGCTCGTTGCCCAAGAGAGGGCAAGTCATTCGATAAAAAGAAAAAAAATATTATAACTTGTCCCCTCAACCGCCTTAAAAAAATATCTTTTTTATGACCTGTTAAAGGGAAATTTAGACGCCTATTTTTTAGGGAATTATTCTCTTGACAATAGCCTTTCCTTGTTACTAATTCTAAAGGGAACTACTCAAAAACACCGGAGAACATGAACGGCAAGCCTACAATCAGCCACGGTTATTTTAGTGGAAACCCATTTCTGCTTTTGACCACCTTTCTCTTTCTGGGATTGTTATCCTGCCGCCCAATGGTCCCACCTCCCCAAGTAGTTATGGCCATTCCCTTATCTCCGGGACCGACTCAGACTATTGACCAGCCTTGGTCAGAGGAACTGGCTTTGACAGCCCGAATTGTGGAGGATATCCCTCCCCCCGTCCCAGTTCTGACCCCCTTGAAAGATAAAGTCCAAGTCCTTCCCCCCGAATCATGGAAAATCGTAGTCAAAAAGAAACAACGAAAACTGCTCCTTTTCCAAGAGGGAGAATTGCTGAAATGGTATCCCATTGACCTGGGAGAAAACCCTGAAGGGCCAAAAGTCCATCAAGGAGACATGAAAACTCCGGAAGGGGAATACCGGATTGTTGAGAAAAAAAATCAAGGTCAAACCAACTACTATCTGGCCTTTCTTTTAGACTATCCGAATGATTCGGATCGAATTCGTTATGAACAGGCCTTGAAAAACAACCAGTTTTCCGAAGAGATTGGGATCGGAGGTTTAATCGAGATCCATGGGGAAGGGATAGGAGTGGATTGGACTCAAGGGTGTATCGCCTTGATCAATTCCCATATGCAGGAATTGTTTGATCAAATCCCGATCGGGACTAAAGTCCGGATTGAACCTTAACACAGCCGAACCATCTTCTTGCCAGGTTGAAGGGTAAGACAAAGAGAAAAATCCAAAAGATGCCTAATCAAGGACCTGCCGTATTTTCCGTGATAACTCACCTATCGTGAACGGCTTCTGAATAAAACCGTTACAGCCTTTATTCAAAATGCTGACCGCCTGCCCATTCAGGCTGTAACCGCTGGAAAGGAAATCACAGCCTGTCGGTAATCGGAATCCGGGTAGGCCTTTGTAAACCAAGTTCTTCTATTGGGAACATCCGTCAGATCGCCTGATCGGAATGGGCTTGCATTTTTTTGTCTTTTTGATAATATATATTAATGAAGCGAATTATTTTGGAAAAGTGTTTTTTCTTGCTGAAAATTCTCGGGGTTTCCCTGATTTTTCTTTCCTTGCTTCTCTCCGGCCCAATAACGGCCTGGAGCAAACAAGCCCAAATTGCCGATAGTATTGTCACCAACAATCAGGACCATCTATTGGTTTATTTTTTTACCAAAGGGTGTTTTACGCCCGAAATGAATAAAGCGATCCAAAATGGGATACCAACCACCTTTACCTTCCTGATTGAATTGTATAAACCCCGTTCTATTTGGCCCAATAAACATATCGCCTCTCTAAAAATACATCATACCGTTAAATATGATTCTCTAAGGGATGAATATTCCATCCAATTAAGCGAACGGGGAAATCAGACTTTTGTCGTCAAGGAATTTTCCAAAGCCCAAGAGATGATGGCCGATGTCAGTAATATTCAACTGATCCCCCTTCAAGCACTGGAAAGGAACAACCAGTATCAATTACGGATAAAGGCAGAGCTTAATAAAGTCCGGTTTCCTTTATATCTCCATTACATTTTGTTTTTTGTTTCCTTGTGGGATTTTGAAACGGATTGGTATCAAGTGGATTTCATTTATTAAAAGAGGAACTCCCTTCCCCGACAGGTCCATGATCCCCCTTTTATCAGAAGAACAAAAAGAACAACGGCGGAAAAAAAGAGAACGCCTGATTATCGTTATCACCATCTTGGTGGTCCTCGGACTGACATTTTGGGAAACCAATATCCTTCGGCCTGATTTCCCTTTTTCTATATCCCAGCGGGTCGTCCTTTTTGCTTTAATCAACATCAACATTATTTTGCTTCTCCTGTTGATCTTTTTGGTCGTGCGAAACCTGCTTAAACTGGTCACCGAGAGAAGACGAAAGGTTCTGGGATCAAAGATCCGAACCCGGTTAGTCATTGGATTTATTACCCTCTCTCTGGTGCCGACCATCGTCCTATTTTTCATTGCCTATCAATTCATGGCCATGGGCATGGATTACTGGTTCAACATCCATATCGAGAAATCCCTGCAGGACTCCGTCGACGTGGGCCGGGCCTATTATCAGGCTTCCCAGAGGGGTACCCGAATATATGCCCAACAACTTAGCCTCGATCTGAGTCAGTCCGGCCTTATAACCAAAAACGATCAGGAAGGGATCATACGGAATATTCAGGACAAACGACAGGAATACGGATTGGCCTGGGTCGGCCTTTTTTTGCCCAATCTGGAACAAAAAGTTCGTGTTGTGACTTCAGAGACCTATCTGCAATCCTTTAAAGAACCACCCCTAAGTCTTATACAGAAAGGCTTTCAGCCCAAGGGAATTTCCGAGGTTCAATCCACTTCGGAGGGGGATTTTTTTATTGCCGGGGTTCCGGTCTGGGATAATTTTCGGGCCCGGAAAACCCTGGCTACCGTGGTGGTTGCTTCCTATTTTCCGCGATCATTACTCAAGAAAATGGAGACCATTTCCACCGGCCTGGAAGGGTACCGGCAGATGCAGATGTTAAAAAACCCTATTAAATTAATCTATCTGATCGTTCTTTCCATCGTCTCCTTGTTGATCCTTTTTTCAGCCACCTGGTTTGGCTTTTACCTGGCCAAAGGGATGACGGTCCCGATCCAAAGGCTGGCCGAAGGGACCTTGAGGATCGCCCAGGGCGACTATGACTTTTCCATCGACTTAGAGGCCAAAGATGAATTCGGCTTGTTGGTTAATTCCTTCAATAAAATGACTTCCGATTTAAAAAAAGGCAAGGAAGAGATCGAACAGACCTATCAAAAATTATGGAAGAGCACCGAGGAAATCAATCAACGGAAACAATACATGGAGACGGTCCTGGCCAATATTGGAACCGGGGTTATTTCCATAGATGCCGATGGACGGATCAGCACCATTAACCACTCGGCCAGGGAAATGCTTCGATTAAAAACCGAGGAGGTCCTTGGAAAACGGTATCAGGATGTGCTTCGTCCTGAACAAAAGGTTATGCTTCACGACCTGCTGGTCAATCTGGACTTGATTAAAAGAGGGACCCTCGAGCGGACCATTCAAGTTCCGCTTTCGGATAAGACGTTGACCTTGTTGGTAAAAGTATCTCTGTTACAGGACGAGGAAAAACGTAATTTAGGGATGGTCCTGGTCTTTGATGATTTAACCGAGATTGAGAAAATGCAGAAGGTGGCGGCCTGGAGAGAGGTGGCCAGACGCCTGGCCCATGAAATCAAAAACCCGTTGACCCCCATCAAATTATCGGCCCAGCGTTTGCGTAAAAAATATTCCCACCTTTTATCCGAAGGAAAAGAAAAGGAAATTTTTGACGAATGCACTCAGACCATCATCAATCAAGTGGATGAATTGATCGGCCTGGTCAATGAATTTTTTACCTTTGGCCGCTTGCCGGCGACGACCCTGTCCCTGAATGACCTGAATGCCATTATTCAAGAAGTCCTGACTTTGTACCAGGAAAATCACAAAAATATCGATTTTTCCTTTATGGCCGAACCTAACCTACCCGAATTTCCCCTGGATCGGGAACAGATGAAAAGGGTGATGCTCAATTTGCTGGATAATGCGGTGGCAGCCGTTGAAAAAGGCGGTTCCATAAAGGTCCTGACAGAATACGATCCGTTTTTGGCGATGGCCCGTATTGAAGTTATCGACACCGGCATCGGGATTGCACCCCGAGATAGAGATCGACTTTTTGTCCCTTATTTTTCCACCAAAAAGGGGGGAACCGGCCTGGGATTGACTATTGTCAGCTCTATTATCTCAGATCATCACGGCCATATTCGAGTTAAAAATAATGACCCCAAGGGGACCATTTTTACCATAGAATTGCCTTTAGGGGCCTAACAGGGTACGGAGAACAAAGTGAAACAGATTAGACTGGTAGTTAAAAATATTTCCTTTGCCTATCAAGAAGCCCTGAAAATCAAGACCTGGCTGGAAAAGGAAAAAGGGATTTTAGTTCTTTGGGACGAAAAAGGAGAGCCTCCAGCCTTGGAAGTTCGGCCGCCCGATGAACCTTTGGATTTGGTGGTGGTTTTAGGCGGCGATGGGACCTTGCTTAAAGCGGCCCGTCTTTACGGCCATCTGGGAGCCCCTGTCCTGGGGGTGAATTTAGGCGGTTTGGGGTTTCTAACTGAAATCGGCCTGGATGAATTCCGTCTTCTTTTTGAAAAGATCCTCAAGGGGGATTATGAGACTGAAAATCGGATGGTATTGACGGGACGGATTATTAGGGCCAAGGAAGACCTTCCTGTCGTTCCTTTTTTAAATGACGTGGTTGTCAATAAGGGGGCTTTGGCCCGAATCATCGATATAGAAACCAATATAGGCGGCCAATTTCTGACCTCCTATCGCGGGGACGGCTTGATCGTAGCCACCCCAACGGGATCAACGGCTTATAATCTATCCGCCGGTGGACCGATCCTGCATCCGTCCTTGAAGACCATTCTCATTACACCCATTTGCCCCTTCACTCTGACCAACCGCCCGTTGATACTCCAGGACGATGCGGTCATTGATATTCGTTTAGTGTCTAAGGCCAGTGAGGTCTGGTTGACTTTTGATGGGCAAGTAGGATATCCTTTAAAAGCCGGAGATCTGGTGCGAGTTCAAAAAGCGACTAAATCCGTCCGGTTGATTAAAACCCCTTTTAAAAATTATTTTGAAGTCCTTCGAACAAAATTGAAATGGGGATGAAAGAGAAAGGACAAAGAATGATGAAGTCTCGATTCGGCCTGGTCAGTATTATGGTGGCAGCATTATTTTTATTGGGTATGGGTAACATGGGCCAACCGGGGAAACCCGGGGTGATACCGGTTCCCGACAAAGAGGTTGCGGTTGTCATTACCGACAGCGAAGGTCTGACCCTGGCTCTGAACCAATTCAGTATCAACGGCCAAACCTATTTGGCCGGAAAGTTGGGGGCCGGCCGGGTAACTGTTCCTTTTGGTCAGATCCGGATGATCACCCTTTCTTCGGAGTCCAAAGGAATAGCCGCCAAAGTGGAGTTGACCGATCACAGTCAAATGGATCTTTTTTTGGAAAAAGGAGTTACGGCCTATGGGAAGATCAAGGCCGGGACTTATCAAATTCTTTTGGATCATTTGAAGAAAATAGAGATTCAGGGCATAGTCGAAAGGAAAAGGGAAAAGGACCGGAATTAATTCCCGTGGTTTTCTCCCAAAACTTCAGGTCTTTTGACTTTCTAAGCAGTGCTCTTGACCCTTTGAATCCTTTTCTTATTTACTTTAATCGGATCGCTTTGAAGGTCCGAATTAGAATGACCCCGGTCAGAAACCCCCCCACATGAGCATACCAGGCCACCGAGCCTCCTCCGGCGCCGGCGTTTAACAACTGAATCAGAAACCACAACCCAAGGATCAGAACAGCCGGGACCTTGATGATCTTGAAAAAGATAATAAAAATAAACAAGGTTGATACATTGGTTCTGGGGAAAAGGATCAGGTAAGCCCCTAGGACCCCGGCGATGGCCCCACTGGCCCCAATCATGGGTATGGGGGAGTTGAGATCGGAAAGGGTATGGATGAAGGCGGCAAAAAAGCCGGCCATCAAGTAAAAAATGATAAACTTGACATGTCCCAGGTAATCCTCCACGTTGTCTCCAAAGATCCACAGATAAAGCATATTCCCGAATAAATGGATTAAACCTCCGTGAAGAAACATGGAGCTGAATATGGTCAATCCAAAGGGAAAGGTTTGACGAGAAGCATTCTCTTGAAAGAAAGGGTGTAATAGCCGAGAGGGAATGGCTCCGTAGCGAAAGAGGAAGGTCTCCAGTCCCTCAGTCGATAAGGTGAGTTGATAGATATAAACCAAAATATTGATGCTGATGATGACAATGGTAATCAGAGGAAAGGTTTGGGTTGGGTTGTCATCCTTGAGGGGGATCATGTCATGCTTTGCCGACGAATTTTATACCCTTGTATCCTTTTCCTTAAATAAGTCAAGGAAATTTTGTCGGATGGTTTCTTCCTTGATATTTTATTAGAGATTCGTTACTATTAATTTGAAAAAAGGATTCCAGGATTCGAGGATTCCAGAGTTCAGACGCTCGACTTTGTCGAGCTATAGAAAAGGTTCCCCTCCGGGGAACCGCGTGGTTTTACTCCAACGCCTTTCACTTGAATCCTTGGCCCCTTGAAACCTTCTTCATATTTCGTAGCGCCCACCTCAGGCGGGCATGAAGGCTTAACAAGAAAAAAGTTTTAGAGCAGAAAAGATCTTCATGAAGCAGGTTCATATTGCCACCTTCGGTTGTCAGATGAACGAAAGAGATTCCCAGACAATCGCCCAGCTTTTGCTCTCTGCTGATTACCAGGTTACCCAGAAGATGGAAGAGGCCGATTTGATTCTGGTCAATACCTGTAGCGTCCGACAAAAAGCAGAGGAAAAAACCTATAGCCTTTTAGGACGACTTAAACGGTTGAAGAACCAAAATCCCGATCTGGTTATTGGAGTGGGGGGCTGTGTGGCCCAACAGGAAGGAGAACGCCTATTAGAAAAAGTGCCTCACCTGGATTTGGTCTTTGGAACTCGAATGATCCATCAGCTTCCCGGCCTGATTGAAAAGGTCAGACGGGGTAAAAACCGATTGTCCCGAATTGAGATGGACCAGGGGGATCTATTTCTCAAGTCATTGTTGATGGCCTCCGACTTTTCCCAGGGGGTTAAAGCCTCGGTGACCATTATGCAGGGCTGCAATAATTATTGTGCTTATTGCGTGGTCCCCTTTGTCCGCGGACCCGAGGAAAGCCGTCCGAGTCGGGAAATCCTTTCCGAGGTGGAAACCCTGGCGGCCAATGGAGTCAAGGAGATCCTTCTTTTAGGCCAAAACGTCAATTCCTATGGGCAAAATCGGACGGGGGAAATGCCCTTTGCTTCTTTGTTGCATCTTCTGGGAAAAGTTACCGGGCTGGAGCGGATTCGTTTTACGACTTCTCACCCCAAGGACCTTTCCCCGGAACTCATCGATTGTTTTGGGCAGATTTCAAATTTATGCGAACATATTCATCTCCCTGTCCAGGCCGGCTCAAATCGCACACTGGAAAAGATGAATCGGCGTTATACCCGTGAAGCTTACCTGGAAAAGATTGCTCAACTCAGGCAGCAATGCCCGGACATAGCCATAACCAGCGATGTCATTGTAGGGTTTCCCGGGGAGACCGAAGCTGATTTTGATGAGACTATGGATCTGATCCGGGCGGTTCAACTGGATGATATGTTCTCCTTTAAATATTCGAATCGTCCAAACACAACGGCCTCCAATTTTTCAAATCAGGTGAATGAGGAGGAAAAGAGTCGCCGTTTACGGGAGCTTCAGACCTATCAGAAAAAAGTCACCCTTTCAAAGAACCAGACCATGGAAGGGACGGTGCAAACTGTATTGGTTGAAGGAACCAGCAAAAGATCCTCCCAGGAGTGGATGGGGAGAACCCGGACCAATAAAATTGTCAATTTTTCCGGCCCCACGGTTCTGTTGGGGAAAACGGCCCCGGTTCGGATTGAAAAGGCTTATATCCATTCTTTGAAAGGTGTGTTACTATAAAAATCAAACGGCAACTTTTTAAATATCTCGAATCTAAACCTGATTAGTGAGGTTATATGTCTATTCGAATGAAAATTTTCGGGTTAACCATCGATCCTTTGACCAACAGCCCGATCATGATCCTTAAAAATTTGGAGGGGGACAAGTCCATACCTATCTGGATAGGCCTTTTGGAAGCCACGGCCATAGCCAGTGAACTGGAAAATATCAAGTTTTCCAGACCCATGACCCATGATTTAATGAAGAACCTGATGGATCAACTGGGCATAAGACTGGCCAAAGTCGAAATATGCGATCTTCGGGACAATACCTTTTTTGCGCTCATGTATATGATCCTCAAGGATAAAGAATTTTCCTTGGATGCCCGTCCCAGCGATGCCATCGCCCTGGCTTTGCGTGCTGAGGCCCCCATTTATGTGGAAGAACAGGTTATTCTGAAATCCAAAGACATGGATATGGGGCCCAAAGAAGAAATTAAATCCACTGAAGGCAAGAAGTGGACGGAAATCTTGGAATCCCTAGCTCCTGATGATTTCGGAAAATATAAAATGTGACGGCTTCGTAAAAAGTCCATCTGCCGTGTTGCACTGCACCCTTCGTCATTGCAGCGTACTTCAATGTACGCCTCATTCCTCAGGGTTTGTGCGCCTTGCTATCTGAATCTTTTTACTGTGCCGTCTCTTGGGATGAATTTTACTAAGAATCTTTCAATATGAGAGGCTGACCATTCCGATTTTTTCCTATTCCCTGAGACTGGTTTTGTCCTCCCAAGCCTCCCGCCGATGGTGGTTTTATATTTTTCCCTTATTGGGATATGCGGCCTTGATCTTTTTTTTGTCCAGTCAAAGCCGATGGTTATTTGAACCTCCTGATTTTTTTTCGTCCGATAAATTTTATCATTTTTGGAATACGGAATTTTTGGGGTTTTATTGGACAGGCTCCTGGAAGAATATGGTTTTCCCATTTCTTACCGGAAAAAATTATCTGGGTGCTGATCATCAGTGTCCTTTATGGACTCAGTGATGAATTTCATCAATGATTTGCCCCCGGACGAGATGCGACCTTAGGCGATGTCCTGGCGGATAGTCTGGGGGGAGGGTTTGACGGTCTGCTCTTTATTAAATTCAAAAGAAAGGATTTTCTGCTTAAGTCACGACCATGATCGATCTTCATACGCATTCTCTATTTAGTGATGGTGTTCTCCTGCCTTCGGAACTGGTCAGGAGGGCGGAAGTTAAGGGCTATCAATATTGGGCCATTACCGATCACGCCGATGTCTCCAACCTGGATCACATTATCCCTCGGATCGTTTTTGCGGCACGAGAAATAAATGCCCATTGGACTATCAAAGTGATTCCGGGGATTGAATTGACCCATGTTCCGCCGGAGACGATTGCCGGTTTGGTCGCCAAGGCCAGAAAACTTGGTGCCCTTCTCATCGTCGTTCATGGGGAAACCATTGTTGAACCGGTGCCTTCGGGAACCAACCGGGCAGCCATCGAGGCCGGGGTTAATATCCTGGCCCATCCGGGATTAATAACCCTGGACGAGGTTCGCCGGGCAGCCGAAAAAGGTGTTTTTCTGGAGATCACTTCCCGAAAAGGGCACAGCTTGACCAACGGTCATGTTGTTCGTCTGGCCCAAAAGGCCAAAGCCGGCCTGATTTTAAATTCCGACACCCATTCATCGGAAGATATTGTCTCTTTGGACCAGCGGGCAAGTATTGTGGAAGGAGCAGGTTTGAATAAAAAAGCCCTGCAACAGATGGATGAATCAGCTATTCGCCTTTTTACCCGATTGCTTGGCAAGCTGTGAATTTTCCTTTCTGTCTAAGTTATGACGGGCAACTCTCTAAAAATCGGGGTCATTTACGGGGGGATCAGCGAACAGAAGGCCGGCATGGATCATTACCTCCATCAGGTCCTATTGGCCATGAAAAGGCTGGCCCCTGAGCATCATTATGTCCTGATTGATCACCGCCGAGAGCAAACGCCCTTTAAAGAAAAATTCGAGCAAGTCATATTGGACCTTCCCCGACCTCCTGCCCGGGTCACTCGTTGGAATCTTCAAGTGGTTCCCAGAGTCTTGTCGCAATTTGATCTTGTTTTTTCACCCGGGCTTTACGGTCCGGCCCGAATCCCTGCCGGAGTAGCTTCGGTTATGGTCGTGCATGATTTGACCCGATACTTATTTCCCCATTTTTTTCCTTTCAATCCTATGCAAAAGGTGCTGGACCTTCTGGCCTACCCGGCCATGTTGCGGCGTTATGATCATATCTTGGCCGTTTCCGAAGCCACTCGCAATGATTTGATCACCCTTTTCAAGGTTTCCGAAGAGAAGATAACGGTTGTTTATCATGGGGCCGAGGAGGCTTTTCAGCCCTTATCGGATATCGAAGCCCAAGAAAAACTTCTTAAAACCCATGGACTAAAAAAACCTTTTATCCTCTTCCTGGGCACTTTGGAGCCTCGAAAGAATATCCTGACCTTGCTTAAGGCCTTTGCCAGAATACTGGATCAAATCCCCCATGATCTGGTTCTGGTTGGACAAAAGGGTTGGAAATGGGAACCGATTTTTAAGGAGATGGAAAGACCGGGGCTAAAACAACGAGTCCACTGGATAGGCTATGTACCGGATTCGGAAAGGGTCCTTTTTTACAATGCCGCAAGCTTTTTGGCCTATCCAAGCTGGTATGAAGGATTCGGCCTGCCCCTACTGGAGGCTATGCAGTGCGGGTGCCCGGTGATCACCTCACGGAAAAGCGCCATGCCCGAGGTCGTTGGTGAGGCAGAATTATTGATTGACCCTAATAGCCTGGAGGATTTGCAAGGGACCATGCTTCGTCTGGTGCATGAGCCTGGACTGGCTGAAAAATTAAGGATGGCCGGATTGGAACAGGCCAAAAGATTTTCCTGGGAAACCTCGGCCAGAATTACGTTAGAGGTTTTTGAGAAGGCAATGTCTAAAAAAAGGCTGAAGGCTGAAAGAGTATAGAATACGACAAATTTCTTTCAACCTTAACAAGTTGTTGAAAAGTCGTCACTCCGGCGAAAGCCGGAGTCCAGGATAAACATAACTGGTTTGTTGTACTGGATTTCGGCTTCCGCCGGAATGACATTTTAAAAATTTGCTGCATTTTAGTGAGCTTTTCAGCCTTGAACCTTGAACCCTGGACTTTTTATTATGAAAGTCGCTTTTATCGGAGATCGATTGGGTTTGGCTACCGGAGGGAATTGGTACATCGCCCGGGTGGCCGAAGAGTTGGCCGCTCTGGGAGTGGATGTGACCTTGATTACCCTGGTTCCACCCCAGGATATCCCTTGGTCTGCCGATCTTCATATCATTTCCAAGAACGTTCACTTTTCTTTTGGTCAAATACCAGGCAAAGGCCGGATTAAATCATTTTTTCAATCCAGATTGGCTGCCGTCACCCAACTAAAAAAATTAATCCAAGAACCTTTTGACATTCTCTATTCCGTCGGTGGGCCTTCAAACATCGTCAACCATCTCTGTCAATCCGGTCCTTATCGGCCCCGGGTTTCGGTAGCAGCCCTATTTCATTTGTTCAGACAGGTCCCCTATTATCAATTTTTAGTCAACCCGGATACCTATCTAAAACCATTTCAGACCTTCTATCATTCTCTGGGAGACCATTTGGCCAAACGTTTTTTTGTAATCACCGTTTCTGAATTCTGGCGGCAAAAACTGATCCATAAAGGATTTATAGAAGAAAGGATCAAGGTTATTCCCGTCGGGGCTGATTGGGAAAATAGTCCGAAGTTTTCCCTGGAAGAAGCCAAAAAGCAATTGGGGTTTATCGGTCGTTTTGTCCTCTACACTAGTCCTTTCCGTTTGAACAAAGGGATCATGAACGTCATCAAATCCCTAAAACTGTTAAAAGAGACTTATCCTGAGTTGTTAGTTGTTGCGACAGGTGTGACCGATCATCAAACCCAACATCAAGTTGAACACTTCATCCAAGAAAACCATTTAGAAAGTTGCTTTCATTATGCCGGACTGGTTTCCAGGGACCAGCTCCCTCTTTATTATTCGGCTGCAGATGTTGTGGTTCTGGTTTCCCTCGAAGAGGAAGGCTGGGGGATCACCCTGTTGGAAGGGATGATCGCCGGGAAACCGGTAATCGGCAGTCCTATGGGGGCCTTGACTGAGTTGGTTAAGGATCGGGGCATCCTTTTGAAGAAGAATTCGGCCCAGGATTTGGCTCAGGCCGTTGAACAACTCATTCAGTTCTCTGAATTACGAGACCGACTGGGTCAAGCCGGATCGCTCTATGCACGGCAATTCTCTTATCAAGCTGCCGCCCAAGCCCATCTGAAACTTTTTGAAGAATTGCTGGGCCGTTCTTAGGATAGATTTCTTATGAGATTGTCAAATATGAAAAGGGGCTTTTTTTTGATCTTTCTTTTAATGTTTTTTGCCTTATGGGTAGAGGCTCCAGCCCTTATGGCCATGGGTTCCAACCAAGGAAAGGCACCCCAAACGACACTATCCCAGCAACCCACCTCGCCAATACTCGAACCCATCCAGATAACCATACCCGTAGGAACCCTATTCAAAGTCCAATTAAATCAGTCTATCCGTACCTCTACCCATCGAAAGGGCCAATCTTTTTTTGCCACCCTCAAAGAGCCAATTATGCATGGGAGTAAGACCTTGATCCCGGAAGGGGTCCCATTGCTCGGTGTAATTTCCCGTTCTGTTGAGTCGGGACATTTTAGTGGTATGGCTTTAATCGAACTTCAATTAGTGAGGATTTTTATGCTCAATGAAACTACTTATCTGCTGACCACCGAACCTTTTCAAAAGACAGGCGGGGCGCATCTTTTGCATAATATGGGTCTGATTGGCAGCGTGGCCATCCTGGGGGCCGGTGGGGGTTTTCTCTTTGGTAAGGTATCCGGTGCCTTGGTGGGAGTGGGCTTGGGTGCAGTAACCGGTGGGGTATTTGCCTATGTAACCGGGAAAGAGGATTTATTCCTTAAGGCCGGCACGGAACTGGTCTTTAAATTGTCACGCCCGATAACGATTTCCATTTCTCCCTCTTCCATTTGAAAAGAAATAAATAATCGAACATTATCACTAACGGGAATTGGGTTTTAAAAAATTTGTCTTGACAAGGGTTATTGGCGCGTTTATATACTATTAAAACGATAGTAATGGTAGTAATTGCTTGAGAGGATGGGTTGTGAAACTTTCAACACGAGCCCGATACGGGGTCAGACTGATGCTTTCTTTGGCCCTTAATTATGGTAAAGGTCCTGTTTTTTTAAAAGATATTGCCAAGAGGGAAGAGATTTCTGAAAAGTATCTCAGCCTGATAATCATACCCCTCCGAGGCGTAGGTCTGGTGACCTCCAACCGTGGGGCCTATGGCGGATATACCCTAGCCAGAGAACCTTCAAAAATTACCATCAAGGAAATTGTGGACGTCCTGGAAGGGGACTGTTTGGTAAATTGTATAAAAGATTCTACAGCCTGCAACAGAATTTCTACCTGCGCCGCCCGGGACATCTGGATTTTATTGGGCGGGAAAATATCCGAGACCCTTAATTCCATTACATTAAAGAAATTGGCCCGGATGAGCCAAGCTAAGACAGAAAGTTTCTTGGGCCACCAAATTTGAAATCGACAGTTTAGGCGGGAAACTGTATTTTAACTGATTTAGACTTCAAGGAGAAAACCAATGTCTGAAAAAGAAACTAATTTTAAGACAGAAACTTTGGCTATTCATGGCGGCCAGGAAGCCGATCCAACGACCGGGGCACGGGCAGTACCCATTTATCAAACCACCTCTTACCAATTCAAAAGTACGGAACATGCTGCAGCCCTCTTTGGGTTAAAGGAGTCCGGTAATATTTACACTCGACTTATGAATCCAACCACCGATGTGCTGGAGAAACGGATTGCCTTGATCGACGGCGGCGTGGGGGCTCTGGCGGTGGCCAGCGGACAATCGGCCATTACCCTGGCCCTGCTCAATATCGCCCAGTCAGGGGATGAGATCGTCTCCGCGGATAATCTGTATGGGGGAACCTACACCTTGTTCCATTACACCTTCTCCAAAATGGGGATAAAGGTCCATTTCGTACCTTCCGACAACTTGGCTGCCTTTCAAGCGGCCATTTCGCCCAAAACCAAAGCGGTCTATGCCGAATCCATCGGCAATCCCAAGTTAAATGTGACCGATTTGGAGGGAATCTCTTCACTGGCCCATGAAAACGGAATCCCCTTTGTCCTGGATAATACGGTCACCCCCTATTTGCTTCGACCGATCGATTTCGGGGTGGATATTGTCGTTTATTCGGCCACCAAGTTTATCGGCGGACACGGCACTTCTATGGGCGGACTGATCGTCGATTCTGGAAAATTTGATTGGACGAACGGCAAATTTCCTTTGATCGCCTTGCCCGACCCCAGTTACCACGGTCTTAATTTTGTGGAGGCCTTAGGGAATGTCGCTTACATCATCAAGGCCCGGGTGACGCTTCTGCGTGATCTTGGGCCGGCCATTTCCCCTTTCAATTCGTTTCTTTTTCTGCAAGGGCTGGAGACGCTGCATTTAAGGATGGTCCGACATTCGGAGAATGCCCTGGAGGTAGCTAAGTATTTAGAGAAACATTCCAGGGTGAGCTGGGTCAATTATCCGGGACTGGCGTCCAGTCCGGAAATAAATCGGGTCCGGAGATATCTTCCCCTTGGGGCAGGCGCAATCCTTTCCTTCGGCATTAAAGGCGGGATTCCGGCTGGGAAAAAATTTATTGAATCCTTAAGGCTGGTTTCTCATCTGGCTAATGTCGGTGATGCTAAAACTCTGGCGATTCATCCGGCGACCACAACTCACCAACAACTCACGCCGGATGAACAGCTTTCGACCGGAGTGACCCCAGATTTGATCAGGCTTTCCATAGGAATTGAGCACATTGACGACATCATCGACGATATTGATCAGGCTTTATCTAAGTCTTCCCATTGAGGGGAATGATCCATAAAAGAAAGGAAAATAAAATGACCAGGATATTTGATGATATCACTAAGACCATCGGCATGACGCCGCTGGTCAGAATCAATCGGATGAATAAAGGTTCAAAGGCGGTAGTTTTGGTAAAACTTGAATCCTTCAATCCTTTGTCTTCTGTCAAGGACAGGATCGGGGTGGCTCTGATAGAAGCTGCGGAAAGACAAGGACTCATTAATAAGGACACAGTCATCATCGAACCGACCAGCGGCAACACCGGCATTGCCCTGGCTTTTGTCTGTGCCGCCAGAAATTACCGGCTGATTCTGACCATGCCGGAAACAATGAGTCTGGAACGCAGGCAGTTATTGAAAATTTTTGGCGCCGAGTTGGTGCTGACCGAAGGGTCCAAGGGGATGAATGGTGCGATTTTGAAAGCGGAAGAACTGGCTAAAGAAAATAAAAACAGCTTTATCCCCCAGCAGTTTAAGAATCCGGCCAATCCGGAAATTCATAGAAAAACCACGGCAGAAGAGATTTGGAACGATGCGGATGGAAAGATAGATTATTTTATTTCAGGTATCGGCACCGGCGGAACGATCACCGGCGTTGGAGAGGTGATCAAATCTCGGCGGCCAAGCGTTAAGATCGTCGGCGTTGAACCCATGGATTCGCCGGTGTTGTCGGGCGGAAAACCCGGACCCCACAAGATTCAAGGTATTGGTGCGGGTTTTGTGCCCGAGGTTTTAAATCGCCAAATCATCGACGAAATCATCCAGGTATCCCATGAAGACGCCGGTGAAACTGCCCGCCGCCTGGCTACCGAAGAAGGTATTTTAGCTGGCATATCCAGCGGAGCGGCCCTCTGGGCTGCCCTGAAAATCGGCAAACGGAAGGAGGCCGAAGGGAAGACCCTTGTCGCCGTTTTACCGGACACAGGGGAACGCTATCTTTCCACCTGGCTCTTTCAGAAATATGCCTCATAAATAAAAAGAAAGTGGGTTATGGAAAAAAATAAAACTCGAACCCTATTATCTCCTGCGGTCCGGAAAAAAAGTCTGGGCTATGTGGAAACCAAACAGGTTACCTTGGCCGAACCTCCCCAAGATCTCGATTTAGAATCCGGGCGGACCTTAGGCCCGATCACCTTGGCCTATGAAACCTATGGGACGTTAAATAGCGACAGGAGCAATGCGATTCTGATCCTCCATGCCCTCTCCGCGGATGCCCATGCAGCAGGCTTCCACAAGGGAGACAAGGAACCCGGGTGGTGGGAAGTCATGATCGGTCCCGGAAAGGCCTTTGATACCGAACGGTTTTTTATCATCTGTTCCAACGTCATCGGCGGATGCAAGGGCAGTACCGGACCTTCCTCGATTGATCCGAAAACCGGCAAGCCGCATGCCCTCGATTTTCCTTTCATTACCATTGCCGACATGGTCAAGGCCCAGGGCCGTCTGATTGATTATCTGGGTATCGAGAAACTCCTCTGCGTTGCCGGCGGCTCGATGGGAGGCATGCAGGCCCTGCAATGGGTGGCCACTTTCCCGGAGCGTGTTCGGACGGCTATTCCCATTGCCACGGCCCTGAAACATTCCCCTCAGCAGATCGCTTTCAACGAGGTGATCAGGCAATCGATTATGGCCGATCCGGCCTGGCGGCACGGGAATTACTACGAACACGGTCAACCCAGGAAAGGGCTGGCCGTTGCTCGCATGATCGGTCACATTACCTTCATGAGCGATCAGTCCATGGAGGAAAAATTCTCCCGTAAGCTCAAGAACGGCAATTTGAGTTTTGATTTTGCCGCCGATTTTGAAGTGGAAGGATACTTGCGCTACCGGGGGGATAATTTCGTCAAGCGCTTCGATGCCAATTCTTATCTCTATATCACCAAGGCCCTGGATTATTTTGATCTGTCCGGAGGAAAGCTGATCCAGAACCGTGATACGGTGGACACCCGATTTCTCATCATCTCCTTCAGTTCGGACTGGCTTTATCCCTCTTATCAATCCCAGGAGATCGTCCGGCAGTTAAAGACGAATTTTGTAGATGCCACTTACTGCGAACTTCGTTCAACCTATGGCCATGATGCTTTTTTAGTCGATGTCGAGGAACAAACCTATTTAATCAAACACTTTTTGGATAAAATTTTTAATGGATGATATTGACCGTCTCATAATAGTAATTACTTTATAATGGAAGATGGGGCTGTTTTTGTTGAGTCATTAGCGAAAGCGACAGAGGGAAGAAAATGCAACCCCACCGCGTCAACATAATAATGAGACGATTAATGAGAGATGTTTAAGATGAAGCCATCTTCAGAGGTCCGTTTGGATCACCAGATCATTTATGAGGTGATCGAACCGGGGGCCCGTGTTCTCGATCTCGGCTGTGGAGAAGGGAATCTCCTTTCTCTTCTGGCTGAAGGAAAGAATGCCAAGGTTCAGGGCATCGAACTTGAGGACCAGGCCATTCACGAATGTGTGAAAAAGGGGATCAATGCCTTTCAAAGCGACATCGAGAGCGGTCTTAAGGAATATCCCGACCGGGTCTTTGATTATGTGATCCTCAATCAAAGCATGCAGGAGGTCAAACAGGTAGATTTTCTCATCAACGAAGCCTTGCGCGTCGGCCGCATATTGATTGTCGGTTTCCCGAATTTCGCCTATTGGAAGGCTCGCTATATGCTTTTTGTGAAAGGAAAGGCCCCAATTACCAGGTCTCTGCCTTATTCCTGGTTCAATACGCCCAACGTGCGATTTTTAAGCATCAAGGATTTTCAGGATTTCTGCCGGCAGCGTAACTTAAAGGTCCTTAAGGCCATCTATCTGAGAGAAAAAACCATCGTGCACTTCCGGCCCAATCTGTTTGCCTCCGAAGCCATTTTTATATTGCAACCCGGCAACGGACATTAAAAGGGGAGGACGGATCCTTTAGGCAGGCGAAAAATGATAAACATGAGCCAAGTATTGGGCCATAAGACCAGGGCAACGACATTCAGGACAATGACGCCTTTACTTGAGTTGACCTCTGCTGCCTGTCTGCTGCCTGGCAGCTATGCCCAGCAGACCTGGTGCACGTTAAGATCATCAGGTTAATAAAAAAGAGATCTGTCATGAAAAAGATATATATGGACTATGCAGCGACAACACCTGTTGATCCGGAAGTGGTACAGGCCATGCTGCCGTATTTAACCGAACAATTCGGGAACCCCTCCAGTCTGCACGCCTTCGGTCAGCAGGCCAGCGAAGCCACCGAAGAGGCCAGGGAAAACATCGTCTCTTTCTTTGGCGCAGAGGCCTCGGAGATCGTTTTTAACAGCGGCGGTACAGAAAGTAACAATTTCGCTTTAAAGGGTGTGGCTTATGCCAACAGAAAAAAGGGGAATCACATCATCACGTCAGTAATTGAGCATCACGCCATAATCGAGCCATGCCATTTTTTAGAAAAGGAGGAGGGGGTTACCGTCACCTATCTGCCGGTCGATCCCTATGGACTGGTGGATCCTGACGACATCCGCAAGGCGATTACCGATAAAACCATTCTTATTTCCATCATGCATGCCAACAATGAAATCGGCACGATTCAGCCGATTATGGAGATCGGTCAGATCGCCCAAGAGAAGGGTGTCTATTTTCATACTGACGCTGTCCAGACTTTTGGACATCTGCCTTTAAGTGTGAACGAATTGAATGTCGATTTGCTTTCCGCTTCGGCTCATAAGCTTTATGGCCCGAAAGGGGTGGGGTTTCTGTATATCAGGCAGGGTACCAAGATCATGCCGTTCATGCACGGCGGAGAACAGGAGAACAGGCGCAGGGCTTCAACCCATAACGTTCCGGGAATTGTCGGTTTTGGCAAGGCCGTTGAATTGGCAAAGGATTATCTGAATAAGGAGTTGATCGAAACGACCGGGTTGAGGGATAAGCTCATTTCAGAGATTCTCGGCCGTATTGACCAAACAAGATTGAACGGACATCCGACCAAGAGACTTCCGAACAATGTCAATGTATCCATAGCCTTTGTCGAAGGTGAAGGGATGTTGCTGAGTCTGGACATGATGGGCATCGCCTGTTCTACGGGTTCTGCCTGTTCTTCATCCAGTCTGGCGCCTTCCCATGTCCTTACCGGGATTGGCCTGGATCACGTGCAGGCCCAGGGGACCCTGCGGTTCAGCTTGGGTAAATACAATACCGGCATGGACATTGACGACCTCATGGAGATACTTTCTCAGGTTGTGAGTCGTTTAAGAGCTATGTCACCCCTATATAAAAGGGTTTAAGAAAGGAGTCCATACAGCGAAAAAGTGAGGTATCAGTCCAACCCTCCCGGAAAGATAAGGATGGTCGAGCAGGCGGATAGATTCTTGGCGGAATTGAAGAAGATGGAACGAAAGTCGGACACCCAGGGGCATCCATTGCCATGAAGAAAGAAATCGACATTTTGCGGATACAAGACGGGGACCGGTCGGTATATCGAGATCGTATCGTCATGGAGTTCCCCTTAACAATCATCCTGAACGACGAATAGTTGGTGACCCTGTTATGCTCACCAACCGACCTGGATTCTCTCGCTTTAGGCTTTCTCAGTTCCGAAGGTTTTATCAAAGAGAAAGAGGATGTGAAAAGGTTGCACCTCGATGAGACCAGAGGGATCATTCGTATCGAAACAAAAGACGGCCTCGATCCGGCCCGTAAGCTCTTCATGAAAAGAGTGCTGACCACAGGGTGTGGGAGCGGGCTGGCCTTTTACAGTTTTGCCGATACCGATCTCAAAAAACATCGCATCCCATCGGGCCTGACGATATCGGTGGCGGAGATTCTGGGATTGAACCTGGAATTCCAGGGTCATTTAGAGGTCTATCGGGAAACGCACGGTGTCCACAGTGCCGCGCTCTGTGACCGGAAACGTATTCTCATCTTTGCCGAAGATATCGGCCGGCATAACGCCGTTGACAAGGTGTTCGGCCGCTGCCTGCAAGAGGCCGTTCCGTCAGACGATAAGATGATGATCATCAGTGGGCGAATATCTTCTGAAATATTATTTAAAGTGGCCAAGCGGAATATTCCTGTCCTGGTTTCGAAATCGGTACCTACCGATATGGGTGTGAGCCTGGCCAGGGATTTCAATATGACCCTAGTGGGTTTTGCCAGAGGTAAACGAATGCATGTCTATGCAGGAGAAGAAAGGATAATCAACCATGAATCATCCCAATCAAAATAATCCAGTGCCAAAAGAATCATTAGAAAACGGTGCATTGAAGGACCTTGTCCAGACGCTTTATACTAATACCTTGGGCTTCATTGATCAGAACGGAAAGGCCGCCTGTCATCAAAACCTCCCCTCCCGCAGGGTAGTGGAAGAAATTACTTCCTCTTTGCGCACGATTCTGTTTCCCGGCTATTTTGGCTTCTCAGAAGTGAAAAAAGAGAACATGTCTTTTTATATTGGTTCGACCATTGATCGTCTCCAGGAAATGCTTCAGGAGCAAATCCAACGCGGACTCGGGTTCTCGTGCCGTGATGACATCCAAAGGTGCACACGCTGCTATGATGAGGCGGAAAAGATTACCGAGGCCTTTTTGAGAAGTCTCCCCGAAATCCAGAGGCTGCTGGGAACGGACGTCTATGCCGCTTATGAGGGTGATCCGGCAGCAACAAGTTTAGACGAGGTCATCTTCTGCTATCCTGGGTTATGGGCGATAACCAATTATCGTCTGGCTCATGAGCTTTATAAAATGAATGTCCCTTTCATACCCAGGATGATCACAGAGCTGGCCCACAGCAGTACGGGTATCGATATCCATCCGGGTGCCTCTATCGGCGAATACTTCTTCATCGATCATGGTACCGGTGTGGTCATCGGCGAAACATCCGTCATCGGGAAGCGTGTGCGTATCTATCAAGGAGTTACTTTGGGAGCCAAGAGCTTCAAAGTCGATGACGATGGAAATCCTATCAAAGGGATACCGAGACATCCCATCGTGGAAGATGATGTGATCATCTATTCCGGCGCAACGATACTGGGGCGGATCACTATTGGAAAAGGTTCGATAATCGGCGGAAACGTTTGGCTGGTGAGGAGTGTACAGCCTTCCAGCCATATCACCCAGACGCAGGTGCAGGATGACTATTTCGAAACCGGTTTGGGGATCTAATCGTGCTCTGCAAGAAAAATTTTCATTATTGAAGATCTCTCACGCCCAAGGTCATTACACCATTAGTCTGAAGGGAAGTCCCTTATTTCCGGGGACGATTCGAAAATGAAATCTGGGGTAACCTATAAGGATAGTGCAAAAGATGCTGGAGATTTATCAAGAAATAGTCGATTTACTTGCCCGCAATGAGCGAGGCGTATTAGCCACGGTTATTCAGAGTAGCGGTTCTGTCCCCCGAAGGACCGGGGCAAAAATGTTGATAAAACATGATGGGACTTTTTCAGGTACCGTCGGTGGCGGGGGGATAGAACTCAAGGTCGTTCAAACGGCACCGGAGGTTATACGATCGGAACAGTCCCAAATTCTTCATTTTGATCTGGCCGAGGAAGGAGAAAAAGGGGCTATGATCTGCGGCGGGCAAGTGGATGTTTTGCTGGAACCCATTTTACCTTTGGAGACCTTATATCTTTTCGGAGCGGGACACATATCTGAAGCAGCAGCCAAGTTGGCCAAGCCGCTTGGGTTTCATATCGTCGTAGTAGACCCCCGTCCTGAGTTTAATAATGCCGAGCGATTTCCAGAGGCGGAGTCTATTGTAGAGCCCTATACCGAGGCCTTCCCCAAATTAAACATCGGCCATAACAGTTATCTGGTTATTTGTACTCCTGGTCATGTATTCGATGAACAATGCCTTCATTTTGCGGTCCAGACCGAAGCCAAATATGTTGGCATGATAGGCAGCAGGAAAAAAGTCAAGGATGTTAAGGAGCGTTTGATAAAAAAAGGAGTACTCCCACAGAGTTTAGAAACGGTTTTTGCTCCTATCGGTCTGGAAATCGGGGCGGAAACTCCCTATGAGATCGCCATAAGCATTCTGGCTGAGATCGTCAGGATAAAACGAGCTGCGTGAATAGGAAAACGTATGGATCTTGGACTAAAATATAAAAATCTGAAGGAGACCATCAGGCCTCTGTCACGGGTGGTCGTTGCCTTTTCCGGCGGCGTGGACAGCACCCTATTACTCAAAGTTTGTCTGGACACCTTGGGACAGGAAAACGTTCTGGCCATGATAGGCATTTCGCCGACCTACCCGAACACGGAAATTGAAGAGGCGAAAAGGCTGGCGGATGAGATGGGGGCAGCCTATAAAACCGTTGACACCCATGAAATGGAAGATCCGGACTTCGTGCGAAATCCTCAAACCCGTTGTTACTATTGCAAGGCCAACCTTTTCCGAATCGCCTGCGAATTAGCCGGTCGCGAAGGGTATCGCCATGTACTGGAAGGATCGAATCTTGATGACGAGAAAGACTTTAGACCAGGCAGGAGGGCTATTGCCGAATGGAAGGTCAAAAGTCCCCTGCTCGAGGTTGGTTTGACCAAGAAGGAGATCAGGGTTATTTCAAAAAGGCTCGGCCTTCCAACCCATAACAAACCTTCCTATGCCTGCCTTTCGTCAAGAATCCCTTACGGAACAGCCATTACTTTTGAATTGCTTAACAGGGTAGAACGATCAGAAGTGTTTTTAAAAGGTCTTGGTCTGAAACAGGTAAGGGTTAGATGTCACAACGATATTGCCCGAATTGAGGTGGACCCCAGCGACTTCCCCACGGTGTTGAGGGAATATGAACCAATTGTCGAGGCCTTAAAACAGCTCGGCTTTAACTACGTTACCCTTGATCTTCAGGGATACAGAAGCGGTAGTATGAATGAAACCCTCGAAGTGTTGGGCCATCTCAATCCTGGCTGGGAAAATCCATGATCGAGAATAAAAAGAAAGTTGTGGCCGTGGGGATGAGCGGAGGGGTGGATTCGACCATGGCCGCTTTTCTCCTGCGCAAAGAGGGATTCGAGGTGATTGGTCTGACCATGAGTATATGGGATGACTCTATAAACATTAAAGGGTCTAAAAGCGGATGTTTCGGACCGAATGAATGGGAAGATCTCGACTCAGCTCGTCGTGCTGCTCAGAAGTTGGACATAAGGCATTACGTGATTGATCTTCGTAAACCCTATCAAGAGACGGTCATTGAATATTTTCGACAGGAATACCTGAAGGGAAAAACTCCCAATCCCTGTGTTGTCTGCAATGCTAGGATCAAATTCGGCATGTTTCTGGAAAAAGCCCTTTCTTGCGGGATTGTTTTTGATTCATTCGCCACCGGGCACTATGCCCGGGTTGAATACGATTCGCTGAACAAGATATATTTGTTGAAGAGGGGAATTGACGAAATAAAAGATCAATCCTATTTCCTTTATCGTCTCTCACAAGATCAGCTTGGCAGAATTCTTTTCCCACTTGGTCGTTTTCGAAAAGATGAAGTTAAAGCAATGGCGAAAGAAGCCGGGTTTGATGAAATATTGAAAAGACCGGAAAGCCAGGACTTTTTTGAATGCGATGATTATGGGGTGCTGCTCAAGACCACGGATAAACCAGGAAATATTCTGGATATGAACGGAAAAGTTATCGGTGAACATCGAGGCATCGCCCATTATACAGTAGGCCAGCGTAAAATGCTCAATCTATCGGGATTAAAAGAACCATTTTACGTTCTTACTATCGACGCCGGACGAAATGAGATTACCGCAGGCCCGAAAAAAGATCTCTTCCAGGATAGCTTGATTGCCGAGCGGCTTCATTGGATAGTGCCATTCCATTCAATCCAAAAAAGAAAGCTTCAGGCGCAAATTCGCTACCGAAGTAAACCGGCCGAGTGCCTTCTTTGTCCGGCAGAAGAACAGACTGTAAAAGTAAAATTTATCAGCCCCCAGGAGGCCATCACCCCTGGGCAATCCATCGTCTTCTTTGAAGGGGATACCGTGTTGGGCGGAGGAATTATCCAAAGGGTTTTAAAAAAATCAGAAAATTAGATTGCCAAGTTGAAAAGTTCTTTAAGACCCAGATTGAGTTAAGGAAACAGCCTCCAGGAAAAAAGGGCAGTCAACCCATCCAATTTTTTAAAAAATTAACTTTAAATAATTAGGAGGATTTTGGGGAAATATTATAAGGATAATACATTTTCAATCGGCAATACGCCGTTGGTCAGGATCAACAAAATGGCCCAAGGGAAAAGGGCCTTGATTTTAGCCAAGATAGAGGGCCGGAATCCTGCCTATTCGGTCAAATGCCGGATAGGGGCAAGCATGATCTGGGCAGCGGAAAAGGATGGCTCACTCAAACCCGGCATGGAAATCATTGAGCCAACCAGCGGCAACACCGGCATCGCCCTGGCTTATGTGGCGGCAGCCAGGGGATATAAACTGCATATCACCATGCCGGAAACCATGTCCATGGAGCGAAGAAAGGTCCTGGCCATTTTCGGGGCCCATCTGATCCTTACCCCCGGTGCTCAGGGGATGAAGGGGCCATTGCCGAAGCCGAAGCCATTGCCGCATCGGACCCCAAGTATTTTCTCCCCCAACAGTTCAAAAATCCCGCCAATCCGGAAATTCATTACCGGACCACCGGTCCGGAGATCTGGGAGCAGACCGGTGGCAAGATCGATGTCCTGGTCGCCGGAGTAGGCACCGGCGGGACAATTTCCGGCGTATCTCGCTACATCAAGAAGGATAAAAAAAGAAAGATCATCAGTGTGGCCTTGGAACCGGCAGAGAGTCCGGTGATCAGCCAGCATCTCGAAGGAAAAGAACTCAAACCCGGGCCGCATAAGATCCAGGGGATTGGGGCTGGTTTCATTCCAGACACGTTGGACTTGTCCTTGATCGACCGGGTAGAGTCGGTGACCGGTGAAGAGGCCATCACCCATTCCAGGAGGCTGGCCCGGGAAGAAGGCATTCTTTCGGGCATTAGTTGCGGAGCAGCCATGGCCGCTGCCCTCAGACTGGCCGACCTTCCTGAATTTGAAGGCAAGACCATGGTGGTCATACTCCCTGATGCCGGCGAGCGGTATCTGAGCGGCCCTCTGTTTGAAGGGATTTTCGACGAATCAGGTCTAGCAAGAATATAACATTGAGAGCCGCCATATTTCAGTATGGTTATTGATGAATAATGACCTTGGCCCGTTTTTATGCCACTTTAGGGCAGAGTAAGGGATAGAAGCAAAGGAAGGCGCAACCAATGATGGAAATGTATCAAGAAATAGTCAATTTGATCTCGCGCGGTGAGCGAGCGGTTTTAGCCACTGTTGTTTCCAGTGGCGGCTCCGTCCCCCGAAGGACCGACGCCAAGATGTTAATAAAAAGTGATGGGACTTTTTTAGGGACCGTTGGGGGCGGGGGAGTAGAGCTCAAGGTAATTGATATGGCCCCGGAGGTTATCCATTCCGGGCAATCTCAACTGCTCCATTTTGATCTTTCCGGCGAAGGAGAAAAAGCGGCCATGATATGTGGTGGAACCATGGATGTTTTCCTTGAACCCATTTTGCCTTTGGAGACATTATATTTTTTTGGGGCTGGGCACATATCCGAGGCCGCAGCGAAATTGGCCAAACCGCTCGGATTTCGCATTACTGTGGTGGACCCGCGCCCTGAGTTTAACAATAAGGAACGCTTTCCAGATGTTGAGTCTAATATTATCGAGCCATATACGGAGGCTTTTCTTAAATTAAACATCGGCAGTGACAGTTATGTGGTTATTTGTACTCCGGGTCACGTGTTTGACGAACAATGCCTGCATTTTGCCGTTGGTACCAAGGCAACATATATCGGTATGATCGGCAGCAAGAAAAAAGTCAAAGACGTCAAGGAGCGCTTGATAAATAAAGGAGTACTCCCGCAAAATTTAGAAAAGGTTCATGCCCCTATCGGTCTTGAAATTGGGGCGGAAACTCCTTACGAAATTGCCATAAGCATCCTTGCCGAGATCATTAAGATTAAAAGAATTAAGATATAACGACCTTCTACAAATAAATAAAAGCCGGGATAAAAAGAAAGGTCAAAGTCTTATGCTCGGTATAAGTATCTATGGGGGAAAACTTTTGATTCGGTAACACCATAATTATTTTTTTAGCAGAAGAAAGCTAAATATGGATGTTCCCGGAATTCCACGAATGCCGGTCATCCTGAAGGCCATGCGCTTCTCAAAGGAGATCCCTGTCAAATGAAATGGAAAGAACCTGCGTTGAGAATTCTCCAAGGAGATTCATTTACGAAAGCGGAGGCCCTTGGTCTCCTGAGGTCAGGCGACGACGACCTTCTTGCCGTCCTCGATGCGGCCTTCCTAATACGGCGTCATTATTTCAACCGGGATGTGACACTCCATGTTATTCAAAATGCCAAAAGCGGCCTTTGCAGCGAGGATTGCGCTTTTTGCAGCCAGGCCGGTAGTGCAAATACAGATTCGAAGCGATACGCACTCCAACAAGTGGAAGAACTTGTTGAAGGTGCGCGGAACGCCCATCGCTTGAAGGCCTTACGCTATTGTGTGGTAACAAGCGGCAAGGCGCCTGAGCCCAAAGAGCTCGACATCATCTGCAACGCCGTGCGTTTGATTAAAAAAGAAGTGCCGATTCAAATCTGTACTTCACTGGGCATTTTAAATATCGAGCAATCGCAAAAACTGAAAGATGCCGGAGTCGACCGTTTCAACCACAATCTGGAATCTTCGGAAAGATTTTATCCTTCCATCTGTACAACACACAGTTATGCCGAGCGTAGGAGAACAGCCGAAATGGTCAAATCCGCCGGTATGGAACTATGCAGCGGCGGTCTGATCGGTATGGGAGAATCTCTGGAAGATAGAGTGGAGATGGCCTTTGCCTTGCGGGAGGTCGCGGCGGATTCCATTCCGCTTAATTTTCTCGATCCGCGCCCAGGAACAACTCTGGAAAACTTGGTCAGACTTTCACCTGCCGATGGTTTGCGCACCCTGGCTATGTTTCGCTTTATTCATCCGGATAAGGAAATTCGTATAGCTGGCGGCAGGGAAGCCTGTCTTGGCGTCATGCAGGTTTTATCTCTTTATGCGGCCAATTCTATATTCACTAACGGCTATCTGACCACACCGGGCCAGGGATATGAAAAAGATATGGATATGATTCATAAGGCCGGATTTCATGTGACGGACTGGACGGCGGCATAACATACGGGCACCTTCATCCGCTGGCCTAAGGGGTAAAAGTATTGAAAAGGAGTAGTTGACTATGAGCCTCAATAAAAAGGCAGTTGCCCTTCTCTCCGGAGGACTGGACAGCACTCTGGCAGTGAAATTAATGATCGACCAGGGCATCGAGGTAACGGCCGTCCATTTTACGAGCGTCTTTTGCAACTGCACACCTAAAACAGCCGGTTGTAAAATGCAGGCCCGCAAAGTCGCCGAAGAATTTTCAGTTCCTATTCATGTTATTCACAAAGGAATGGATTACATGAAGATGGTGGAAAACCCTCCTCATGGCTATGGCCGCGCCATGAATGCTTGCATTGATTGCCGCATCTATATGTTGCGAAAGGTCAAAGAGATCATGTCCGTTTGGGACGCATCTTTTGTTATCACCGGTGAAGTGCTCGGACAACGTCCTATGTCGCAGCAGCGGCACATGATTCGTCTGATCGAAAAAGAAAGCGGGTTAACAGACCTGATCCTCCGACCCCTTTCGGCACAGCATTTCGTACCCACCCTTCCGGAACGCGCAGGCCTTGTGGATCGGGACAAGCTTCTCAATATATCCGGGCGTTCCCGCAAACCGCAAATTGCACTTGCCGAACACTTGGGCGTGACAGACTACCCCTGCCCCGCTGGAGGATGCCTGCTTACGGACAAGGTTATTGCTGCCCGTCTACGCGATCTTTTCGCCCATACGGCCGATTACAACCATACTGATTTAGTGCTTTTAACTATCGGTCGGCACTACCGGCTTTTCACCGATCTCAAGATTATCCTGGGGAGGGACCAAGGGGAAAATGAACGCCTCTTCTCCTTGGCGAAAAACGGACAAAGCATTTTCGAACCTTTTGATTTCCGTGGGCCTACGATTCTGACCCTGGGCCATTTAGACAAAGAACGGGAAACAACCATAGGCGAGATTATTGTCGCCTACAGTCAGGATACAAAACAATCCTATCAGGTTAAGAAAACAAGTCTCTCCAGTGGTAAATCAACCGTATTTAAGGCACAAAGACGACCCCGCGATACCTGGAACAAAATGCGTGTGGGTTGATGAAAATGTTTATCCTTAATGTCGGGCGAACCGTGGGCATTGGGCAAGACGGAAGGCTAAAACGCCATATGCGACATCCTGAAAAAATACGAATCAGGGCCCTATCACACCTTCGAATATGTTGAATTATTAGATTATTTAAAAATTATTCATCGTTGATTAAAAAAAATAATTTTTTTCTTGACAATGTTTGTGGATTATAATATCTATCATTTTAATAGAAATTATAGAGATTAAAAAATGAAACTTTCTACCAAAGGACGCTACGGTGTCCGACTTATGTTAGATCTTGCCGCCCATTATGGTCAAGGTCCGGTCCTTTTAAGAGAGATATCCCGACGGGAAGATATCTCGGAAAAATATCTCTGGCATTTGATTAATCCTTTAAAGTCAGTCGGATTAATCCATTCCACGCGGGGAGCGCATGGCGGGTACGAGCTGGCCAAAGCGGCTTCTGAAATATCCGTCAAAGATATTATCGAAGTGGTTGAGGGCCCTATATGTCTGGTCGATTGTGTGGAAAAGCCTTCAACCTGCAAGCGGTCTTCCTTTTGTATTGCCCGCGATCTGTGGGGCGAGGCCTCCCAGGCACTGGCGACGACCCTGGAAAAAACAACCCTGGCTGCTCTGGTGGAGCGGCAAAAAGAAAAAAGGCAGCGGCAGGCTGCCCATTACGAAATCTGAGTCATGGAAGATGAACGGTTTAGATATGAACTTATTATCGGTCAAGCCAAATAGCCTCTCGACAAAAAAGTGTTGTTGTATGGACATGCGATGTCCCTGGGAATGGGGAGGTTTGTTAATGTTGAACTGAATCATCATATTCAAAAACGACCCACCCCCCGGAAAAGAAAAAATAAGCCGGCTGGTGGGTTTTTTATTTTTTAGGAAAGAACAACAAAAATAAAAGGAGGAAATGAAAATGACAACAAGAAGATTAGAAACACTGGCAGTTCACGCGGGACAGGAAACGCCTGATCCCACAACAGGCGCAAGGGCGGTGCCGATTTATCAGACATCCTCTTACGTATTCAAAAATACCGGACATGCGGCGAATTTGTTTGCCCTCAAAGAATTAGGCAATATCTATTCGCGGCTGACGAATCCGACGAATGCCGTATTGGAAGAGCGCATTACGCAATTGGAAGGCGGCAGTGCTTCGGTCGTGGTGTCGTCCGGCACATCGGCGGTTTTTTACACCATCGTAACGCTCGCGGAAGTCGGCGATGAGATTGTTTCGGCTAATAATTTGTATGGCGGAACCTACACGCAGTTTGACGCCATCCTGCCGAAACTCGGCATCAAGACAATATTCGTCGATCCGCATGACCCGAAGAACTTTGAAAAAGCCATCACACCGAAAACACGTGCATTGTTTATCGAAACCATCGGCAATCCGGTGCTGGATTTTACGGATGTAAAGGCAGTTGCTGACGTTGCCCACAAGCATGGCCTTCCGTTGATCGTCGATGCAACCTTCACCACACCTTATTTACTGCGAACCATCGATTACGGCGCGGACATCGTGGTCAATTCGCTGACCAAGTGGATCGGTGGACATGGCACGGCAATCGGCGGCGTCATCACGGACTCCGGAAAGTTCAACTGGAAAGGTGGAAAGCACCGGCTGTTTACGGAACCGGATAACAACTATCACGGTTTGCGATGGGCGCTTGATCTGCCGGAAGCGCTGGCACCCATAGCCTTTGCCCTGCGCGTGCGAACGGTTCCACTTCGGAACCTTGGAGCATCGCTCTCACCGGACAGTGCCTGGATATTTTTACAGGGCGCCGAGACGTTGCCGTTACGCATCGTAAGACACAGCGAAAATGCACTCGCCGTTGCCCATTACCTGAAAAAGCATCCCAAGGTCGCCTGGGTGCGCTATCCGGGGCTGCCCGATGATCCGACCTATTCGACGGCCTCCAAATATTTGAAAAAGGGTTTTGGAGGCATGGTCGTTTTTGGAGTTAAGGGAGGATACGATTCGGCAGTAAAGGTAATAGAAAACATCGAATTATTTTCTCATCTGGCTAACGTCGGCGATGCAAAGAGTCTGATCCTGCATCCGGCAAGTACATCCCATTCACAACTTTCCGAAAAAGAACAGCGTGAAGGCGGATTGACCCCCGATCTCATTCGGCTGTCGATCGGAATTGAGCATATCGATGACATTCTCGAAGCCTTGGATGGCGCTTTGGCGAAAATTTGAGGCAATGGTCTGGGATTGGTAAGATAAAATGTTAATTACTAAGGGCCGGCAAATCAGTTCCTGATCCGTCGGCCATGAAAGGAGAATAAAATGAAAATTTATAAGGACATTACCCAAACCATCGGCCGCACGCCCCTGGTGGGTTTAAATCGAATGACCAAGGGGATTGAAGCCCAGGTCGTCTTAAAACTGGAGTCTTTTAATCCCCTGTCCAGCGTTAAAGACCGCATCGGCGTCTCTATGATCGACGACGCCGAAAAAAGAGGAGTGATCAATAAAAATTCTGTCCTGATTGAACCGACCAGCGGCAATACCGGAATTGCCCTGGCCTTTGTGGCCGCAGCGCGGGGCTACAGACTGATCCTGACCATGCCGGACACCATGAGTCTGGAACGCAGGCAGCTTTTGCAGATTTTCGGTGCGGAACTGGTTTTGACGCCGGGCGCCGAAGGTATGCCGGGAGCCGTCCGAAAAGCAAAGGAGCTCGCCGAAACAACACCAGGAGGAGTTATTTTGCAACAATTCGAAAATCCGGCCAATCCTGAGATTCACCGGAAAACAACGGCTGAAGAAATTTGGGAGGATACGGGCGGCAAGGTTGATATCCTTATTTCCGGCGTGGGTACCGGCGGTACGATTACCGGTGTTGCCGAGATAATCAAGTCGCGGAAGAAAGACTTCCGGGCGATTGCCATAGAGCCGGAAAGCTCCCCGGTTCTTTCCGGCGGGCAACCGGGATCGCATAAAATCCAGGGGATCGGCGCGGGGTTTGTCCCTGCCGTCCTGAACAGGGATATCATCGATGAAATTGTAAAAGTTTCCAACGAAAATGCCGGGGCAACGGCCAGACAGCTGGCCCGCGAAGAAGGCATTCTGGCCGGAATCTCTAGTGGTGCCGCGCTTTGGGCTGCTCTGGAGATCTCCAAGAGGCCGGAAAATGCGGGGAAACTTATCGTGGTTATTATTCCCGACACCGGTGAGCGATATCTCTCTACTTGGTTATTCAAAGAACAATAGAATTTACCATTTAAAGGAATACTGCGCGAAATGATATAAAAAAATATTGAAAAAATAACTAAGGGGGCAATATTGCAGGAGCGATGTGAAATGAATCAGAATAGATATGAGCTCAACATACAGTTGGCGCAAATGCTCAAAGGAGGCGTCATTATGGATGTAACAAATGCCCAGCAGGCCAAAATCGCCGAGGAAGCGGGAGCCGTTGCGGTAATGGCCCTGGAGCGTGTTCCGGCCGATATCCGGAAAGACGGCAGCGTTGCCCGGATGTCCGACCCGGCAATGATCGCGGAAATAAAGAAGACAGTGACCATACCGATTATGGCCAAAGTGCGCATCGGACACTTTGTAGAGGCGCAAATTCTTGAAGCGTTGCAAATCGATTATATAGACGAGAGTGAAGTCCTCACCCCGGCTGACGAGGAATGCCACATCGATAAAAGCAAATTTTCCATTCCCTTTGTCTGCGGTGCCCGCAATCTGGGTGAAGCTCTGCGAAGAATCGCCGAAGGTGCAGCCATGATCCGCACCAAGGGAGAAGCCGGCACGGGAAATGTGGTTGAGGCCGTGCGTCACATGCGGGCCATCAATCGCGAGATTCGGATTCTGGTGGGGTTGCCTGTGGAAGAAGTCAGCGGATTTGCCAAAGACAACGGCATACCGTATCAGTTGGCTCTCGAAGTCCGGAGGTTGGGACGTCTGCCCGTTGTTAATTTTGCCGCCGGCGGTATTGCAACACCCGCCGATGCCGCACTCATGATGCAGCTTGGCTGTGACGGTATCTTCGTCGGCTCAGGCATATTCAAATCCGCAAATCCCGAAGCACGGGCACGGGCTATCGTAAAGGCAGCGGCTTATTACGATGATCCGGCAAAAATTCTGGAAGCGTCAACCGCTATAGGTGATGCTATGCCGGGTCTGGAAATTGCGGTAATTCCCGAAGCACAGTTATTGGCGTCACGGGGGTGGTAAATGATCGGCGTTCTTGATCTGCAAGGCGGCGTCGTTGAACATCTTGAGCACTTAAAACGTCTTGGCGTTAATGGCCGCCGGGTCAAAAAACCGCAGGAGGTAGCCGGTCTTTCGGGACTGATTATTCCCGGCGGAGAAAGCACCTGCATTTCCAAGCTGGTAAACATTTTCGGTTTGCAGGAAGTGATTGCCGAGGAATTTAAATTAGGAATGAAAATATGGGGAACCTGTGCCGGCGCAATTCTTCTGGCAAAAAATATCGCCGGAGAGGCGCCGCATCTGGCGCTTATGGACATGGATATTAAGCGTAACGGCTTCGGCAGCCAACTGGATAGTTTTAGCTTACGTGCCGTGATTAAACCCGTCTCACCTCTTCCTATCCCGCTGACCTTTATCCGGGCGCCGAAGATTACCCGTATCGGAAAGGATGTCAATATATTGCTGAGGATTGACGATTATGTGGCTGCCGCCGAGACTCCGGGCGCACTGGCAACTGTTTTTCATCCGGAATTAACCAAAGACCTTTCTTTCCATCGTTATTTTTTAAAAAAATGCCAAGAGACAATAAGGGAATGAAGAGGATGTTTTTGGAGGAAGCGTGAGAGTATTAATCGTGCCGGGATTAAACGGTTCCGGCCCCGACCACTGGCAGACGTTTTGGGAACGGAAATACGGCTATGAGCGCGTTCATCAGCGGGACTGGGAAAACCCTGATCTCGCCGAATGGCTGAACACATTGAACACGGCCATTACGGCCGGTAAGGATCGCTCCGTCATTGTAGCCCATAGTCTGGGTTGTCTTGCCGTCGCGCACTGGGCACGGACTTTTCCGGAAAACACCGGTCAAATCAAGTGCGCTCTTCTGGTTGCGCCGCCCGATGTGGATTCATCGCCCTTTATACCGGAAGAACTGCACCGTTTTGCTTCATATAGCAAGCTTCCTTTCCCCTCTGTCTTAGTAGGCAGTGAAAACGATCATTACATGACTTTGGATTCAGTCCGGTGGCTGGCTGATTTGTGGGGAAGCTGTTTTGTCAACGTCGGAGCTCGCGGTCACATCAATCCGGATTCCGGTCATGGCCCTTGGCCGGAAGGGGAGGCTCTGCTGCAGGATTTATTAAGGATTACAACTTAAATTAAGCCCTGATTCGGATCTTGAGGATAAAGTCTAAAGCAAGCTCCATTCTCTTAAGACTCTCCATATCAATCGGGTGCCGTAAAGGTCCTCTTTACATGCCCTTGAGTCTATGGCCAAAAGAAGTATTGAAGTTTCCCGCAAATTTATTAATGATATACTTGACAAAGATTGCGATAGCCTTATTTTCAATAATTAGGGAATTGAGTTAAACAGGAACCTGAGGACCCTTGAGGTGCAAGAATACTGTGGATAAGGAAAAATTAGATATTATAATATAAAGGGGGATTCCCATGAAAAAAGTTACCATTTTATTACTGGCGGTTTTATTAACGGCCGGGGTGGCCTGGGGGAAAAATTTTGAAATAACCAAAAAAGCCGATGACTTCACGATAAAAATCGTCATAGACAAAAACCCGCCTGTCGTCGGGGACAACAATTTAACTTTGACCATCAAAGATAGCACCGGGAAAAATGTCATTGATGCCAAGGTTAAATTGGAATATAGCATGCCGGCTATGCCTGGGATGCCGGCCGTGAACTACAAGGCCGATGCCGCCCTGAAAGGAAATGAATATAAAGCCAAAATGAACTTTTCCATGGCCGGAGGCTGGAACATGGTTATTCAAATAACCCAGGCCGAGAAAGTCAAGAGGGTAAAGCTCAATGTGGACGTCAAATAACATTGTAAGAGTCGCCTTTTTCTGGGTCGCCTTTTTTTGGAGTTCTGGGGTCTTTGCCTCGGATTTGAAACTCCAGGATTTGATCCAGGAGGTCGTTAGGAATAATCCGGAGATTTTGGCTTCTCAGGCCGGTGTGGACGTCGCTCAACATAAAATCCCTCAGGCCGGCGCCCTTCCTGATCCCATGGTTATGTTCGGCTACCAGAACGAAGGATACAATCGTTATACTTTCGGTGATTCTAATGATGCTTATTGGATGTTCTCAGCCACCCAGATGTTCCCCTTTTGGGGGAAAAGGGCCTTAAAAGGCGAAATGGCCGGCCGGGAGGCCGAAAGTTTAAAAGCGGCTTCAAAAAATATCCTTCTTAAAACGATTACCAGGGTCAAAGAACTCTATTTTGATCTCTTGTTGGCCTATAAGACCAAGGAACAAATCCAGGATAAGACCGACTTGTTTGTACGAATTGAGGACGCGGCTTTGGCCAGGTACTCTTCGGGTATGGGACCGCAACAGGAAGTACTTATGGCCCAGACCGAGAAATACATGCTTCTGGAAAAAGATGAAATGATCAATCAAAAGATTCAGGCCGCCGAGGGCATGCTCAATACTACTTTGGGGAGAGAGGTACAGTCCCCCTTGGGGCGTCCTCAGGTGCCGGAGTACACACCCTATCCTTTCCATCTGGAAGAACTTCTGAAAATAGCCAAGGAGAATTCCCCGGAGGTCCGATCAAAGGAAGAGATGGTCAAGGGGGCCGAGATCAAGGTCCGCATGGCCGAGAAAGAATACTATCCTGATTTTACCATCGGGGCCAATCTTGCTAAAAAAAGCGGGCCCTATGAAGATATGTGGAGCGTGACGACCCAGATCAACATCCCTCTCTTTTATGAAAAAAAGCAGAAGCAGGGCGTCCTTGAAGCCAAGGCCGCCCTTTCTCAGAGTAAACAGGAATTTTTAGCTACCCATAATATGCTGGCTTCGAATCTGAGGGATAGTTACTCCATGATTAAATCGGCTGAACGGTTAATGGAACTTTATAAAGAAGGTATGATTCCCAAGACGGTTCAAGACTTCCAACTGGCCCTTTCCGGATACAAAACCGGTAAGGTGGAGGCGATTACCGTCATTTCCAGACTTAAAGCCCTTCTGGACTTTGAGATTTTATATTGGGGGCAATTCGTGGAAAGGGAAAAGGCCGTAGCCCGGATTGAAGCGATTGCCGGCCTGATGGAAATCCCACCGGAGGGAAAGAAACCGTGAAAAGAGAGAAAATGATCGTTGTCTTCATGATTCTGGTCGGGTTTTTGATTGCCCCTTCGTTGGGCCTTGGACAAGCTCATCAGCATGGGACTTCATCGGAAAAGGCAAAGGCCCCTTCAGTAAAGCCGTCTCCCCAGAAGGAGGCAGCCAGGGAAGAAGTCCCTGTCGTTGAAATCCCCACGGATAAGCAACAACTCATCGGCCTGAAGACCACTATGGTTGCCGTAAGGCCTTTGCAGAAAACCATTCGAACCGTAGGCCGTGTAGAATATGATGAAAGAAAGATGGCCACGGTTAATTTAAAGTTTGAAGGTTGGATAGAGAAACTCCACATCAATTATACGGGAAGCCGGGTGAAAAAAGGAGAACCTTTAGCCGAGGTCTACAGCCCGGAACTTTTGGCTACCCAACAGGAATTTCTGAATGCCCTTAAATGGAGAGGTTCTAAAAAGGAAGGTTTTGGGGCCATGCTGGCTAAAGATGCCGAAACCATTCTGGAGGCGGCCAAACAGCGCCTGAGACTTTGGGATATTACCGAAGAACAAATCAAGAAAATCGAAGAAACCGGACGGCCGATCAAAACCTTGACCCTTTACAGCCCGGTGAACGGTTACGTGATTCAAAAAATGATCGTTCAAGGCATGAAGGTCATGCCCGGTGAGAAACTTTTTGATATCGTCGACCTTTCTACGGTCTGGGTCGTGGCCGATATCTATGAAAACGAACTTCCGGCTATAAAAATCGGGGACCAGGCCGCCATAAGTCTGAGCTATCTGCCGGGCAAAACATTTTCTTCCAAAATCGATTATATCTATCCCACCCTGTCCGGAGAAACCAGGACCGCCAAGATCAGATTTACCCTGCCCAATGCCGGCGGTCAACTTAAACCCCAGATGTTCACTGATGTGACTTTAAAAATCAATCTCGGCAAGAGGCTCACCGTGCCCGAAGATGCGGTTATCGATACCGGTTTGAGACAGATTGTTTACGTGGATAAAGGGGAAGGAAACTTTGAACCCCGAGAGATCTCCGTCGGCCTCAGAACCGATAAGATGATCGAGGTGATTAGGGGATTACGGGCCGGAGAAAAGGTGGCTTCCTCGGCCAATTTTTTGATTGATTCCGAAGCAAAATTGAAAGGAATAACGCCTAAAAGTCAGAATCCAGGAGCCAGGAGTCAGAAGCCAGAATGAAAAGACTACCTTTCTTCTATTCTGAATTCCGGCTCCTGAATTCTGGATTCTATGGGCTGTTATGATCGCTAAAATAATCGAGTACAGCGCCCGGAACAAATTCATCATCTTCCTCCTGATGTTCTTTTTGGGGGCCTGGGGTTACTATTCCCTAATAAACACCCCTCTGGACGCTCTTCCTGATTTAAGCGATACTCAGGTCATTATCTATACCGAATGGCCGGGCCGAAGTCCTGACCTGGTTGAAGACCAGATAACCTATCCCATCACATCAACCTTACTGGCCGCACCCAAGGTGCAGGCCGTCCGTGGTTTTTCCTATCTGGGCAGCTCCTTTATCTATGTCATTTTTGAAGAAGGAACCGATATCTATTGGGCTCGAAGCCGGATCCTGGAATACCTGCAGGCCGTGAAAAATAAACTCCCCGCTAATATCAACCCGGTCCTGGGTCCCGATGCCACCAGTCTGGGCTGGGGGTTCTCCTATGCCGTTGTTGATGAGACCGGGAAACTGGACCTGGCCCAACTGCGCTCCCTGCAGGATTGGAACTTGAAGCTGGCCATAGAAAGTGTGCCCGGGGTTTCCCAGGTGGCCAGTGTGGGCGGGTTCGTCAAACAATATCAGATCACCCTGGATCCTAATCGCCTTGCTGCTTATGACCTTCCGATCACCAGAGTCCTGGAAGCGGTGCGTAAAAGCAACCTGGATGTGGAAGGCCGAGTCATCGAGTTTTCCGGTGTGGAGTACATGGTCAGAGGACGGGGATACATCAAAAGTCTGGAAGACCTGAATAATATAGCCCTGGGAACCAACGGGCAGGGGACCCCAATCTTTTTAAAAGATGTTGCCCGGATCCAGCTTGGTCCGGAGATCCGCAGGGGGATTGCCGAACTGGACGGAAAAGGGGAGGTGGCGGCCGGGATTGTGGTGGTTCGATTCGGCGAGAATGTCCTCAAGGTTATCGAGCAGGTCAAAGAAAAAATTAAAAAGGATATCGAGCCCAGTCTCCCCAAGGGGGTCAAGATCGTTACCACCTATGACCGATCCGATTTGATCTATCGCTCCATTGCTACCCTGAAAGATGAGATCATCAAACTTTCCATTGCGGTTAGTGTGGTTTGCATTGTCTTTTTATTTCACCTCCCCAGCGCCCTGGTGATCATCCTGACTCTGCCCTTGGCCATTATTATCTCCTTTATTCTCATGGTTCACCTGAAGGTGACTTCCAATATCATGAGTCTGAGCGGGATCGCCATTGCCATCGGGGCTATGGTGGATGCCTCGATCATCATGGTGGAAAATGCCCATAAAAAATTGGAAGAGTGGGAGGCTGAAAAAAAGAGGGACGAGGCACGAGGCTCGAGGAAAGAGGAAAAAAACTCCGAACTCCGATCTCCGAACTCCGAACTTAATTCCCCAATCCGCAATCCGCAATCCGCAATCCGAACTCGTGTAGACGTCATCATCGAAGCGGCCAAGGAGGTGGGGCCGTCTCTTTTCTTTTCCCTGCTGGTCATCATGATCGGTTTCCTGCCGGTTTTTACCCTTCAGGCCCAGGCCGGCAGGCTGTTTAAACCCCTGGCCTACACCAAAACCTTTGCCATGCTCTTTTCTTCTTTTTTGGCCATTACCCTCACCCCGGTTTTGATGACCCTGTTTATCCGGGGAAAAATAAGGCCGGAAGATAAGAACCCGATCAGTATTGTCCTCCATAAAGGTTATGAACCAATAGCCCGAATGGCCCTGCGGTTTAAAAAAACAGTGATCATCCTGACGATTCTTATTCTGGCGGCAACCGTCTATCCCTTTATGAAACTCGGTTCGGAATTTATGCCCCCTCTTTATGAGGGGACCTTGTTTTATATGCCGGTGACCGTACCGGCCGCATCCGTTTCCGTGGTTACGGACCTGCTTAAAATGCAGGACAAGTTACTAAAGCAAATCCCCGAAGTAACCCAGGTGTTCGGCAAGGCCGGCCGTGCTGAGACGGCTACCGATCCCGCCCCCATGGAGATGTTTGAAACGGTCATCAATCTCAAACCTGAAGCCCAATGGCGCAAGGGCATGACCGTTGAAAAACTCAAGGACGAAATGAATGACGCTTTGACCATCCCCGGAGTGGCCAATTCCTTCACCATGCCCATCAAGGCCAGGATCGATATGCTGGCTACGGGGATCAGGACCCCGGTGGGGATAAAGGTCCTGGGGCCGAAACTGGAAGAACTGGAAAGAATCGGCCTGGAACTGGAACATCATCTAAAAGATATTCCCGGCACCCGCAGTATCTATGCCGAGAGAATGACCACCGGATATTTCCTGGATGTAAATATTAATCGTCAGGAAGCCGCCCGATACGGTCTGGCCGTAGAAGATATTCAGGAAGTCATCGAGGCCGCTATCGGCGGCATGAATATCACCACCACTGTAGAAGGCCGGGAACGCTATCCGGTGAACATCCGCTATGCCCGGGAACTGAGGGGAGATATCGAACAGCTTAAGAGGATCCTGGTGCCGGTCACCATGACTACCCCTAAAAATACTCAGGCTGCTTCAGGCATGGGTTCCAGTGGGGCTGCGGGGCCTGCGGCCCGTATCCCTCTCGGTCAGGTTGCGGATATCCAAATCGTCAAAGGCCCGACGGCGATCAAGAGCGAAGAAGGACTTTTAAGCCTGTATGTTTATATTGACTTCAGCGGTCGGGATGTGGGCGGCTACGTGCAGGAGGCCAAAAAAAAGGCGGCTTCCCTGAAGATCCCGGAAGGTTATCGTCTGGAATGGAGCGGCGAGTATGAGTATCTGATCAAGACCGAGGAGAGGCTGAAAATAGTCATCCCGTTAACCCTCCTGATCATTTTTGTGCTGCTCTTTTTTAATACCAAATCGGTGACCAAGACCATGATCGTCTTGCTGGCCGTGCCTTTTTCGCTGGTGGGCTCGTTTTGGCTGCTCTATTTTCTCAATTACAACCTGAGCATTGCCGTCTGGGTGGGAATCATTGCCCTGGCCGGTCTGGATGCCGAAACCGGCGTGGTCATGCTGCTCTATCTGGAATTGGCTTATGAACGATGGAAGAAGGAAGGACGGTTAAAGGGAATCGGGGATCTGAAAGAGGCCATCATGTTCGGGGCCGTTAAAAGGATTCGTCCCAAGATCATGACCGTCAGTGTTATCCTGGCCGGATTAGTGCCGATTATGTTCAGTCACGGTGCCGGATCAGATGTGATGAAACGCATCGCCGCTCCTATGGTGGGAGGGGTGATTACCTCCATGATCATGGAACTGGTTATCTATCCGACTATATATCTGATCTGGAAGGGAAGGGAATTTAGGAATAAATAAAGGTTCCAAGAAGTGCATTTTCAAATCTCTTGACATTATACCCTCCTCAATTTATTATCATATTCTGAATTTTTAAAACCATTTTTTCATCAAAAAAGATAAAAAACAGGATCAAAGCCATAACCCGAGCGGAAGAATTCATGACCCTGGCCTTGAAAGAGGCCGAGAAAGCCCTCCAGGAAGATGAGGTTCCCATCGGGGCGGTTTTGGTCTCTTCCGGAGGCAAGGTCATTGCCGCCGATCATAACCGGACCAGGCAGAACAATGATCCCACGGCCCACGCCGAGATTTTGGTTCTGCGAAAAGCAGCCCGGGTCCTAAATAATTTTCGCCTTCCGGGAACTATGTTATATGTCACCATCGAACCCTGCCTGATGTGTGCCGGGGCAGTGATCCAGGCCCGGGTGGATCAGGTGGTTTTTGGAACGGCCGATCCCAAGGGCGGGGCCTTAGGTTCTATTTACGATGTTTCCAAGGATGGGCGTTTGAACCATCGCTTTGAAGTGATTTCCGGGGTCCTGGAAACGGATTGCAGAGAACTGATCCAGAAATTTTTTGAAGTTCGTCGTAACAACCTGTCATAAATTTTTTTTGACAGGATCTACTGGATAAAAAGGAATGATTTTTAAATCCCGTTAATCCTGTCTAAGAACATATCTAACGGAGAGGTACCGAAGCGGCTGTAACGGGGCCGACTCGAAATCGGCTGTATGCCCAAAAGGTGTACCGTGGGTTCGAATCCCACCCTCTCCGCCACAAAACATTCCGGATTTCATATTTCAGATTTCGAGTTTGAAATCTGTTTTATCCTCTTAGAATTAAATTATTTCTTTGATCCATTATAGTATAGGCAACCTCTTGTTGAAATCGTTCGACATGTAGTGTTGGGGGAAGAAAGATGGCAATAGCAATTAGAGACCTGGATGCAGAAAGAGTAATTGAATGAAATAGTCAATGTACTCATTTATGGGAGGTTTCGAATATGAGTAACCAACTCAAGGCATTTATAGGGCATAGCTTTACTGATGATGATGAGGTGGTGGTTCAAAAATTCTTAAAATATTTCGAACAAATTAAAAATATGGATATCGGTTTTAGTTGGGAACATGCCGAGGCAGCCGAGCCGAGAGATTTAGCAGATAAAGTCCTTGGGCTTATTTCAGGGAAGAATCTTTTCATAGGGATCTGTACTAATAAAGAAGTAGTGGTTAATCCCACCGATCTCACTGAAACAATATGGAACAGAAAGAAATTCAAAGCTGACAAAAACTCATTCTCTTATCAGACTTCTGCTTGGATTACTCAAGAAATTGGTCTTGCCATTGGCCGTGAGATGGATCTTATGCTGTTGTTGGAAAAGGGTGTTCGAAAACCGGGCGGGTTGCAAGGAAATCTTGAATATATAACTTTTGAACGAGATGCCCCTGAAAAGTCTTATGTCAAAATACTTGAAATGATCAGGGCTCTTATACCAAGAGCAAAGGGCATGCCTATTGAATCATCGGAAATTCGAACTGCTCCAGAAGAACATACTGACGAAAAAGAAGAAGTAGTAGAAAATAAATTTCAACCACGTGACGATTGGAACTTAAATAGATATCGCATCGCCTTGTTTATGGCAATAATGAATAAGAATGAAGATTCAGTAAAGGAAATAAAAGAATCATTCTTATTATCGAATTTCGGACGAGAAACTAAAAATGCGGTATCTTTTGAAGTTCTTGAAGAATATTATCGAATAAGTTATGGGAAGGGGGGAGATTTTACCAAGTTAGAGTTATTATCGAAGGAGCATGAAGAAAACGTTGATGCTCAAAGTTATTTAGCTCGGGCATATGGGGATTTTGAAGACCATAATAAAGCAGCAATTTTATTTCAAGTCGCTGCTGAGAAAACTCCAAATGAGATAGATAAGTTAAATTTATATGGTAATGCCATCGTGTCCTTTATGAAAGCAGGTCAAAAGCTGGAGGCTGATGCCGTAATTCAAAAGTTGAGAACAGTTGCCTCAAAGGTAGAAAATGGGGAAATTAAACACATTCAAACATTATGTGAAGTTGCAGAAATCAATAACGATCAAGATCTTTATTTTGGATTAATCGAAAGATTTTTGCAAATCAAACCAGACGATGTCGATTCGAGATTTAACCTTGCTTACAAGTATGGTGAAGTAAAACAACACGATCTCTCTTTGTTTCATTATTTAAAGATTCCCGAAAAAGATCGAAGTGCGAGTATATGGAATAACCTCGGTGCTGAATTTAATTATTGTGATTTGCCCAACAAGTCTACTACAGCATATAAAAAAGCCGAGGAACTTGGAAGTACAATTGCAATGTCCAATTTGGCCAATAAGTTGATAAATGTTGGATTTCTAAAAGAGGCAGAGGAAATTTGCAATCGAGCCATCAAATATCAAGACTATCATAAAAATGTGCTTGACTCGATTTCAAGTATAAAAAATGTACCCGAGCAAGAGGATAAAAAGGAAAAACCGATTCTGGATCGAGTTAAACCTTTAAGTGAATTCTATAGAGAATATGGCTATGCCAGTTTGCAGTCAGGACCAGAAAACCTTGCTGGTAGTTGGCGGGGGCCTCAATGCAACTTAAGTTTAACAATAAAAGATAATCAAATAACTGCCACTGGAAACTATGAAAGGCAACCAGCTTATTTGTTTTCACGGGCGGTTGGGGCTACACCGGGGAAAAAGCATTACAAGATAAAATATGAAGGGAAGGTCTTCGGACGAGCAATACAAGGAGTTGTCTGGGAATTAGAAGAAGAGGAACCAAGATTAGATAGCAGGGCCAGTATATTAACTGCTGCTTTAAAAGGTGAAGGATCAGAGAATAAATCCGATGTGTTAATGATATTATCCGAATCTCTTCAGGAAATAAGGGTTTATGAAAAAAATGCTGGGAAAAATATTAAATTTTATAGCCTGAAGCGTATTGATTGATTCATTTTTATTTTTTTTGAGTAAATGGGGGCGGACTAATTGAAGGGATTGAAAGCCTTTGGGAATATATAAAAAATGATTCGTGCGAAATTGGATGTGTCACAGCATCAGCTTCGGGATGCTTAATACAATCAAAGGGCATAGTCTGGCCCAACTCCATTTTCTCCTTGAGTAATAAAAATAAAAAAAATATTGACATGGTGTAGCCTTATGGCTACAATTCATTATGCTTGAAATTCGTAAGACTGAGACTTATGCCCAATGGCTTGATGACCTTAAGGATATTCATGCACGTGCGCGTGTAATGGTCAGGACCGAGCGTCTTTAGGAGCAAGAAATGAAAAAGACAAAGACCACTCGCTACGATGTCGCAGATCACCTCCGAACTCCGGAGGAAATGGCAGCCTATCTTGAGGTTTGTTTTGAGGAAGCTAACGGCGATGCCGCCTTCATTGCCAAGGCACTGGGCGATATTGCCCGCGCCAGGGGCATGGCGCAGGTCGCTCGTGATGCCGGCCTGTCCAGAGAAAGTCTTTATAAGGCACTTTCAGGCGAGCGTAGTCCCGGTTTTGACACCATCCTCAAGGTTATGACGGCATTAGGGTTGAAGTTGCATGCCGAAGCCGCTCAAGGCTAATTCTTTTGTTGTGGAGAGTCGGACCATTCGAGGGGATTGAAAGCCCGGGAAATATATAAAAATGATTCGAGAGAAATTGGATTTGGCACAGCATCAGCTTCAGGATGCCCAATACAATTAAAAGGGCTGGCCTGGCCCGACCCCATACCACACTTCCAGGCGGAATTTGGAATATTTTTTTATTACCGGAAATA
>JBEKPQ010000001.1:0-121126 GCA_049520575.1 Thermodesulfobacteriota bacterium | reverse complement strand
CGGCAGCCAGAACAGGGGCCAACCTTGATAGACCCCCATGGCCCATAGGAATCCGAAGAGAATCGGCAAACTCAAGATATAGTTTAACAGGTTGGCCAAAATTTTAACCACCGGCAGGACCTGACCGGGAAAGAGGACCTTGGTGACCAGGCTGCCGCCGGCGGTAATCGAGCTGGTCCCCTCCAACAAAGAGGAAGCAAACCAGATCCAGGGGAGTAAACCGACAAACATGAATCCGGTATAATGTTCCATCCGAATTCTAAAGTAAAATTTAAATACCAGGGCATAGACCGCTAACAGCAAAAGCGGGTTCAGGAAAGTCCATAAGAAGCCGAGGAAAGATCCTCGATAGCGGGCCTTGAGTTCCCGAACCACGAGGCTGTTCACCAGACTCCGGTAGCGGATCAATTCCTGGATATGTTGTCGGATCAATGAAAACATTGCCTTCCTTCAAACCTTCAGCTTCTGGTCATTTCCACGATAGAGAGACAAAATTTGCTGTTTGTCAAAAAAAACCTTTTTATTTACCGGTTGATCAAAAATGCCCAGATGTAAGACGCCCGCAACCCTAGGAGTGAGGCGTACATGGAAGTACTCCGCAACGACGAAGGATAAGGGGAACGAAACAGATGGGCGTTTTTCATCAACCGGTCAGTAAGCTTCTTTGCTGAATACCCCCTTCCATAGGGTCTTGAACAAAATCTTGGAGTCCAAGGGGAGAGACCAGTTTTCAATATAATACAGATCGAATTCAACCCGTTTTTCCAAAGAGGTGTTGCCCCGCCAGCCGTGAATCTGGGCCCAGCCGGTCATGCCGGCTTTCATCTTATGGCGCAACATATATTTGGGGATCTTGTCTTTGAAACTTTGGATCAGCTCCGGACGCTCCGGTCTCGGTCCGACCAGACTCATCTCCCCTTTTAAAACGTTAATAAGCTGCGGCAGCTCATCCAAGCTGAATTTTCTTATTATGCGACCCACAAGAGTCCGCCTGGGGTCTTCCTTCTGGGCCCAAACCGGTCCACTTTCTTTTTCCGCTCCAACCACCATGGAACGGAATTTCAACATTTCAAAAATGCGCCCGTCCAGCCCCATCCTTGTCTGACGATAGAATACCGGGCCTGGAGAGGTGGCCTTGACGGCCAGGGCAATCAACAACAGTAAGGGAGAAAACAAAATCAGAACCAGACCGGCCAGGAGGATATCGAAAGACCTTTTCAGGATTCGATTCCAGCCGACCATGGGGGATTCCCTTAAATTAATAAAGGGCAGACCTTCAAATTCTTCCACTCCGCCCCGGAGGCTGATGAACCGATATAAATCAGGAACGATTTTGATATCCACCAGTTCGTTGCGAATCCGGTTCAGAAGTTCTTCCAGATTCTGATGTGCGGTTAAGGGCAACGCGAAGATGACCAGATTAATTCCCTGGTTTTGGATCACCTGATCAATTTCTTCATACAATCCAAGTACCTCGATCCCCTGGATATAAGTCCCTACCTTTTGAGGTACCCGAGTTAAAAAACCATTGATCGTAAGGCCTAATTCAGGATGCTTCCGGATGGTTTCGGCTACACCTTGGGCCAATTCCCGGGCTCCAACAATCAAGACCCTTTCCGAACGGAGATGTTTTTTTTGCAGATCGATGTAATAGCCTTTTAAAAACATCCGGCTCAAAGATAAGAACAGAAAACTTAGAAGACTAAAATAGAGAAAGACCAAACGGGAAAATTCGGTTCTTTTAAAGAAAAAGGTAATAAAAACCAGGACCATCAAGGCGATGAAATTGGCTTTAAACAGGGCCATGACTTCCTGAGTTCGATTAAAAAAACGGCTGTAAACCCCGGTGAGACGAAGGGTTCCTATCCAGATGACTAGGGTAAAAAAAAGCAGGATCAAATAATCTCTAAGCAGTGGGATGCCTTTGGTCACCGGGATAAAGGGGGTATAAAATCGCAGATAAAAAGCCGAAATCCAACAAACCGTGAGGATACAAAGATCGTTAAAAAGAAGCAAGGATTGAAATAACTGCGCTCTTTTTTTAAACATGGTTTAACGGCCTCTTCATGGCTTAAGGGAGAAGGGAAGATCTGGCAGGAGAAAAAGAAAGGGCATTCAGTCCCCGCGGGCCTTTTCCATAGCTTCTTCTCTTTTCTTGCAGTCGATACATTGGGTTGTGACCGGTCTGGCTTTTAAACGCTGCTCGGAAATATCCTCACCGCATTTTTCGCAGATTCCAAAACTTCCATCCTCAATACGTTCCAGGGCTTCCTCAATCTTTAAAATGAGCTTCCGTTCCCGCCCCCTTATTCTGAGGAGAAAGTTGCGATCCGATTCCAAAGTGGCCCGGTCGGTCGGGTCGGGAAAATTTTCCTTGGTGTCAGTCATTCCGCTAACTGTTTTTTGAGCTTCCTGAATCAAGACCTTCCTTTGTTCCTGCAGGAGTTTTTTGAAAAAAGCAGTTTTTTTGGCGTTCATTACTCTTCTCCTATCCCTTTACCCGATGATTGGCTTGAGAAAATTCCCTCCTAAGGTAAAGTCCGCTCTTCCCTCCTGATTTTCTAATCAAACCGAGATCTGTAATCTGAATCCCTCGATCAATGGCCTTACACATATCATAAATCGTCAGGGCTGCTACGGCCACGGCCGTCAAGGCCTCCATTTCCACGCCGGTTCTGTCGCTGGCCTGAACGTTAGCCAGTATAACGACCCGGGGCGGATTTTTTACCAGTGTAAAGGAGATTTCCACTCCGGTAATCTGAAGCGGATGACACATAGGAATAAGATCGTGGGTCTTCTTGGCTGCCATGATGGCCGAAACCTTAGCGACACTCAGCACATCCCCTTTTTTGAGGGAATTTTTTTCAATTTTTTTTAAGGTTTCAGCTTTAACCCGGACTGTCCCCGAAGCTATGGCCTCCCGCCGGGTTATCTTCTTGGCACTGACATTCACCATCCGGGCCCGGCCTTTAGGATCTACATGAGTCCAATCCTTCAAGTCAGGGGTAGGATTCCGATCTTCAGGCTTGTCAGGGGAGAGCTCTCCCGCCTTTTTTTTCACTATCCTTTCCTATCTCTTTTCTTCCAATGTTTAACTCTTTTTCGAAAGGAAAATCGACTTTCCCGGCAGCAATTTCCCTGAGGGCCACAACCACTTCTTTATTTTTAGATTGTATCCTAGGGACATCCCCAGACCGTAATTGTTTAACCCTTTGAAATGCCAAATGAATCAACGAAAATCGATTGGGAACCTGCTCAAGGCAATCTTCAATGGTAACTCTGGCCACGATGGCTCCTTCCTGAATGAATCTTTCTAAATTAAATTTGTATTTATAACTCATTTCCTGCTAAATGTAAATGGTTTTCTTTAAACCATAACCGTTTTGCTGAAAGAACTTCCTTGGCAAAGATTTCTTCTTTTTTTCTATAATTTATGTTAAAAAAAACTAATGCTACGGATCGACCAAAGCCGATGATCGCCAAAATTTTCAGCAGTGCCATTACCGGGATTGATGCTTATATCGTTCAGGTTGAGGTCGATATTGCCAGAGGATTACCGGCCTTTTCCACGGTTGGATTGCCGGAAGGTGCTGTTCGGGAGAGTAAGGACCGGGTCAAATCGGCCATTAAAAATTCCGGCTTTGAATTTCCCAGCCACCGGATTACCGTCAATCTGGCTCCGGCCGATATCAAAAAAGAAGGGTCGGCTTTTGACCTTCCAATAGCCATAGGTATTCTTGCGGCCACAGAATTACTTTCTTCCTCCATCGTGTCATCGTACTTGATCTTAGGGGAACTTTCCCTGAATGGAGAAATCAAACCGATTCGGGGGACGTTACCGACGGCTTTAGCTGTTAAAGATAACGGTTTTCGGGGATTGATTGTTCCAGAGGCCAATGCCTTGGAGGCCTCGGTCGTAGAAGGCATTGAGATCATTCCGGCCCAGACCTTAGGGCAGGTGGCTGAATTTCTAAAAGGCATTCCATCCATCGGCCCCTTGCATCGGGATCAAAGCCAGCCTTTTTATTTTCTTCAGGATTATCCTTTTGACTTTAATGAGGTGAAAGGTCAGGAGCATGTCAAGCGGGCCTTGGAAATTGCAGCTGCCGGAGGCCATAACATTATTATGGTCGGACCTCCCGGTTCAGGAAAAACCATGCTGGCCCAAAGGCTTCCCTCCATCTTACCTGATCTGACATTTGAAGAGGCCCTGGAAACCTCAAAAATTTACAGCGTGATCGGTCTGATGCCGGAAAATCAGGCCCTGATCACCTCCAGGCCTTTCAGGTCTCCTCATCATACGGTCTCCGATGCCGGCTTGATCGGAGGCGGTCAAATCCCCCGACCTGGAGAAGTCAGTCTGGCTCATAACGGGGTGCTCTTTTTAGATGAATTGCCTGAATTCAAAAAAAACGTCCTGGAAGTCCTTCGGCAGCCCCTTGAAGACGGTCGGGTGACCATCTCCCGGGCGGTTACCTCACTGACCTATCCGGCTCGTTTTATGCTGGTGGCGGCCATGAATCCCTGCCCTTGCGGATTTCTCTCCGATCCCCTGCGGGAATGTCATTGCACCTATCCACAAATCCGACGCTATAAATCAAAAATATCCGGTCCCCTGTTGGATCGCATTGATCTCCATGTAGAGGTTCCCTCGGTTAAATTCAAAGAATTGGCCGGTCAATCTGATGGAGAATCGTCGGAAACCATCCGGAATCGTGTCAAGGCCGCCAGAGAAAGACAAAAAAGCCGTTTTTCAAATAAAAGCCTATTTTGCAACGCCCAGATGGGACCGAGGTTGATAAAAAAGCATTGCCCCCTTTCTCCTGATTCCCAAAGTCTTCTGGAACAGGCCATGGAATATCTGGGATTGAGTGCCCGGGCCTATCATCGAATCTTAAAGATCTCCCGGACCATTGCCGATTTGGAAAATGAGGAAAATATAAGTCCAAATCATGTCTCGGAAGCCATCCAATACCGGAATTTGGACCGCCGTCTCCTTTAGAAAATGCCTTCACCTCCCCCTAACTCCCATATTCATCCCAAGCCCAAAAAACGTCTGAGTTTCTGGAGCAAACTTTTTATCTTTATCCTGGCCTTTATGTTTATCACCTCCTGTCTGGCAGGTTTTTTTTACCTGATCCTGCTATTCCAGTTGCCGAACATAAAAACTTTGGACGATTACAATCCCCCTCTGGCCACCCGGATTCTTTCCGCCGATGGAACCTTGATTGGGTGCCTTTATAAAGAAAAAAGGTTCTTGGTCTCTCTTTCCGACTTGCCTCCTCACTTGATTCAGGCCTTTATAGCATCCGAAGATGCCCGTTTTTTTAAGCATGGAGGGTTAGATTTTTTGAGCATCATACGTGCCCTGTGGAAAAATATCTGGGCCGGTGAAATCGTCCAGGGCGGAAGCACTATTACGCAACAGGTTACCAGATCTCTCCTGCTTTCTCCTCAAAAAAACCTTTCTAGGAAAATCAAGGAGGCCGTCTTGGCCTATCGCTTAGATCGAAATTTGTCCAAGGAGGATATCCTTTATATTTATCTAAATCAGATCTATTTGGGTCATGGGGCTTATGGGGTGGAAGCAGCGGCCCAGACTTATTTCGGGAAAAAAGCCCGGGATCTCACCTTAAGCGAAAGCGCCCTCCTGGCCGGTCTTCCACAAGCCCCCAGCCGGTATTCTCCTTTGCTTCATCCCCAAAGGGCCAAGGAAAGACAGCGATATGTTCTCAAGAGGATGGTCGAGGAGGGCTTTATTTCCGAAAGCGAATCCCAAGCCGTTGCCGAAACCCCTGCGTTCTATGCCAATGCCCAAGATCCTAATTTGACCATAGCCCCCCATTTTACAGATCTGGTTCGAAAATATTTATTTCAGACCTGGGGTTCGGAAGTTGTGTTGAAAGCCGGTCTGGTGGTACAGACCACCTTGGACCTCTCCTTTCAGAAAGCAGCCCAGGAAGCCGTACTCAATGGGACACAGGCTATCCAGAGTCGCCATATTTACACCAAAGCCATCAAAAGTGTCCCCTTGGATAAAATAGACGAATATTGTCCTAAACTGGACCAGCCCATTCCTAAAGAAAATAGGAAGCGACCTGGATTTATCAACGGGGTAGTGGTTAAGATAGATCTATTCGCCCAGACTGCCAAAGTCTGTCTAGGCCAGGAATGGACGGTCTTACCCCTGCCCCAGACAAAGGCCTCTTCCTCCCAGGTTAAGGGCCAAGGGGATGATGAAGGGCCGGTTAAAAAAGAAACCCCTCTTCCGGCACCGGCACTGAAGGTTGGAGACGTCGTTCGTCTGCGCTGGAATCCGGTCCGTTATTCTTTGACGATGTTGGATCAGAATCAAGTGGAGGGCGCCCTCCTCTGTATCGAAACCCGGACTGGGTCTGTAAAGGCCATGGTCGGGGGGAAAAATTATGAACAGACGGAATTTAATCGGGCGGTACAATCCAGACGTCAGCCGGGTTCTTCTTTTAAACCCATTATTTATGCCGCCGCCTTTGAAAAAGGTCTTACGCCGGCTACGATCATCATGGACAGTCCAATCTATTTTAGAGGGCCGCCTGCCTGGGTCCCGCATAATTTCGATCATAAATTTCGTGGTCCAACGACCTTAAGGACAGGCTTAATTCAGTCCCGGAATATTATTTCTATCAAAATCCTCCAGCGAATCGGGATTTCCTATGCGATTCAATTCGCCCAACGGTTAGGGATTTCCTCTCCTTTATACCCCAATCTTTCTCTGGCCCTGGGTACTTCCGGGGTTTCCCTTTGGGAGATGGTTACGGCTTATAATTGTTTTCCCAACTTAGGGCAACGAGTGCCGCCTTATTTTATTCAACAAATATCCGATCGCCATGGACATTCTATCTATGTTTATCCCCCCAAGGCAGAACAGGTCATGAAAACCCCTACCGTTAATACAATGAACCAGCTTCTTGAAGCCGTCGTTAAAGAAGGAACCGGCTGGAGATTAAAGGCCCTTGGAAAACCAGTAGCCGGCAAGACCGGAACCACCAACGATTTCCGCGATGCCTGGTTTATCGGATTCACCCCCCAATATACGGCCGGTGTCTGGGTAGGCATTGATGATTTTACTCCTTTAGGATCTGGGGAAACCGGAGCCCTAGCGGCCAGTCCTATTGTTTTGGAATTTTTTCAGAAAGCCCTGTCCCAAATACCGGCTCAAGAATTTCCAGTTCTAAAAATCCAAGAAAAAGATTCAGGGGCATTAAAGGACGTATTGGAGGAACATAAAGGAGTTCGAGAAGGGCCTTCCAAGGATGAAGAGGAAAATTAAAAACCCCTTTCCCTCCGCTTCAGGAGGTCAAGGGGCTCTTCGACGAGTAGGGGGGAAAGGTTAAACGTCTTTAAGCGAATCTTTGACTATGTAAAGGGGAATGAAGTTCTTGTCCAACTCTTGGGTTAAAGATTTTATTTTGTCTTCAGGAAGTTCTTTGATTCGGATATACACATTACGGCAATTTTCCTCACCTTTATCATAGGAGGTCAGGATACTAACCATTTGGCCGCCATGTTCTCTTATCACATCGGCCACCTCTTTTATGGAGCCGGGTCGATCTTCCAAGTTAAAGGCCAACTGGATTCTTCCTCGATAGATACCGGACAGGGAAACCAAGACCTTGGAGATGTTCCTCTGGGTGATGATCCCGACCACACTTCCTGAATCGTCAACTACCGGCAGTCCTGATATCCGATGTTTCAGCATCTTCACGGTCGCCTTTTCCACCGTTTCTTCCGGGCCTATGGTAATTACATTTTTTTTGATAATATCCTTGATTTTTAATTCCGAAAGCAAATAATATAATTCGTGAATATCTAAGGTAGTGGCTTTGGAAGGAGAGGCATCTTTAATATCTCGATCAGTAACTATTCCGATCAATTTCCCTTGGCGCATGACTGGAAGGCGTCGGATATTATTTTCCTTCATAATCTGAAAGGCCTTCATCATGGAAGTATCTTATTCTATGGTAATGACATCGTTGGTCATCCATTCTTTAACTAACATGGGTTTGTCCTCCGCTGTTTGGAATTAGAAACCCCGATATCCCCGCTTCAGATTAGAAAATTTAAAAATCTATTTTTCTTAATATGTTATAATAATTACGAACCTTGTCAAGTTTTTATTGGATCAAGGATAGCCCTCTTTCAACCCAGTTTCCGGACAGTCTCCTTCCCCCTTATCCATGATTAATAAATTTAAGATTAAGGATCTGGTACAGGGTAGGTTCCTGAATTTTTTGTATAAGGAAACTATAGGAAAGAAAGGTTAGGGCTCTTTTTCCCCCCAGATGCGCATCCCCAAGATGCCGATTTCGAAGAGCAGATAAAGAGGAACGGCCATCAGCATCATATTGAAAGCATCGGGGGTGGGGGTCAAAACCGCTGCAAGAATGGCAATGACTAAAATAGCATAGCTTCGGTACCTGGTCAACAAACCCACCTTCACCAGGCCGATTCGGCCTAAAAAGATCATGGTCAAAGGCAGTTCAAAGATGATCCCAAAAGCGAAGATAAAGAGCAGACAAAAAGAGATAAACTTTTTTACGGAAATAATGGCCTCTATATGAGCCCCCTGATAGCTCAAAAGAAACTTAACCCCAAAAGGAAGAGTAATAAAAAGACAGAATCCAGATCCCAGATAGAACAGGAAAACTGCCCCGAGCCAGAAGCCGATCATGATCTTCCGAGAGAAAGAAGGGAAGACAGCCCGCAGAGCCGCCAGGATCTTAAACAACAAAAACGGCATGGTCACAAACAAAGACGAAAATAAGGCGATGTTGAGTAAGGCGAAGAAAGTTTCTGAAAGCCCGTAGTAGGCCAGAGCAACTCCGGTATGCATTTGTAAAAAATTCAGGATCGTTTTGGCAAAGGCGTATCCGGCAATGGAAAATATCAGGACCACTACGCCGATTTGTATCAGGGACCTTCTTAAGGCCTCAAGAAACAAGATTAGTCGATCTGGGTGTCCAAAATATTCTTCCAAGGGGCGCATTAGGATAATTTATCTCTTAATGCTTTTTTAATTTCCGAACCATGGTTTTGGAAGGTTTGGTCGATAAAACGATTCAGCGGCTCCTCAATATCGGTTACGGAGGGCAAGGGCCGAAGAATAGGCATCTTTTCTCTGGAAAAATCGAGCGGTCTCAGGAGCAATTTCTCCTCTAACAAGGGTACGGACCGAGGATCGGTATTCTCGCCCAACACCCCTTTCAAGCCATCCGCACCTTCAATGGATTTAATTAAAGACAAGATATCAGACAGACTGTAACTGGATTTGAATTTAGTCAGATCCTCATTAAATAGGATGGCCTGCTTTTGCAGGACATTGAATTCTTTCAAAAGCTCATCTATATTGGCTTTGGCCATATGATATAAGGCAAAAATCAGGTTTTTATATTTTCCTTTAGCCGTAAAGGCAAAGGGAAAGTCAGACAGTATTGGAGAAGGATTGATGACTTGGTCTTTAATGGCCTGTTTTACCGATTCGATTAAATCCTCTCTTTGTAGCAGGTTCAAAAAAGATTGGCCTTCTTCTTCCCCAATAAATAGTTGAAGGATCCTGATCAGTATCGGCAGGACCTCTTGCTGACCGGCCTTTTCTAATTTTATCTCCTGCTGGATGAGGTCATTGCGTTCTTCCTCCAGAATCTTACGGGTCCCAAAAAAGTTTTCGGCAATTTCTTTTTTAACTTGATAGGCCAAGGCCGAAGCTATGTCTCCAACTTGACGGGGCAAATCCGATACTCCTTATTTCTCCGATCTTTGTAATAAATTGAAAGATAAACCTTCTTTCCAGAGCAAAAGAAGTCCTAATGCGGTCACCGGTAAAAAATTGCATAACCACAAGACCAGAGAAAAACTTTTAGCCTGATTGGCCTCTACGCCTAAAAGGATTAACCCGGCGGCACAGGCCCAATGAAAGGTCCCGATATATCCCGGCGCCGAGGGCAGGGTTACGCCGAAAACCAAGACCACCTCTAAAAAGACGGACGCCCAGAGAGATAAGGGTAAATGAAAACCGATAAAAAGAAGATAGAGGGAAAAAGACAGCATCAGCCAAAGAAAAAAGGAATAAAAAATGATAATAAAGATATCTTTGGCCTCTTTCAAGACAGCCAAACCGGAAACAAAGGAATTAATTTGTTTTGTAATTTTATTGGAGATCTTTTTAGGCAGTTTTTTTAAAAAAAAGGCAATGACTTGATTGGCCCTCCGGTTCTGAAAACGCAGCAACAGCAAAAAGATAAGGACCGAGGTATAAAAGAAAAAACTCAATAATCCGGCACTTTTGATAGCACCCTGAGTAAAAAGGGAAGAACGATCCGGGGGAAAAGACATAAAAAAAATGACGACCAAAAACAAAAAAAGGACCGTAAAGCCATCAAACAACCGCTCAACGACAATGGTGGCAAAAGAAGCGGTTTTGCTGATCTTGGCCCGATGACCCAAGACAATGGCCCGGACAAATTCTCCCACTCGAGCCGGAAAAATATTATTGGCCATAAGACCAATAGTCGTGGCGTTAAACAGTTCCCACATCCGGATTTTTTTTAGGGGACGTAATAAATACTCCCATCGTTTAGCTCGGATCCAAAGAGAAAATAAATTAATTAGCATGAGAGGGACGGTATAAATATACTCCACGTTTTTGAAGGTTTCCCAAACTCCTCTGAGATCAATTTTTCTTAGGAACAACCACAAGAAGAAAATACTGATCACCAGGCCTATCCAATAACTTCTTTTTTTCATAGTCACCTGAGTTGAAAATAGTTGAGATTTAAAGGGGCGAGGAGTCGAGGGTTCAAGTAAATGGGTTAGAAATTCAACCCCCTAATCCTCAAATTCTAACTTATATATAAAATCAGAAAAGAACCTCAACTGGCTATAAGGCCAGCCTTTTGATTTGATCGCCGATATACCGAATTTGGTCACGGGAAATCGTCAGTCCAGAGGGAAGGTAAAGCCCCTGTTCGGAAAGCCTCTCGGCCACCGGGTACCGACCAAATCGCTTGGATTTAACCACTTTTTCTTTAAAAACAGCCTGCAAGTGCATGGGAACAAAAAAAGAACGGGTATCTATTCCCTGGTTTTTTAATTGGACCATCAGTTGATCCCGGGACAATCCAAACGCCTTTTCCACTAAGATGCCGTACATCCAATACACATTTTTGGCCCAAGGCTTTTCAATAGGTAACCGCAATCCCGGAATAGGCTTTAACTCCTTTTCATATTCCCTGGCCATCCAGCGCTTCTTTTTGATATGATTATTTATTTTTTTCAGTTGGGCTACTCCTAAACCGGCCTGTAAATTAGTCATTCGATAATTAAATCCTAATGCGGTATGAAGAAAACGCTTTTCCGTGGAATGGGCCAGATCTTTCAACCGCCTGGCCTTTTCGGCCAATCGGGGGTTGTTGGTAACCACCATCCCCCCCTCACCCGTGGTAATAATCTTGTTGGCATAAAAGCTAAAACAACCCAGGGCCCCAAAACTGCCGCATTTCTTCCCCTTGTATTCCGCTCCGTGAGCCTCGGCCGCATCTTCAATGACGGTTATGGAATAGTGGTCGGCCATATCCAACAAAGGATCCATATCCACAGGATGGCCATACATATGAACCGGCAAGATGGCTTTGACCTTGAGCTTACCTCGTTTTTCCTGAGTACGGAGGTAGAAGGAAATCCGATCCAAATCGATATTGAAGGTTTCTGAATCGGAATCAATAAATACCGGTGTTGCCCCGCAATAACAGACCGCAAAGGCCGTGGCCGCCATGGTAAAGGTGGGTATCAGGACCTCATCTCCGGGGCCGACCCCCACGGCCGCCAAGGCCAGATGAAGGGCCGTGGTCCCGCTGGTTGTACTGATTCCATAATTGAGGCCGCAATAATGAGCGAATTTTTCTTCAAATTCCTTTAAATATTTCCCCTGTGAGGAAATCCAATTGCTTTTCACACAGGCCGTGACCTTATTTAACTCCTCCTTCCCCAAAAGGGGTTCGTTAACCGGTATCATGATTTAAAAAAACTCCTTATCTTCCGTTCCGACATAAGGGCCTTGTTTCACTTCCAGGATCTTGCTGGGTTCTAAAATCTTTATCCCATGGCCGCCATAGGCCAGCAGAATGGTATCCCCTTGAGTTAATAGGCGTGAGGTGATAAATTTTTTATTTTCTTTATATAGGGTAATTTCAACCTTCCCTTCGATGATAAAAAGAACTTCCTGGGTCACTCGAACGTCACGAGCAATGACGTTATGAACATGAGGTTTCACTTCATGACCGGGAGGATGAACCAGGATCCCAAGTTGCTGGGAAAACTCAAAAGGGCTGAAAAAATTGACGCCCGGCTGATTAAAATTATTCCGGACAATGATGGCAATGGGTTTGCCTTCTGCCTCGATGCGCTCAATGGTTTTCATGGTTGCCTCTCCCGGTCGCTATTTAAAATGGGCAGATCGTTCATTCCGCGAAAGCCGTCTTCCTGTGGTTAAGCGGAGCGGCGAAACGTTTCAGTTATATCCGACCCAGCATTGAGGAGTAATCATTATCTACCCCAAGCATATCCAGCAATACGGAGATCTGGCCCCTGTGGTGCGTTTGGTGATTAAACCACTGGAGAAGAATTTTCCATAAGGTGCCCTCCATATCTTCTCCTTTAAAATTTTTATATTTAAAAGCAGATTTCAGTTTGTTTTCATCGAGTTCTTCAATAAATTGCAGGATCACCTTATCGATTTGTTTTCTATAGGCAAATAATTTTGTATAATCGGCCTCAATTTCTTTTCGCAAACTCTTGCCATCCAAGGCAAGGAGGTTGCTGACGGTTAAGGCATTGCTTTCTTTAAAGGCGTCCCTAAGCCGTTTTAACCAAAAAAGATCAGAGAAGAAAATATGAAACAAAGTGTCATAGATCGACGGGAAAAAAGCCTTTGTTTTTGCCATGATCATTTCTTCTTTTAAAGACTCAAGTAATTCTATAATACTCTGGTCAACGCTGCTGTTATACTTGGCCAAGGCCTGAAAAATGGTTTTCATATTTTCTCCTTTCCAAGAAAGTTTCAAGAAATTAATTTTTCAAACTTTTCCCCATAGTAACGTTACGAGCGCTTGAGAAAGGCGAAGCCTTTAGAGGTTAACCTCAGGCACGCTGTTATCTGTCCGGTACCAGCATGCTTGGATAAAAAATATGGAAAGAGCCCCTTGTTCTCCCCCCAGTTTCCTCTTTAGGTAAAGTAATTTTTGAATAAAGTGGCCAACGTCCCCTTTCCTTCAGGATCTCCTCCCCGATAGGATAATCTCCCGTTTCCTTCGTAGTAATCGTAACCTGGATATCTGGGGGGAATATTTTAAACTACCCCAGAGTTTGGTTTACTCGTATGTTCGTACAAAAATCATTACCCACTTACACGAGATTCAGGTCTTTTATGGAGAGGGTCTGGCGGTCACTTTCTCTTTTCGTCTCCCTAGTTGGATCGACCCTAATCCCTAAAATGGGTAACCGATGTCCTGATATTTAGGAATGAGTCCTCTTCCCAGGCAAATATATTAACACGGATGTTCCCCCAATTACCGCACTAACTATCCGAATAGTCCCTTTGTGGGCTTCTATGATATTTTTGACAATGGCCAGTCCCAATCCGCTGCCTTTTTCCTTGGTGGTATAAAAAGGTTGAAAAGCCTTGGCCAGCTCTTCCTCGGATAAGCCCGGCCCCGAGTCCTTAATCTCTACTTCCGCCCCCTGGGAATCATATCGTACTTTGATCCCAATGGTCCCGCCCTCGGGTGTTGCCTGAACGGCATTCAATAAGATATTAAAAAAAGCCTGATAGAGTAAATCCTGGTCCACTGGAATGGTCTGAGCCCCCCCGATATAATCTTTCTGAACCGTTATCTGTCGGTGGGTCAATTCCGTTTCCAAAAAATGTAAATTTTTTTCCAGGATGGTTTCTATCCGAATCGGATTCATTCTGGGAATCGGAGGCCGGGCAAAGTCTAAAAATTCAGTCACAATACGATTTAACCGATCAGCCTCTTCCCGGATGATCGAGGCCAATTGGTTTTGAGGATCAAATTGAATCACTTTTTTTTCCAGCAGATCGGCCGTACTACGGATGATCCCCAGGGGATTCTTGATCTCATGGGAGACCGAAGCAATCATTTCTCCCAGTGTGGCCATCCGTTCGGACTGGTGCAGCTTGTCAACCAGTCGCTTTTGTTCCTCGGCCCTCCTTTCTATGATCACTTCTCCCCGTTTGACAATAAATAGAAGAATCAGATATAGGAGAACCATAAGACCAATCGAAAATAAAACCATAAGGTATTGATCCCAGATAATGTCTTCATAATCTTGGGAAATATCCTGGGTGATCTCGAAGACCCCCAGAATCTGACTGCCTGGTCTGGAGGTAGGCTCTACCCGAAAAGGAATGGTGGTGATTAATCTACGGGTCGGGGCCCTCACTCCAAGACGAACTTTTAATGGGACATCTTCGGAAATAAACCGGGAGGTGTACTTCCCCGCCATCGCTTTTTTAAAATCCGTACCCCCTAATCCCTCCTTACCGACCAAGGTTCGGTCGGTACTGTAGGCGACAATATTGAGCGGGTCATACATATTGACTTTTTCAATTTTAAAACTGTGAATCGTATTTCGAACAATAAGATCCAACTGTCTAAATTGCTGGGGGTCTCTAAGGCGAACCTCTTTCCTCTGTAGAGCAATCGGCAGGACAAAATTAAAAAACACCTGATGATTGAGGTTCTCAGCCAGAAGAACGGCAAAGGCCTCAGTCTTTTTCAGTAAGGCATCCTTGGATCGTTGGGTGATCAATAAAGTCAAGGATACGGCAAAAATCAACATGACGATGAAGCTGCTCAAAAAGAAATATTTGACCAGTTTAAAAGGCTTAGTGGTTTCCGGAAAAATTTCCATAGGTCTATTTACAGGATAAATTTCTTATTTTGTTTTGAGGTGAGGTCTCCATTTTTGCCTTCTCTTTCAAATCCTTTTCTCCCCAGCAAAGCATAGGTTAACTTTTTCCCTTCTTCCACACCTGGCTGGCTTAAAGGATTAATACCCATTAACCGACCACAGATATAGGTCTCCAGTTCCCACAGAAAAATCAGTTGTCCAATGGTAAAAGGATTGATTTTAGGAAGAGTAATAGTTAAACTCGGACGCCCGTTTCGGGCCAAAGATAATCGGGTGGCCTGCATCTCGGCTTGAATCAATTGGTTCAGGGAATGGCCTCCAAGATAAGCCAGTTCTTCCGCCTTGGGATACAATTTCGGCAAAGGAATCAGTCCGGAATAATTTTTTATCCCCACAAAAGAAAAAACCTTGTCTCCGGGTCCTTCCATATATAACTGCAATTGGGAATGCTGATCCGTGGCCCCCAGGGCCGTCACAGGCGTTTGGCCGTTATAAACTTCCCGACCTTTGCTATTATACCGCTTCCCCAAACTTTCAGCCCATAACTGACAAAACCACTCCCCCATTCCTTTTAGGGCATCTCCATAGGGCATGATCACCCTGATGCTTTTTTTCATCTGCCTGTAACTCAAAAAGGACAGACAGGCACTTCCATACGCCGGATTGTCCCAGATGGAAAGTTTCTGACATCGTCCGGCCATTTCCCTGGCCCCGCCCTGCAGTTCCTCGATATCAATCCCGCACATGGCGGCCGGCAGCAAGCCCACGGCGGAAAGAACCGAGAATCTTCCTCCCAGTAATGAGGGAATTTCAAAACTCTTAAATTGTTCTTCTTTGGCTATTTTTCTAAGCACTCCCTGAACCGGATCGGTGGTAATCACCAAGTGATCCTTTTCTTTCCGGTTACCCAACTTTTTTTTAAGCAAATCCCGGATAATCAAAAATTGGCTCATGGTTTCAGCCGTTCCACCGGATTTGCTGATCACATTAAAGAGCGTCTTTCGAGGTTCCAAAACGTCCTGTAAGGCTTTAAACCCATCGGGGTCCACATTGTCGGCCACAAAGAGCCGTGGGAATCCTTTCCGCATGGTTTTAGATAATAGGTTATAGTGGGGATGGGAAAGGGCGGTATGGAGGGCCTTGGCCCCCAGCGCCGATCCGCCGATGCCCAGAACCACAAAATTTTCAACCCAGGTTTTGGTTTCCTGAACGAATTTTTTTATTTTTGGCCCCAGAGACAGATCAAAGGGTATAGTCAGAAAAGGGAGAAGGTCTTGCCCTTTTTCTTCCTCAAGCTGTCCATGGATAGCTTGGATCGCAGGTTGCAACTTTTCTATTTCCGCCTCGGAAATTCCTTCTTTTTCCCCCAGGACCGGGATCATCATTAGGTTGGCATCAATCTCTATCCGCATTTCCTGAGTCCAGGATGAATCCTGCCATCTTTTCATAAAGTATTCCCCTCCGCCTTCAGTCTTCAGCCTTTCTACCTGAGTAGTTATCTTTCTTTTTACAATAACACTATGTTTTTTCTAAATTCAACCTTTTCCGCCAGTATTCCAGGCGAGTTTTAATAGTTTTTTCATAACCTCGTTCCGTTGGATGATAAAACCGGTGACCTTTTAATTCCTCCGGCAGATTTTCCTGGGCCACTAAGCCTTCCGGATAGTCATGGGCATAACGGTATCCTTGGCCATATCCTAAACCTTTCATCAAGGCAGTCGGGGCATTCCGGAGGTGCAGGGGAACTGGCAGTGATCCGGTTTTATTAATAGCCTTTTTAATGACGCCATCGGCCAAATAAAGGGTATTGCTCTTGGGAGCAGTGGCTAGATAGACAGCAGCTTGAACCAAAGCAAGTTCTCCTTCCGGGGAGCCTAAAAAATGATAGGCCTCCTTGGCTGCCAAAGCCTGTAGCAGGGCCTGGGGATCAGCCAGACCGATATCTTCCGAAGCGAACCGAATCATTCTCCGGGCGATAAAAAGGGGATCCTCACCGGCATCCAGCATTCGGGCCAACCAGTATAACGCCCCGTCGGGATCACTGCCCCGCAGGCTTTTATGGAGGGCGGAAATCAGGTTGTAATGTTCTTCTCCCGCCTTGTCGTATCGCAAGGCCTTTTTTTGCAGGGCCTCTTCCACTATGGCCCGGCTGATCAGACAGGTGCCGTCGGTCTCGGGTTGAGCCAAGGCCAAGGCCTGTTCCAAGGTGTTCAAGGCTATCCGGGCGTCGCCGTCGGCCAGGATTTTGATCAGTTCCAGGGCATCCGGAGCCAGACTTGTCTGAATTTTGCCCAATCCTCTTTCCGAATCCTTTAAGGCCCTTTGAATAATCTTCTCCAAATCCGGCCCAGTTAAGGTTTTTAAAACCAGAACTTTGGTCCGGGAGAGCAAGGGGGCGATGACCTCAAAAGAAGGATTTTCAGTAGTGGCTCCGATCAGGATAATGCTTCCCTTTTCCACATGGGGCAAAAAAGCATCTTGCTGAGCCTTATTAAAACGATGAATTTCATCCACAAATAAAATGGTCTTTTGGCCCTTATCCTTTAATTGTTCTTCGGCTTCCTTGACCACTTCTCGAATCTCTTTGACTCCGGAAAGGACGGCCGAGAATTGGATGAAACGGGCCTTGGTATAACGGGCCATCATCTGGGCCAGGGTGGTCTTCCCTGAACCCGGAGGCCCCCAGAAGATCAAAGGAAAGATCTTTCCCGACTCCAACATACGCCGTAAAAATCTGCCCTCTCCCAGCAGGTGCTCCTGCCCCACAAATTCTTCCAGGTTTCGGGGACGCATTCTATCCGCCAGGGGGGAGAGGTTTTCCGAGTGAAAAGTTTTAAATAATTCAGAAGTCATTTAACGCCCAAAGGAGCTCAATAAGCTTTTGGATACAAGATGCACGATACAGGATACTTCTCGATTCAATTCTGCCTTTCGAGGCCCCAAATGAGCTCCCCACCAAGAACAAAAATGAGACAGGAGTAATAAATCCAGAAAATAAAGACCACCAAAAGCCCGAAAGAACCGTAAACGGCGGTAAAATTATTGATAAGATCCACATACAGGCGAAAGAGGTGTTTAGCTATCTCCCATAATCCGGCAATCAACAAAGAGATGAGCAAAGCGGATCGGTTGCCGGGCCTTCGACTGGGAAGAAATCGAAACAAGATAAAAAACATCAAAACAGAAAAAAAATACCCCACTCCCAACCCAACCAGATTAGCCCCAACCGGCTTCTGAAATATTTCAGGCATAACGACCCCGATTCGATCCGGAAAGGTTTTTATCAGATCGAAAATGTTGGTCAGGATAATTGAAAGCAAAAAAAAGAGTCCGGAAATAAAGACCATGATCAAATCATACAGTTTTTCTTTTAAATACCCATGCCGGATAGTCGATTCCATGGTTTGATCCAACACCGTTCGGATGGAACTAAAAAGACGGGTGGCTGTCCATAATAAACCCAGAAATCCTATCAGCCCTACTATTTTTCTGTTCTTGATTAAATTCAGGATATTCGAGGTCATCTTGAGGGAGGCATTGGGGAGCATCTTTTCCAAATTCATCTGGACATACCCGTGAATATCTTGTGAAGAGTAAAGGAAAAAGCCGAGGATGGACAAAATAACCAGGAGGAGAGGGATAAAACAAATCAACAAATTAAAGGCTAGGCCTGAGGCCAGGAAAAAAATATCATCCGATTCCATTTTTTTATAGAATCCTATGGACTTCTTGGAGGAAGGCTGCTTCCGACTCAAGGATTTTCCTTCCGGTCAATGGCCTCGATCTTTTCTTGGGTCTTTATGATTCGGCTGACGGCCTCATCGGTCTTCTCCGAGGCTTTTTCCACTTTTTTTAAGGCTTCTTCAGCTTTTCGCTGGGTCTCTAAGAGTCGTTGTTCGGTTTCTTCCAACTGCCTAATCAATTTTTCCAACATGAGTTGTTCTTCTGAAGGAGCTCGTCTTTCCGGTTCGATTTTTCCGGATGGATCCATCATAGGATCTTCCGGAAGGGCAATGACCATTTTTGCCGGCAAACATCCCCCCAAGACCAGAGAGGCAACAAAACTCAGAATCATTATGAATTTTCTATAGATCATCTCATCCTCTTTACAAATTTGCTTAAAAGTCCATATCCTTCAAAGGACAATCATCACATCGGGGCTCCTTTTTTTTGCAATACTCCTTTCCCAGGCGAACCAGAAGGGCATGGTATTCATTATACAGTTGGGGGTCTGAAGGTAAATGATCCATAAAAAACGCTTGGAGTTCCTCGTAGCCAATATCGTCATCAATGAACCGATGCCGGGAGAAGATCCGGTGGGTGTAGGTATCAACCACAAAGGTGGGCAGGTTAAGGGCGTAAAGCAAAATACTATCTGCCGTCTCAGGTCCGATACCCTTCACCGCCAGCAACTCCAGGCGAAGAGATTCCAGGGGCTGGTTCTGCATTTTTTGGATTTTACCTTGATATTCATGTAAAAAGAAATTAAAAAAATTTTTTAACCTCCTGGCCTTGATGCGATAATAACCGGCTGGACGTATCCACTCCGATAAAACCGTCTCATCCACCCGATGTAAAAAAGAAGGGGAAAGGGCCCCCTCCGCCTTCAATCGTTTGATGGCCTGCTCGACATTTCCCCAGGCCGTATTCTGCGTCAGGATGGCTCCTACCATCACTTCTAAGGGGCTGTCTCCCGGCCACCATCGGCTGGGACCTAAATGATTATAGATCCGGTCATAGATGTCCAGGAGTTTTGTATTGTTTTTCGATCTCATAAAAAATTTCTTCCCTCAAACCTTCAGTTCTTTAAGAACTCTAATCATTACACTTGAACCCTTGAATCCTCGAATCCATTTTTTAAATATAACAAACCCTCCCCATATAAACAATCTCTTTTCCTAACTTGACGAAATCATGAAAATAGCCTAATATCCTACCACTTTTAAAGGAAACGATAACTAATGGCCGGGGAATCGCGTTTACGCAAAACCAGAAATATCGGCATCATGGCTCATATTGATGCCGGTAAGACCACACTGACCGAGCGAGTCCTTTATTATACCGGCCGGTCTCACAAGATGGGGGAGGTCCATGACGGGGAGGCCGTTATGGATTGGATGCCCGAGGAACAGGAAAGGGGAATCACCATCACTTCAGCCGTAACCACCTGCCAGTGGCTTCAGCATACCATAAATCTTATTGACACTCCGGGGCACGTTGATTTTACCATTGAAGTCGAACGATCCCTGCGGGTCCTGGACGGGGTCGTCGCCGTGTTTTGTGCCGTCGGCGGAGTGGAACCCCAATCGGAAACCGTCTGGCATCAGGCCGACAGGTACCAGGTGCCCAAGATAGCCTTCATCAATAAAATGGACCGCATTGGTGCGGACTTTAATAACACCGTAGAACAGATCAAAGAGAAACTGGGGGCCCGGCCCCTGATTCTCCAGTTACCCTGGGGACGGGAAGATGAATTTCAAGGGACCATTGATTTGTTGAATATGCAGGGGATTCGCTGGCGTGATGAATCGCTGGGTATGGAATATGATACGGTCGATATTCCGGAAACCCTGCGGGAGGAGGCGGCCTCTTATCGGGAACAGTTGGTGGAGACCCTGGCGGATCTGGACGATCATATCATGGAACTGTATTTAGGTGGCCAGCAAATCCCCCAATCTGATCTCCTAGCGGTTATTCGCCGAGGCACCATTGACCTGAAGATCGTCCCCATTTTCTGCGGGGCGGCCCTGCGCAACAAAGGGGTTCAGCCCCTGTTGGACGGCATCGTTCACTTTCTTCCCAATCCCATGGACATCCCTCCGGTCAGCGGTCGAAACCCAGTCAATCAAAAAATGGAAACCCGTCCGCATTCAGACCAGGCCCCTTTTGCCGGCCTGGCCTTTAAGATCATTATGGACCAGGGAAGAAAATTGACCTATCTGCGCATTTATTCCGGGATCCTGAATGTGGGCCAAGAGGTTTTCAATCCGATCAAAAATGTCCGTGAACGAATTGCCCGGATTCTACGTATTCATGCCAACAAGAGAGAGAGGATTGAACAGGCCAGGGCGGGAGATATTATCGGCCTGATGGGCCTTAAGGATACCACAACCGGAGACAGTCTGACCGATCTAGAACATCCGATCATCCTGGAAGCCATTGATGTCTACGAACCGGTTATCTCCCTGGCCATCGAGCCTAAAACCGTCGGCCAGCAGGATAAAATTATCCAGGTCTTGGAAAAAATCTCCCAGGAGGATCCTACCTTTCGTTTTAAATATGATGACGATTCGGGGCAAACGGTCATCTCCGGGATGGGGGAATTGCATCTTGAGGTTTTACTGCACCGCATGGAACGGGAGTATAATTTGTCGGTGAATATCGGCAAACCCCAGGTAGTCTATCGGGAGACCATTTCCGAAGCGGTCGAAGTTGAAGAAACCTTTGATCGTGATCTGGGAGGCGCCCATCATCAGGCCCGGGTTCGATTACGTCTGATCCCCAACGATCGGGGGAAAGGAAATATGTTCCTCCATCTGATTCCGGAGGATATGGTACCTCAGCCCCCGATTGAGGCTATTAAATCTTCCATTGATGAATCCTTCACCTCCGGGGTCCTGTCCGGTTATCCGGCTATTGACATCAAAGTCATCCTTGAATCTGCTCAGACTACTGAAAGCCAATCCTCTGAAATGGCCTTCCGAGTGGCGGCTTCCATGGCCTTTCGAAATGGCTGCCTTAAAGCCAAGCCGGTGCTTCTTGAGCCGGTTATGAAATTGGAAATTATTGTACCTGACGAATTCCTGGGTGAAGTCATCGGAGATATCAACGCCCGGAAAGGAAAGATAGAACAAATCTTACCCCGGAAAAAAGTTCAACAGGTTCAAGCCACTGCTCCCCTGTCCCAATTGTTCGGGTATTCCACGGTCCTTCGTTCCGCCAGTCAAGGAAGGGCCACCTTTACTATGCAATTTTCCCATTACAGCAACGTCACTGTTTCGCAAAAATAACTATTGACAAGTCCTTTCAATTTATATAAAAAAATAGATTTTGTGTGAGTTTTATTGCAGGCTGATGAAAAAATGCCCGTCTGTCCGCCGCGGCGAACCTCATTCCTTGGAATTTCTTCGCCTTCAAAGCAACGCAAAAGTCCCATACCCTTTGGGATGGGTCCCGGATTCGGGCGCCTTATCCGCCTTGAGTAGAGACCTTTTTTATCAGCCTGCGTAAAATAATTTTTTCTCGTCAAACTTAGGAATAAGGGATGAAATTCTGGAGACTGCCGCTTGATGCCGGTTCCCACTCCATACCGATCGGGGAACTGCATATCATTAAAGACCGCTGTAAGGGCTGCGGGTTTTGCATCGAATTCTGCCCCAACCAGGTCCTTAAGGAAGCCCCGGAATTTAATAAAAAAGGGTATCATCCGCCGCTGGTCACCAAACAGGGGGAATGCGTCAATTGCAATCTCTGCGAAATCATTTGCCCGGAATTTGCCATCTACAGTGTCCTCAAAGAATACAAAGAACTTACGGCTGAGGATATTGCCGGTTCTTCAAAAACATAGGAAGTCCAAAAACGCATGTCTGATTCAGGAATCTTGACCGGCGAATATTTTATCAACGGCGACGAGGCTTGCGCCGAAGGGGCTATTGCCGCCGGCTGCCGTTTTTTTGCCGGCTATCCCATCACCCCAGCCACGGAAATCGCCGAACGGATGGCCAGACGCCTGCCCCAGGTGCAGGGAATCTGCATCCAGATGGAAGACGAGATCGCCTCCATGGCCGCTATCCTCGGGGCCTCCTGGGGCGGAACCAAGTCCATGACCGCAACTTCCGGCCCGGGATTTTCTTTAATGATGGAAAACCTCGGCTTGGGCATGATGACCGAGACCCCCTGCGTCGTCGTCAATATCATGCGCGGCGGGCCTTCCACGGGACTGCCCACTTTGGTCGGCCAGGCCGATGTCATGCAGGCCCGTTGGGGCTCTCATGGCGACTACGAGGTCATTGCCCTTTCGCCGTCTTCGCCCCAGGAGATGTTTGACCTGACGATTGAAGCCTTTAATTTGTCCGAGATCTATCGCTTACCGGTTTTGGTCATGGGGGATGAACTGGTGGGGCATATGTCCGAAAAGGTGATTATCCCTTCTCCCGATCAAATCCATCGGGTCTCCAGGGTCCGTCCCGTTCAGACCCCGGACAGGTATCTGCCCTTTATGGCCGGCGCCGATCTCATCCCGCCCATGGCTTGTGCCGGAGAGGGGTATCATGTCCATGTCACCGGTCTGACCCATGATGAGCAAGGATATCCGCAGACTACTGCCCAGGTTCATGAACGAACGGTCCGACGCCTAGTAGATAAAATCCGTATCAATGCCCCAAAAATCATTCAAACGGAAGAAGTTGAAATGGCCGATGCCCAGGTGGTGGTGGTGGCCTATGGCTGCACTTCCCGGACGGCCCGGGAAGCCGTCCAGCTTCTTCGTTCCGAAGGGAAAAAAGTGGGGCTCCTTCGTCTGATCACCTTATGGCCCTTCCCGGAAGAAAAGATCCGCCGGACAGCCAAAGGACTGAAAGCTTTTATCGTGCCTGAGATCAATTACGGCCAAATGGCCTATGAAGTAGAACGTTGTGCCCAGGGTCAGGCAGAAACGGTCCTTCTGCCTTTAATGGGCGGAGCCATTCATACCCCTGAGGATATTATGGAAGCGGTCAAGGATTATCTGCCATGAAGATACGGTATCAACCTGTTGTCCCTTTTGATCAGGCGGCTATGACTCGCCTCATAGACGAACAGCATGGTCTCCATCCTGATGATCAGTATCTGAAGCCGGGCAGAATCCCTCATATCTGGTGTCCGGGCTGCGGACTGGGGGTGGTCTTAAACACCTATATCAACGGATTGAAGATGACCGGTATTCCCATTGACCGATCGGTTGTTGTTTCCGGCATCGGCTGTACCGGTCGGGTGGCCGGTTATTTGAATATGGATACTTATCATACCACCCACGGCCGGGCCATCCCCTTTGCCACCGGATTGTCCTTGACCCGTCCGGATCTGTCGGTCACCGTATTCAGTGGAGACGGCGATCTGTTTGCCATCGGGGGTAATCACTTCATTCATGCGGCCAGAAGAAATGTCAACCTCAAGGTCATCTGTGTCAATAATTTCAATTATGGGATGACCGGGGGACAGGTGGCCCCGACCACACCGCCAACAGCCAGGACCACGACAACTCCCTACGGCAATTCGGAAGCCTCGTTCAATCTGCCCTACCTGGCCCATGCCAGTGGAGCGGTTTATGTGGCCCGCTGGACCACCTTCCATGCCCGGCAGTTGGTGAACTCTATAGCCGAGATCCTGGCTATTAATGGATTTACTTTTATTGAGGTCATCGCCCCCTGTCCTATAGGGTATGGACGGCCCAATAAAATGGGCAGCGGCCTGGATGAGATGATCTATTACAAGGAAAACAGTGTGGTCCAGAATGGGGCCGACCCAAGGGACGTGGATATCGTCCTTAAGGGAAAAATCGTGGTAGGGAAATTTTCCGAAAAAAAGCGCCCCACCTTTCTGGGAGAATATGAGGAAAATATTCTGAAAAAATTCAGGAGAACGGAAACCTGACGATTTCGGATTGCAGATTGCGGAATTAATAAAACCAAATGTGTTGAATAATGAACCTTGAACGTTGAAGATTAGATTAGAATTATGACCAACACCCAAAAAACCGAGATTCGACTGGCCGGGTTTGGGGGCCAGGGAATCATCCTGGCTGGGCATATCCTGGGAAAGGCGGCGTCCCTTTATGAACACCTCCAGGCCGTCTTCACTCAAAGTTACGGCCCTGAGGCCCGGGGTGGGGCCTGCAGTGCCGACGTGATTATCTCCGAGGCGAAGATTTTTTATCCCAAGGTTTCCAGGCCCCGAATCCTGGTCTTGATGTCGGAAGAGGCCAAGCACACTTACGGCCGACTGATGGCCGATCAGGCTTTGATCCTGATCGATGAGGATCTGGTGCAAATGGAAACCGTTCCGGAAGGATGCCGCTTATTTAAAATACCGGCTACCCGTCTGGCTGAAAAGTTGGGCCGCAATATCGTAGCCAATATCGTTATGCTCGGATTTCTTACCTCGGTCACCGAAGTGGTCGGTTATGAGGCCATGAAACAGGCCCTTTTTGATTCCATCCCCGGCGGGACCGAAGATTTGAACCTCAAAGCCTTTGAAAAAGGCTATGAGTATGGGAAACAAATAAAAAAATAGTTTCGAGTTTCGGGTTGCGGGTTAAATCCGTCAACCCGTTAACACGTAACTCGTAACACGAACCAGGAGTTGTTGGATTGACCCCCAAAAAAGTACAACGAAAAGAAAAAGAAGAACCTCGGATCGGGGTCTATGTTTGTCATTGCGGATTGAATATCGGCGGGGTGGTGGATTGTGCCCGGGTAGCCGAGTTTGCCGCCGGCCTGCCGGGAGTGGTCCTTGCCAAACATAACCTTTATACCTGCTCCGAACCGGGGCAGGAATTGATCAAGGCCGATATTAAAGAACAGCGACTGAATCGAGTGGTAGTGGCCTCCTGCACCCCACGCCTGCACGAGCCGACCTTTCGGGCCGCCTGTGAGGATGCCGGTTTAAATCCCTATCTCTTTGAGATGGCCAATATTCGGGAACACTGCTCCTGGGTTCACCTCCACGATAAGGAAGCCGCCACCGAAAAAGCCCAGGACCTGGTTCGTATGGCTGTGGCCCGTTCCAGATTACTGGCCGCCCAGGAAACCTTTGAAGTCCCAGTCACCCGCAAGGCCCTGATCATCGGAGGCGGAGTGGCCGGCATTCAGGCCTCTCTGGACCTGGCAGACAGCGGCTACAAGGTCTATCTGGTCGAAAAAGATCCCAGTATCGGCGGCCGCATGGCCCAGATCGACAAGACCTTCCCTACCATGGATTGCTCCATTTGCATCCTGGCCCCCAAGATGTCCGAGGCCGGGCGACATCCCAACATCGAGCTGTTGACCTTGAGCGAGATCGAAGGGGTTGAAGGTTATGTGGGTAATTTTACCGTTCAGGTCCGAAAGAAAGCCCGTTTCGTCACCAATTCCTGTACGGCCTGCGGCGACTGCGTCAAGGTCTGCCCACAGGTGGCTCCCGATGAATTCAATGCCGGACTCTCCATGCGCCGGGCCATCTATATGTCTTTTGCCCAGGCCGTTCCTTCCACCTATCAGATCGACATGGATCTGTGTTTAAACAAACACGGCATTGTGGCCTGTGATAAATGTTTTCAGGCCTGTGAACGACAGTGCGTGGATTATTCCCAGAAGGATGAAACCCTGACCCTGAATGTGGGAACCATTATCGTGGCCACCGGAGTGGATGTTTATGACCCGACGCCTTTAACCGAATTCGGCTACCGCAAGTTTCCCAATGTCATCACCAGCCTGGAATTCGAACGCCTGATCAATGCCGGCGGACCTTCCGGAGGGAACCTGATCCGGCCGTCGGATCAGAAAATCCCTAAGACCGTGGCCTTTCTTCAATGCATCGGTTCCCGCTCCAAGCGATCCAATATTTATTGCAGTAACATTTGCTGCATGAATACCATCAAGGACGCCTTGCTTATCAAGGAACATTGGCCGGAAACCAAGATTCTGGTCTTTTATATCGATATCCGGGCCTTTGGGAAAGGCTTTGAAGACTTGTTCCAACGGGCCCGCAGGGAAGGGGTCTCTTTTATCCGCGGGGTCCCCGGCGAGATCATCGAGGACCCGGAGACCAACGGTCTGACCTTGATCGGTGAAGACACGCTCCTTTCCCAGCTCTATCGATATGAAGTGGATATGGCCATCCTTTCCGTGGGAATCGAACCGAGGAAAGACAGCCCGGTCATTCAGCGGCTTTTAAATATTTCCTGTGCATCCGATGGATTTTTCCTTGAGGCCCATCCCAAACTCCGCCCGGTGGATACCCCCACCCGTGGGATCTTTCTGGCCGGTTGTGCCGAAGGCCCGAAGGACATCAAGGATTCGGTCACCCAAGCCAGTGCGGCCGCTTCCCGGGCCAATATCTTGATGGCCCTGGGAAAGGTCAAGGTGGAAGCTATTACCGCTGTCGTTGATGAAACGCTCTGTCAAGGATGCGGTTTGTGTGTCAAGGTCTGTCCTTTTTCGGCCATTCGCGAGGACCCGGAAACAAAGATTGCCCAGGTTACCCAAGCTTCTTGCGCCGGATGTGGAACTTGTGTGGCTGAGTGCCCCTTTTCAGCCATCACTCAAAGGCATTTTACCGATCAACAGATCTATGCCCAGATCGATGCTATTACTGAGGAAGCCGCGGGGACCAAAGCCGTGGCCTTTTGCTGCAACTGGTGCTCTTATGCCGGGGCGGACTTTGCCGGCGTCAGCCGTATGCAATATCCTACCCCCATACGGATCATCCGCACCATGTGCTCCGGCAGGATCAGTACCGATTTTATTGAATACGCTTTTCGGAGGGGTGCGGCGGCGGTCCTGGTTTCCGGTTGTCACATCGGAGACTGCCATTATATCAACGCCAATCACCAGACCGAAAAAAGGGTGAATCGCGTCTGGAAAAAGATGGATCGTTTAGAGCTGGACAAAAACCGTCTCCAACTGGCCTGGATCAGTGCGGCCGAAGGCAATCTTTTCGCCAGGAAGATGAAGGAAATGGACGAGATTATAAAAGGAGTCACGGCCGAGGAAATTGAAAAGACCAAACAGGTTCTGGTGCCAAAGAAAAAAGGAAAAGGGGAAAGGCCGGAACCTAAAGATTAAATCATTGGGAATTCTTTAAATGATCAAAAGTATATGGGAACTTTTTAATAAGGAAGACCTTTTTGAGTGTTACCAGTGCGCCCGCTGTACGGGCAGTTGCCCGGCGGCCATGGTGCTGAAATGCTATGGGCCCCGGGAAACCCTGCTTCGCTGTCTGAATTTGGGGCAAGAAGCGGTTATTACCGACGAACGGATCTGGTACTGCACCACCTGCCAGGTCTGTGAAGACCGCTGCCCCCAGGAAATCAATATCTCCGAATTATTGACGGCTATTTTTAACCTGGCAGCTCAGCGCGGCAATCTTCCTGAAAAAATAAAATTTAGTGCGGATATGATCGCCAAAACCGGCCGAAGCCTGATTGTCAACGAAAAGGTTATGAAGGACCGGAAAAAACTGGCCTTACCTCCTTTGGAGCCTTTAAACCTCGAGGAAATAGAAGGGATTTTAAAAAAAACAGGGCTTAATGAAGAGATTGAATTGAGTTAAAAAAACAGGATTCAAGGATTCTAGGGGTCGAGGGTTCAAGGAAAGAAAAGAACTCAAAGCATTTATCATGTATATCCATCAATCCTGGAACCCTTGAATCCTCGAATCCTTTACCCTTTTCATCCAAATTTAATTGGAGAGAACCAGAAATTTTTAGTCAGACAACAGCCTTTGTTGGAGCAGGGAACTGAGTTTCATGAAATATGCATTTTTTTTAGGATGTGTCATCCCGGTCAAATATCCGGGATTTGAAAAGGCCACCCGGGAAGTGATGAAGGCCCTGGATATTGAACTGGTGGATCTTCCCTTTTCCTGCTGTCCGGCCCCCACCAATATGAAGCTGGCCCATTATGATACCTGGCTGGCCTTGGCAGCCCGCAATCTCTGCCTGGCCGAAGAGGCAGGGATTCCTATCCTGGCTATGTGCAATGGCTGTATCAACACCCTTAAAGAAGTCAACCTGATTCTGAAACAGGACCTCCAAAGACGCGACCAGGTCAATCAGGCCTTGGAAGGCTCCGGCCATTTTTATAAAGGGACCATTGAGGTGAAACATCTTTTGGACGTGCTTTATAAAGAAGTCGGATTGGAGCGAATCGCCGAGAAGGTCCAGTATCCTTTGGACGGGATGCGGATCGGATGTCATTATGGCTGCCATCTATACCGTCCTCCCAGGCTCATGTATCCTGATGAGCTGTCGGAAGCGGCCAGTTATGTGCCGGTCAGTATGGATCAAATACTGGAGGTGTTGGGGGCCAAGCCGACCCAATATTCCAGAAAATTCCTTTGCTGCGGGTCGGCCCTGGGAACCAACATCGATGCCCAGGCAGCTAATGAGATTACCAGGGAAAAACTGCAACATATGAAAAAACATCGTATAGAGGCCGTGGCCGTAGCCTGTCCATCCTGTTTTTCCCAGTTCGACCGGGGCCAGATGATGCTGGAAAGAAAACATCATGACGGATTTGGCTTACCCACCTTTTTTATTTCCCAGCTCCTTGGCCTGGCCTTCGGCCTTGACCGGGCCAATCTCGGACTGGGAGACCATCGCATCAGTCTTCAGCCGATTCTGGAAAGGATCGGGCGGTCTTCTTGACAAAAAGGAATAAATACCTATATTAAAACCAACCAAAGATATTTGAATGTTTTGTTCTTAATTCTGAGACGAATTAAAAAGAGAAAATAGGTTGGAGTAATGGAGTGATTTAATAATGGTCTAAAAAACCAATACTCCAATACTCCATCACTCCAAGGGATTAGAGGTAAGAATCTCTATCAAAATTTTTATCATTATTGAAAGGATCAATTATGTTAACCATTACCGAAACCGCACAGGCGGCCATCAGGGATCATTTTGAAAAACAAAAAATAAGCTCTGCCATCCGGATTTTTTTAAGCCAAGGCGGATGATCGGGGCCGTCGTTGGCCCTGGCTCTGGATGAGTCAAAAGAAACCGACAACGTTTATGATACCAATGGAATTACTTATCTGATCGATAAATCGTTGTCCGAACAGGCTAAAGAGGTCAAGGTAGATTTTATAAATTCTAATGGACGATCCGGATTTTCCGTCACTTCGGCCTTGAGTGTAGGTGGAAGTTCCTGCGGCAGTTCGTGCAGTTGTTAAAGAAATGTCGGTGAATTTTCTTGGGCAGGGGCAGGGTTAATAACCCGCCCCTTTGTTTTTTATTTGAACCCTTGAATCCTTGAATCCCAGACCCCTATTCCTTCACAATTCCAAGGGCTGAGCCTTTTTTACTAAAGGCAGGGCCATAAGTTCTTTGAGGGCCGGTTCCGAAACGGCCCGATCCGTGGTCAAGAGGATTATATTTTCTCCCTTTTCTTTTTCCTGTCCCACCTGCATCTGTTCAATATTGATTTGATGTTTTCCCAAGGTTATCCCGATACTTCCGATCACTCCGGGCTTGTCTTCATTATAGATCAAGAGCATATGTCCCTCGGGAATGGCCTCCAGGCGAAATTTGTTCAAGCGAACAATCCGGGGTTCATATTTTCCGAAAAGGGTCCCGGAGATGGAACTTGCCATCTTCTGGGTCTTTACCCTTAAGGTGATCAGATTCAGGAAATCATCAACTGTATCGGTTTTGGATTCGATCACCCTTATGCCGCGATCCCGGGCTAAAATCGGGGCATTGACAAAATTGACTACATCCTTCAGGATCGGAGACAAGAGTCCTTTAAGCACGGAAACGGTCATCGGCTTGGTGTCGAATCCGGCCACCTCTCCCAGATACTCAATCAAGACCTCAGTCATCCCGCCCTTAAGGATCTGAGACTGGAAAGCCCCCAATCGTTCGGCCAACACCAGATAGGGCTTGATTCGTTCCAGAAGATTGGCGCTGACCGAAGGGACATTGACTGCATTTTTAATGACCCCATGCAGCAGATAATCCACTATCTGTTCGGCCACGGATACAGCCACATTCTCCTGGGCTTCATCCGTCGAGGCACCCAGATGAGGGGTACAGACAAAGTTGTCCAGAGAAAACAACGGGCATTCTCCGGGAGGCTCGGTCTCAAAGACATCTAAAGCCGCTCCCCCTACTTTGCCGCTCTTTAATCCCTCATAGAGGGCCTTTTCATCAACGATGCCCCCCCGGGAGGCGTTGACGATCATCACCCCGTCTTTCATTTTAGAAATAGCCTGGGCGTTGATCAGGCCCAGGGTATCCTTGGTCTTAGGCGTATGGATGGTGATGAAATCAGCCCGTTGATAGAGTTCTTCCAACGTGACCGGTTCAATCCCTTTTGTTAATAGAATTTCCGGCTGGATAAAGGGATCGTAGGCGATCACCTGCATTTTGAGTCCTTTGGCCCGGTCGGCCACTATACTGCCGATTTTCCCCAACCCGATAATCCCCAAGGTCTTGTTGAATATTTCCTTGCCCTGGAATTTTTTCTTTTCCCATTTCTGATCTTTAAGGGAGGCCGTGGCCTGAGGAATTTTCCGGGCCAAGGCCAGAAGCAGCGAAATGGCATGTTCGGCCGTGGTTATGGTGTTGCCTTCCGGGGTGTTCATGACCACAATACCCCGCTGGGAAGCGGCCGGGATATCCACATTATCCAGACCGATCCCGGCCCGGCCCACTACCTTGAGCTTATCGGCCGCCTTGATAATTTCAGCCGTAACCTTGGTGGCGCTGCGAATGACCAGCCCGTCATACTCTTTGATAATGGCCTTCAATTCATCGGGGGTCAGGCCGGTTTTGACGTCCACTTGGATCCCTTTGGCTTTCTTAAAGATCTCCACCCCTTTTTCCGATAAATTATCACTGACCAGTATCTTCATAATGACCTCTTTTTAGCCGACAGCTTTAAGCTAATGTATTTTGTCTCAATAACAGGTTTACAATTGTTCCCAGCCCGTCATTCCCGTCCCGCATCAAGTGCGGGATAAACTCCAGCGGGAATCCAGGTTGAAAAGACTGGATTCCGGATCAAGCCTGCCCTCGAAGGTCGTAATCGGGGATCCGGAATGACAAGACTGCCAAGTGATTACCGATACCCTAACCTAATCAAAGTGATTAAAAAAGTGATTAAAAAATGATTAGCCCATTTTTTATCAATGGATGAATTTTTTGTCAACAGATTAAAACCAATATGAAAATAAAAAAACCCTGGAGGGTTACCACTCCAGGGTTTTGGGAATCATTGTTTTAGGTTGAATTAGAATTGAAACTTGAACTCAAGGCCGCCCACCACATCTTGTCCAATGCCGACTTTTTGGTTATACGGGGCGGGATAATATGGATTGGGAAAGCCGCAGGCATAACCCAAATCAGACGCATAAATTTCAGGAATTATGGTAAAATTTTTGCTTAGCTTGATGTAGCAGTTGATACCATATAAAGTCCTGGTGTTATACTTTTCCCCATATTGATATACACCGCTGTCCGGTATGGATATATCCTGGCCTGCATAGATATGCGGGGTAAACATACCGAAGGTCACGGCTATATCACCCCAATAGGCAAATGTGTTGCTGTTCAGGATCTGGCCGGTTTTATTCCTAAAAAAGCCACCCCAAGCAGATTCCCCTTGGCACATATTGACATCAAAGGTAGTGTCACCAGCGAGGTTCTGGCCATAAGCAGCTTCAAACATACCTGTAAACGGCCCGACGTGTACCAGGACCGGTAAACGAACCAACCAGGTAGTCAAGTTTTTATCCCAGCCGGCTGGCAAATTATCCCATTGGACTTGCTGAATTGCACCGGCCGGAAAGATCATGACAGGGCCGAAGTTCAGGTCGAGCTTGACAGCGAGCATGGGCCACGAGGCATAAGAATTTTGTCCATATATTGGCTGGGCCTGATTAAGGTTGAGACCAGCGCCATAAGCATCATAGGTTCCCGGTTGTACAAGAGAAATCTGATAACCGAACATTTTGTTGATATGCTGTTCCCAACGTATTTGGGGAGCCTTTTGATCATAGATAGCCCCGTAGCCAAGGCCGGCGACATGACCGGCCTGCTGCACACTGGGGGTGTACCCAAATACTTGAGACATAGCCAAAGTGATTGTGCTGCCTTCCATTTTACCGCCTGAAATCGTACAGTTTCCGAATTTATAGCTCCCATAAAAAACATCAATACCTACCTGGTATTGCTGGCTATCACCATAAGACGGTCCATAACCAGCTGAGTTATTAGATGTTCCTTGCGCGGTCGTTACGCCGTTAATGTTTAGCGAATGGATATTATTTGCAAAGTCACCCACGGTGTAGAATCTGGCGAACAACGAGGCCGGACCCGTGTCCAACTTAAACCATATGGTGTTCCAATATGGAGCTGCAGCAACCAACTCGGTGCGGGAAACCCCAATCCTACTAGGGGGCACAGTAGTATTATTGATCCCATTAGTATTATTGACCCCATTAGGCCAGGCTACGGTATTCGTGGGCTGATCGGTACTATAGAAACCGATATCAAAATCCGCTTCGCCCCCTACGGTGAACCTTTCCCCTTTGGCGCCTTCAATGGTAATGGCGAAGGCCGGCAGGGCGAGGGCTACCATCAAGAGCATAACAAAAGCAATCATCCCTAATTTTTTCATCATCTCTTTTTCTCCTTAGTTGAAGTTGAAGTTTTAAAAATAGTCTTTTCTTCCACAAATAAAATCTCCTAACCTCTTTTTTTAGTTATAAAATTCGCAAACCACCCCCTTTTTTTTCGAAGGTTATTCCAATAATTCTTTTTTTCATAACAGGTTGAATTTACGATGTCAAGGTTTTTTTTACCGGAAAGCGATCCCCCCTTAGGCCCTGGCCAGGTCCTTCAGGACTTGAACCGTTTCCCAGGAAAAAGGATTCAAACAAGGAAGCAGAGAATTGTTGTGAAATATCGGATCATCCGCCAGAAGAAATCGGGAGGATTGGCAGGCCTCGGGCCAGAGCGCTGTTTGGGGTAAGGGGGAATATTCCGCCAGTCTGGGGCGGATCCCCAGGGTCTTCACCTCCCGGATCGTCTGCTCGATTTCCGAAAGGGTCTGACCGGGCATACCGATCAGCAGATAGGCCTCAACCTGATTAGGTGCAAATCCGGCTTTTCGTAACGAGGTTATGGCCCGCTGTAGATCCGCCTTATCCATCTTGCCTCCCCAGGCCTTTTGCCGCTCCCAATTGGTCGTTTCCAGGCCCAAACGCAAGGTCTTGAACCCGGCCTTATAAAGGAGACGTGCCCGTTCCAAATTAATTTCCCTAACATGAATGGCGTTGGGGGTATGAAACCGGAAGCCCCTATTTTGCTTAAGTACTTCCTCCAGTACCGGCCCCAGATGATTCTCAAAGCCGATCAACAAGGCGTCATCATAAAAAGCGAAATCCAAAATCCCTTTCGTCCGCTGCCAATAAACAATTTCATCGCTCACCCCTTCGGCCGACCGCCGGCGAACCTTGGATTGCAGGATGTTAGAGGCGCAATAAGGGCAGGAAAAAGGACACCCCCGGGAAGTCAGGAGACAGATATAGTCAAGTGAGGGATATAAATCAAAAGCCGGTAAAGGATAGCTGTCCAAGTCATCAGGGTTCGGGATATTGGGCGAAGGTTGTCCAGTAATCGAGTCCACTAATTTTAAAATTGCCCCCTCTCCCGGTCCAATGATAAGATGATCCGGTCGTACCATCTTTCGGGCGTGATCAGGCATCAAGGTGGCGTAGATACCGCCTAGGATAATAGGCGCCCGCGGATAAACGGATTTGACTAAACGTATTGTTTCCTGTACTCCCGGATACCAATAGGTCATGGAAGAAGTGACCAAAACAGCCCGAGGTCGGGGAAGTTCTCTCAAGGCTTGAAGAAAAACCGCCGGAGGAACTCCATACCGGTAATAATACCTGGGGATATCCTGTAAACCGGGCGGTTTAGAAAGGCGCTGGCGGAAGTATTTGCCTTGGCCAAAGGCCCGACGGGGCGGTAAAGGGGGCAGAACTGTCGTGCCTTTAAAATGGACATCCAGACAATCCAAAAGATGCAGCTGATAACCATTGTTCCGAAGAACCCCGGCCAGATAGAGCAACCCCAGGGGTTTGGCCCAGAGATCAAAAGCGGTAAAGTCCCAGATATGGGGATTGATTAAAAGAATGTGAGGGGAAGACGTCATAGAGCAAAGTTTAAAGTTCAAGGTTCAAAGTTCGAGGTCAAAGGACCAAGGCAAAAATAAACCAAAACGATTTGGAATTTCTGGATCCAGGATATAAGATTTGATTATTCCCCTTGCACCCTTGACCTTGCTCCTTATACCCTATATCCTAATTTTTTTATACCTGAACCTATGGAATCAGAGCAAATAAAAAAGCTGCGTCAGTGGGTGGTCGATCAACCCGAATTCAATCTTCTTCTTAACATTGCTCAGGAAGTCGGGGCGGATATTTTTCTGGTCGGAGGGCTGGTTCGCGACAGGCTGCTCAACATGGAAACCCAGGATTGGGACTTGACCCTTTCTCACCAAGCCCTGAAAGCAGCCGGAATTTTTGCCGAGCGAACAGGCGGGACCTTCGTTTTGCTTCGGGAAGAAGGGGAGATGGCCCGGGTAGTCCTACCTGACCAGACCTTCGATTTTGCTGTATTCCGAGGTCCTGACCTGGAAGCCGACCTGAGGGGCAGGGATTTTACGATTAACGCTATCAGTCTTTCTCTGGCCCAGGCCTTTTCTCAAGGGGAATGGCTCCCTTATGATCCCTTAAACGGGATACAGGACCTGCAGGATAGGGTCCTGCGGATAACCTCCCCGGATTGTTTTCAACAGGACCCTTTGCGGATGCTTCGGGCCTTTCGATTGTCAGCCCAACTGGCTTTAACCATTAATCCTGAGACGCTGCGGGCCATTAAGAAATCAGCGCAAATCCTGACCTGCAGCGCTCCGGAACGCATTCATTATGAATGGATGACCTTGCTTTCTCAGCCTGTCAGTTTTATTGCTGTCCAAGCCATGGAAGAAGTCAGTCTGTTTAAATGCCTTTTCCCTGAAATGGATCCTTTAAAAGGAATCAGTCAGGATCGATATCATCATCTCGATGTTTTTCAGCACAGTCTGCAGACCTTACGATGTTTGGAAGAATTGATTCAAAGGGATATTCCCCTTCCGGGAGACCTGGCAGCGGAAACATCTTCTTATTTGAAGCAGAACAGGAAAGCGGCCTGGCTGAAATGGGCGGCCTTGTTTCACGATTTGGGAAAGGCGGCAACAGAAGGTGAAAAGGCAGGACACAGGACCTTTTATGGACATGCTGAGACCTCAAAAAAGCAGTTCGGCCTGATAGCCAGGCGGTATCGTTCCAGTGCCGGCGAAAAAAAATTTATTGAACGAATGATCGGCTGGCACATGGAGCCCTTTTATCTGGTTCAGGAAGGATACAAGAAGGCCCTTACTCGTAGGGCCGTGATCCGATTCGTAAGAATGATCGGGGAGGAATTAAACGGGATCTTTTTACTGGCCCTGGCTGATAGCCTGGCGGCCCAGGGAAAAGAAAAACCAGAAGATTTGGAAGACCGACTTGTTGATTTGTGGCGTCAATCCCTTTCCTTCAGAGACGAAATCATCCGTCTCTGGCAGGGAAACCCCCCTCTTGTTTCGGGAAAAGACCTGATCGAGCTGGGCTTGACCCCCGGCCCTTTGTTCAAAACCGTCTTTTCGGAAATCCAGGAGGCGCAATGGGAAGGAAAGGTCTCAAGCCGGGAAGAGGCATTGGAGTGGATTAAAAGGGATTGGGCCTTTGATTAACGAGGTTGGGGATGAAGGGTTTTGTTTGGGAAATTATCCAACAGGTGATTATGAGTCTGCAATCCGGCCCAATGGCTAATTTTGTTTAGGAGACGTATGCCTTCCTCTCAGCCTGTTTCGGGCTTTTGTGTAGGCCTGCTACTAAAAAATATTTTTAAGTTTGAGCCTGTCAGATAGCTTATGGCTTAAGGGTGGATAATTTCCCAAACAAGACCCCTCATCCTTGTGTAAGGAGCGTCTGTAAAATTCTCAGTTCATAGGATGCTAAATAGGATGCTAAAATGGAACGTTTGTGAAATCCACAATCCGAAATCTATGGTTTGATAGGTGGGGTATAATTGGGATTGACCAGATACCCGATGGTGACGATCAAGACAAAGACAATCCAAAAGACAATGGAAATAATCATCCAGTCCTGGGAGGTATCGGGTTTGGTTTTTTGATTTTGTTCTTCCATAGTATGTAATTTATGGCATTTTGTTCTTCCTGTCAAGAAGATCTTGACCATGGATCAGAATTGACAAAAAAGGAAGAGAAGGTGCAGGTAATCAATAAATAAAAATTCTGATTATTATTTTAAGAGGAGGTTGTTTATGGAGATCAAAAAAATGGGAGTGGTCGGCGCAGGAGCTATGGGCAATGGGCTTGCCCAGATAGCGGCCCAGATCGGATGTTCGGTGGTAATGAGGGATGTAGAGGAACGTTTCGTGGAAAACGGCCTTAAAAATATCATCGGTTTTTTAAGCAAGAGTGTTGAAAAGGGTAAGATGACCGAAGACCAGAAAAAGGAGATCCTGGGCCGAATCAAAGGGACTACCAAGATGGCCGACCTCAAGGATGTGGATTTTGTCATCGAGGCTGTGCTCGAGGACCTGAATTTAAAAAAAGCGGTTTTTAAAGAGTTGGACGGGATTTGCCGACCCGAGATCATTCTGGCCACCAACACCTCCTCCATGTCGATTACCGAGATCGCCGTGGCCACGAAACGGCCGGACAAGGTGGTGGGTATGCATTTTTTTAATCCGGTCCCTTTGATGCGTTTGGTGGAGGTCATCCGGGCCTATCAGACCAGCGATCAAACCGTCCAGATCACCACCGATTTGGCTAAAAAGATGGGCAAGGAAACGATAGAGGTCAAGAAGGATTCTCCGGGATTTGTAGTCAACCGGGTCATGATCCCTCACTTTATCGAGGCCATTAACATCGTTCAAGAAGGCATTGCCACACCGGAAGACGTGGACAAGGCCGTAAAACTGGGGCTCAATTACCCTATGGGACCTTTTGAATTGATGGACCTGACCGGTCTGGATATCGCCAAGAACGTGGCCGATTATTTTTACAATGAATTAAATAAAGAGAATAAATGGGTGGCCCCAACCCTGCTTAAAACCATGATCCGGGCTAATCGTTTAGGCCGAAAGACCGGCGCCGGCTGGTACGATCACAAGAAATAGGATTCAAGGATTCCTGAATTCGAGGATTCCAGGGTTTTTATTTCCAGGCTTTTCACTTGAACCCTGTAATCCTCGACCCCTTGAATCCTTTTTTATTTCAATAATTCAAATACCTCATCGGTCGCTTCCAACGTTCTTTCCATATCTTCCTGAGAATGGGCTGAAGAAATAAAAAGGGCCTCAAAGGCCGAAGGGGCCAAATAGACTCCCCTGGAACGGATTTCCCGGTAGAATCGGGCATAGATTTCCGAAGAGGCCTTTTGAACCGTTTCATAGTCCCGAATTTCATCCTGGGTAAAAAAGAGGCTGCCCATGGATCCCATACGGGTCATGACCAAAGGAATCCCTCTGGATCGAGCCAGGACATTCAGTGTTTCAAAAAAGAAGGCGGCCTTTTCTTCCAATTGCGCATAGATCCCTTTTTGAGAAAGGACGTTCAAAGTGGCCAATCCGGCAGCCGTGGCCAGAGGATTGCCGGAAAGGGTTCCGGCCTGATAAACCGGGCCTTCCGGGGCAATGAAGGACATGATCTTTTTATTTCCGCCGTAAGCCCCGACCGGCAGACCGCCGCCGATGATCTTTCCCAGGCAGGTCAAATCGGGCATTATTTGAAAGCGTTCCTGTGCCCCGCCGAGGGCCACCCGAAACCCGGTTATGACCTCATCAAAAATCAATAGAGATTGATACCGGCGGGTTTCTTCTCGCAGCCCTTCTAAAAAACCAGGTATGGGCAAGACAACACCCATATTGCCGGCCACCGGTTCCACAATCACTGCAGCCACTTGATCACCCATTGTCTTTAAGGTCTGACGAACTTTTTCCAAATCATTATAAGGCAGGGAAAGCGTCAAGGAGGCAATCTCTCTAGGAACGCCAGGGCTTCCGGGAATGCCCAAGGTGGCTATCCCTGAACCGGCCTTAATCAAAAAACCGTCTCCATGTCCGTGATAACAACCGTCGAACTTGATGATCAAAGAACGTTTGGTATAGGCCCTGGCCAGCCGGACAGCACTCATGGTCGCCTCGGTCCCGGAAGTGACCAGTCGGACCATCTCTATGGAAGGGACACAGGCCACGATCCTTTCCGCCAGTTCGATCTCCGCCTCGGTCGGAGCGCCATAGCTTGTTCCCTTTTCGGCTGCCCGCTTGACGGCTTCCACCACCTGAGGATGGGCATGACCCAGAATAAGGGGTCCCCAGGACCCCACATAATCTATATAAGAATGCCCATCAACATCAAAGATTTTCGAGCCTTCGGCCCGGCTGATAAACAAAGGGATAGTGCCGACGGATTTAGCGGCCCGGACCGGACTGTTAACCCCACCGGGAATTACGGTTTGGCCCCGTGTAAACAGGGTTTCTGATTTCGGTGAGGGATTATTCATTAAAATACCTCATAGTGGTTTTCTTCAGTTCTTTCCGGCTGAAGAGCAATTGATAATCGTTCATGGCCGTAGCCCGGGAAATCTTTTTGATTATCTGCCGACATTTTTCTTCGCTTGCCCCATGGATCATGGTGAAGAGATTATACTTCCAATTGCCTTGAGGACGGCGATGATAACAATGGGTCACCTCTCTGTAAGAAGCCATAGTCCGGCCCACTTCATCTATTTTCCCCTCGGGAATCCTCCAAACCACCATAGCGTTGGCCGAAAATCCTGAATTTCGGTGCCTGATTGTTGCTCCAAACCGGCGGATGAATCCTTCATCCTTCAATTTTTTTATTATTTGCAAGAGGTGCTTTTGAGAGATCCCCAATTGTCGCGCGATTGGGGCAAAGGGTTGAGCGGTGGCAGGAAGATCCCCGGTGAGTTCCCGGATAATTACTTTTTCCAGATCCGACAGACCGTTTTCCATCTTCTGCTTAAAAAAATTTCCGTTCCAATTCTCCCACCAGTGATTCCACGGACTGATGGATGTTTTTATATTGATCCAAGAGGGCCTTCCCTTGGGAAGTCAAACGCAGCCCCCCCTTTTTCCCCTGTTCGGTATCCTTTTCAGCCAAGAGGAAGCCCAATCGATCCTCGGAGGCCTTTAACCGCCCCCAGGCCGCCCGATAGGACATATTCATCTTTTTGGCCGCCTGGGCCAGGGACCCATAGTCTTCAATGGCCTGGAGAAGCTGATTTCGGCCTTCTCCAAAAAGAACCCGTTTATCCTTTTCCAACCATATCTTGAATTGGATCTTCATCAGAAATTTTCTCCCTGTCAATCGACCAAAGATCAGTATAAGTGATTTTCCGAGGTTTTATAGTCTATCATGGCAGCTTTGAAAAAGAATTGCAAGCCCCCCAGGTTCTCTTTTTCTTGTTCTTGGATTCATTTTCCTTGACCCTTAAAGCCTTTTCTTATATTTTTCAAGACAGGCGGTATTTAAATTTCATGAGATAATTAACTGGATGAGGAAAAGCTTTTTTTACAGGTTGCTCAAAAAGGTCCAGATACAAGGCGCCCGCAATCCCTAGGAATGAGACGTACATAGAAGTACGCCGCAATGACGAGGGATAAGGGCAACGCAGTAGATGGGCCTTTTTCAGCGACCTGTTAATAAGGACCAATTGACTCAAGACCCCCCATTTTTAAATCTTATTAGAGAGGTAGAGGAGATAGCCTCATGGGGCTATTCGGAAATCGCCTCCCATCTTCCTTGGGGGCGGATGCCTATTGGTTTTTTCTGCCCATACGTCCCGGAAGAACTCCTTCAGGCTGGGGGGGCTATCCCCATCCGGCTGATAGGACTGCCGGTTAAAATATCCCATGCCCAGGCCCATCTGCAGGCCTTTTGCTGTCACCTGGTGAAATCCTCTTTGGAAAGCTATCTCCGGGGGGAATTGGATTTTCTGCAGGGTATCGTTTTCAGCCAGAGCTGCGACTCCATGAAAGGCTTGGCCGATATCTGGGCCCTTCAAGGGCGCCTGGCCTTTCAGTTCAACCTGAAGGTTCCCACGCGTTTGAATTCTCCGTTGGCCAGAGATTTTTTTAAAACCGAGTTGGAAGGTCTTAAGACGGCTCTGGAAAAGAGGCTGGGGAAGATCTCTCCGGAGAGTTTGCAAAGGGCCAACCGGCTTTTTAATGGAATTCGGGAGCAACTTCGAAACTTATATGACATAATGCGTCTTGATCCAGGGCGCCTTTCCGGTAAGGTGATGGCCCAAGTTGTCCGGGCCGGATACCTGATGGATCGGGAACAATATCTCCAGATGCTGACCCGATTCTTGGAGTTATTACCGAAGCAGTCCGAAGGTAAGACCGCTGGGGTGCCTCTTTATCTCTCCGGGAACCTCGTCCATTCTGCCGATTGGTTTTCTTTGATTGAAGAGGCCGGGGCCAATATTGTCCACGATGATCTTTGCAGCGGAGGGCGTATACTTCGTCTGGACGTCCAGGAAGGTAAAGATCCCCTGGAGGCACTGGTCGACCGTTATTTTACCACTTATTTCTGTCCGACAAAGCACCAGGGAACCCTGGACCATCAGGAGATTCTTTTAAAGGAGGTCCAGGAATCAGGAGCCAGAGGAGTCGTTTTCCTTTTCTATAAATACTGTGAGCCCTATTATTTCGATTACCCGGATTTAAAAAAATATCTGGAAACCAGGGGGTTCCCCACGTTATTATTGGAGATCGAAGATCCTTCTCAGTCCAGGGAACAGATGAAAATCAGGTTGCAGGCTTTTGTGGAAATGCTAAGCTGACAGGCATAAGGTACAAGGAAAAACATGGCAGCAGAAGCAACAGCCCAAAAATCCTATCGTGAAATCGAGTCCGTCAAAGCCTATCGCCGTCTGATGAAGGGCTATTATTTGATGGCCAAGAATCCCAAATGGTTTGGGAAGAAAGTGGCCTGGATCACCAGCGGCGGACCGGTGGAACCCCTCTATGCCATGGGGGTCCTTCCATTTTATCCGGAAAATTACGGGGCCATGTGCGGCGCCGGTAAAATGGCGGTATCCCTGTGCGAGACGGCCGAATCTCAGGGATATTCCCGGGATCTCTGCTCTTATGCCCGTTTGGATATCGGCAGCTCCATGAGTGGCAAAGGTCCGCTCGGGGTCCTGCCCAAACCTGATTTTCTGGTCTGTGCCAATAACATTTGCGGGACGGTCATCAAGTGGTATGAAATTCAGGCCAGAAATTTCCAGGTGCCGCTTTTCTTCATGGACACCCCTTTTATTTATAAAGAACTTACAGAGCACACCTTAAAATATGTCCGAAGGCAGATGGAAGAATATATCTCCTTCCTCGAAAGGATAATGAAACGTCCTTTTTCAGAAAAGCGTTTTCTTAAGGTTTCGGCCAGGTCCGTGGAGGCCGTCGGTTTGTGGAAGGAGATCCTGGAACTTTCCCGCATCCATCCGGCCCCATTTGCCGCCTTTGATGCCTTTATCCATATGGCCCCGATTGTCACCTTGCGAGGGACCGGCTGGGCCGTCCGGTATTATCGAAAACTGAAAAAAGAACTCGAAGAGAGGGTGAAAAAAGGGCAGGGGGCCTTTGCCCGGGAAGATATCCGGCTGATCTGGGATAATATCCCCATCTGGTACGACATCCGAAACTTATCTCAACTCCTGGCCAAACACGGGGCTGTCCTGGTGGCCGATACCTATACCTCTGCCTGGACCTTAAAACCTTTGGATCTGGATAATCCTCTGGAAAGTCTTTCCCGGTCTTATGCCTCGGTTCACCTCAATTTGGGATTGGAGCACAAGGTGGCTAAAATGGTAGATTTAATGGAACAGTATCAGGCCAATGGATTTATCATGCATTCCAACCGGAGTTGCAAGACCTATTCCCTCGGTCAGTACGATCTTAAAAAAAAAGTTTCCGAGCTGACCGGCAAACCGGGCCTGATCATCGAGGCCGATCATACCGATTCCCGCAGCTATGCACCGAGTCAAGTCGAAAAACAGATTGAGGCCTTTGTGGAAATGGCCCGAACGGGGTAAAATTTCTTGGCTTCCCAAAAAAAGGAGAAAAATATGGTTCGTTTTACCCGGCTTTTTATTATTCCTCTTGTTTCCATAGCATTGACTTTATGGGGATGCTCAGCTTTCACTGCTTCGGTTTCGACCCGATGTCCTCAGAAAGAAAAACTACAGCAGGGAATCCAGAAGACCTTTCCGAAATTACAGTTTGAGATAACCAAAATCAGTCCGAGTGAAGTGCCGGGTCTCTGTCAGATTCAAGTAAAAATAGGGGCCCAGATGCACCTCTTTTATGCCGATTCACAGGGTGATTTCGTATTGACCGGCGATCTGCATGAATTAAAAACCGGGAGGAACGTGACCCAGGAAACCGTTCAATTGCTAAACCGGTTGACTCCTGAAGAACTTCTCCAAATAGAACCCCTGACGGCCTTCACTCTGGGCCAGGGGAAAAAGCTGATCTATCTGGTAACCGACCCTCAATGTCCTTATTGCAAAAAAGCTGAAACCCTTTTAAAGAAATGGTTGGTTGAAAAAGAGGATCTGCAGGTTCGTTTTTTATTTTTCCCATTGGACTCACACCAAGGGGCCAAAGAACAATGTATCTCCATCCTCTGCGACAATAAAGGGATCGAAGGCTTTGACAGCGGTTATCAATCGGGCAACCAATGTCCGGAGGGAATCAAAAAAGTGAATAATACGCTAGCCTTCCTCCAGAAGAAAGGGATTGATTCAACCCCGACTTTCATTTTTATGGATGGGATTTATCTGGTCGGATTGCCTTACGAAGAGGCATTGCGAAACAAACTGGGACTGCCAAAGCCCCTTCAAAAATAAAGTCTCATCTTTCAAGGGACAACATCAATGGTTGAAAAATGGATTCAAGGGATATTAAGTCCTGGGTTTAAGATTCAAGGTTCAAAAAAACCGTATCCTTTTACCGTCAACTTCCTCCACCCCTTGAATCCTCGAATCCTAATTTCGTGACAGACTAACACCAACGAACTATCCTCGATTAATTTCCTTTTATAACACCTTATAACACCCGGGGTAGAGAAAAAGAAAAGGGACAGTTTGTTCAATTTTGACAAGCTGTCCCTTTTGCTGAAAGATTCAATGAAGACAAGAAACTATTTTTTTTCTGGAGCCGGAGCTGGGGCACCTGTGGCACCAGTGGCACCAGTGGCACCAGTGGCACCAGTGGCACCTGTGTCACCTTTCGCTCCAGTATCTCCAGTCGGTCCAGGAGCCGGAGCTGGTTCCGGGGCTTTTTGTTCAGCCGCAGGTGCGGGTGGCGGAGCCTCTTCCTTTTTCTTGCATCCCAAGGCAAAAGAAAAGACCACGAACAACATTACAACAAGCACCAAGGAAATTATTTTCCGCATATTGATTCACCTCCTTTGCTTAAATTAAAATGCTTAAGTCAGCCACAGAATAAACAAAAAAATCTAAAAACCCATCTTTTTTCAAGAAGATAGACAATGCATATTTTTGTATAATGAGAGATAATAGGCGATCTAAAAGCCCATGTCAAGATAATTTTTACTTAATTACTTCAAGGTCAATAAGCTTCAATTTCCCTTTTTCTTTGACAAATTCCCCCATGATCCAGTAACCCACTTGCAGGTCGGACAGCTCAAAATCCGAGGCATCCAGGACTTGGCCGTTTATGGTAATAGTTCCTCGTTTTTCATTGATCTCGGTTATGCGTCCTTCAATGGGTTCAGTTTCGTTGGCCCAAACTTCAAGGCACAGGGAAGCCAAAAGCAATATGGAAATGAAAAGATAAAAAGAATTTTTTCTTCTGGAATTCATTTAGTCGATCCTTCCTTTTTCTTAGGATCTTTTGTCGGACCCCGGCCATCAAAACAGGCCAGGCAATCATGGCATCGCACAAAACCTCGGCATAACGCCCTCCTTCCTCAAGGGAATTAAATTTCCCCCAGGAAACTCCCTCCGAATAGGTACAACCGCTTAAGCCGCCCCAATGTGCAGGTTCGGGACAGATGAACTCCACAAGAAAAACGTTTCAAGAGAAGGACTTCTTTTAATCAGTATTGAAGAATTTCTAAAAAAGGCCCGACCTGTTGGGCCCAATTTCTCGGCACCACGCCACCGATAGTAAAATTCCCAGTTTGGAGGCCTTTAGAATACGTCGGGTATAAGAACTCAGATCATTGAACGAGTTAAAATTCAAAGCCATTTTGTCAAGTGCTTCAGCCTATAAGCAAGTAGGCTATTTTTTATTAAGAAATGCCATTTACTTTCAGGTTATGATAAAAATCCAGAAAAGTAAATAATTTCTTGATAATTTATAGAAAAAATAAATAATCCCGTGCTTTCACACGATACATTATAATGAAATTTTAACAACCACCCAAGTTTTTCCCCCGTTGTATCATAATTGGCCTGGATTTTCTACCCATGCCTCATAGGAAATCAAATCCTCAAAAGGTAATACCCATATCCTCTCAATAGTTCCATGAGAGGAATTCAAAGTTTTTGATATAAAATGGAAAAACAAAACAAATGCCAACTAAAAATGTCATTAATAAGTAAAACTTAAAGAACATTTTAATAATACTTTATTTAAATTGTTGTTTTATTAATTTAGGCTTAATTTCAGGTGAAAAAATCGTTTTATTTATAACTTGTTGTTAAATAAGTGATAATTTAGTACTAAAATAACAATTGACAAATAACAAATTTGGTGATAATAAGCATTACTTAAAAAACGTTTTATTAGTACTTTATATAAACGAGGTCGGGTGAACTTAGGAAAACGAATAAAAGAGCTCCGATTGGCCAATCAGTTAACCCAAGATGAATTGGCCGCACGATCTGATCTTACCGCTGCTTTTATCTCTCTGTTAGAGAGTAATAAGAGTTCAGTATCAATTGAATATTTAACAAAGGTCCTTGCTGTCTTTGGTGAAACTCTAAGCGATTTTTTTTCCACGGAGGACAAAAAACCTTTTGTATTTGGGAAAAGAGATAGGGTGGAGATTAAAGAACAGGGGATTGATAAGTTTGAGCTTCTTAGTCCTCATTCAACGACAATGGCCATGGAGCCATCTAAACTGATTATTGCGCAGAATCAAAAATTAGGGCCAATTAAACCTCATAATGGTGAGGTAGTAGGTTACATATTAAAGGGAAGGTTAGTAATTTTCTTAGGTAAAAAAAAATGGATCGCCAAAGCAGGCTGCTGCTTTCAGTTTAAAGCAGATCAAGAGCATTCATTCGAAAATAATAGTAAATCTGATGCAGAGTTACTGTTAATTACTTGGCCTCCACAATTTTAATAATATTTTTTTGAAAGAAAAATAGTTTGAGGGCTAAAAAATAATAAAGTGAGGTGTACCGAAAAATGAAAAACAAAATAATTTCCTTCAAATCAAGCCTTACAAATAACTCTCTTGAGCAGCCGGTCATCAACTTTTCTCAAACAGAACACCTCTTGAAAAAATATCCAACTCCATTTTTAATATTTTCACCAACAAAAGTAATTAACAGCATTAATACCCTCAGGGAACATCTCCCTGGAGTTAAGATTTTCTATGCAATGAAATCAAATCCCAACAAGGCTCTTTTAAAGATAATATCAAATCTTGTTGATGGTATAGATGTAGCTTCATGTGGAGAAATTTCTATTTGTCAAGAAATTGGGGTTTCTACAGATAATATGATCCATACCAATCCCATAAAAAAAGAATCCGACCTAGAAAGTTCAGTAAAACAAGGAATTAAATGGTTTGTTTTTGACAATATGGAGGAAATAAAAAAGCTAAAAAGATTAGCGCCATGCTCAAATTTGCTTCTTAGGGTAGCAATTACTAACCCACATTGTGTAGTAAATTTATCTTCTAAATTCGGAGCTCATGAGCATGACATACTTCCCTTACTTAAAAAAGCCAGATCCGAGGGATTAAAAATACGAGGCATAGCGTTCCATGTTGGATCACAGTGTACTGATCCTATCATATATTATAATGCAGTGAGGTATGTCAGAAAAATATTTAATGAAGCTATTTCTGAAGGTTTTACTTTCGATACATTAGATGTTGGAGGAGGTTTCCCTATATCATATAAAGATGTTCTGCCGAGCTTATCTCAATATTGCACTGTTTTGAGAAATAGCCTTCGAGAATTTTTCCCTGATGACTTAAATATTATTGCAGAGCCGGGAAGATGTATTTCTGGAAGTTGTATCACTCTTGTCACTAAAGTTATAGGCCGTACCATACGAAATGGTGCTCCTTGGTATTATATTGATGATGGAGTTTATGGCGCTTTTTCAGGGAAAATATTTGATAAGTGTGATTATAGGTTAATTTCTAATCGTTCTGGGTCGTTAGAAGAATGCGTTGTTGCTGGGCCGAGTTGTGATTCGATTGATATTGTCGCTCGTGACCAGAAACTCCCTCGACTTGCGGTTGGTGATTTACTTCTTGTCCCTGGAATGGGGGCCTATACAAGTGCCAGCGCTACCTCTTTTAATGGCTTCGCACCTCCAAGCACAATTGTTGCCCCCGATGAAGAGCAAATTGTTGAGGAGGATATGAACAGCGTATTTATGAATAAATACCCGAAGCGATATGCTTCGATTCAGATGCAATAGATTCTTGTTAACAATCTCATAATTAAAACAGCTTTCTTCCTTATCTTAAAAATCTTAAAAGAAATTCATTGCTGGACCCCGGTTTTGGCCGGGGTGACGAGTACAAAGAAAAATCCCTTCGTCATTATGATATGTTGATGTAGTTCGCATAGAGAAATTCTGCCTCTCTACGTGATACCATGTTGAATTCGGCTTATTCAGGTCAGGAATTATTAATTAAGCATAAGAGATAACTCGCCCGGAATTTTGTGCTTATGACACGGAGGTAAAAAATTGTCCAACTTTAAGAGAACTCATTTCGACGGTAAAATTCTTGTAATTGGTTGTGGTTCAGTTTCGCAATGCACCCTCCCTCTTTTCGCGCGCCATTTAGACATGCCGTTGGTAAAAATAACCATAGTTGATTTTATTGATCAAAGAGAAAAAATTATAGAAATATTAAAGGCAGGTGCCAAGTTTGAGCAGGTCAAAGTCAGCAAAGAAAATATTATTGATGTATTAAAGAAACATGTTGGCCCTGGGGACCTAATTGTGGATTTAGCTTGGAACATAAATACCCTGACACTACTTAGATGGTGCTATGAGAATGAAGTTAAGTATATCAATACATCTGTTGAAGAATGGGACCCATCCAAAGATATTGAACGTAAATCCCCTTATGAAAGGAGTTTGTATTTCCGTCAAATGCAACTTAGGAAACTAAAAATAGAAATGGAATCGAAAAATAATTCGAGTCCTACAATGATAGTAGATCATGGAGCAAATCCAGGGCTTGTTAGTCATTTTACTAAACAAGCCCTCTTAGAAATTGGATCTGAAATGTTAAGGCGAAATATTCGCAGTGAAATAAAGCTCGACATTAAAGAATTTGAAAGAATTATCGCGGATGCCGAAGGAGGAGAAAAAGGGGCGTTTGCTCGACTTTCTTATGCAACAGGAACCAAAGTGATACACATTTCCGAGCGCGACACACAAATTACTGACAAACCAAAAGAGGTTGGTGAATTTGTAAATACATGGTCGATCGACGGCTTTTATGAGGAAGGAACAGCACCAGCGGAACTTGGTTGGGGTACACATGAACGGCGAATGCCAAAATATGCCTATTCACCGGATGGTGGGCCTGGAAATCAAATATTTATTGCTCAACCCGGGATAAGAACTTTTGTACACTCGTGGGTACCATTAGGCGGGGAAATTATAGGCTGTCTTGTGCGTCATGCAGAGGCATTCACGATTAGTGACTATCTTACGGTATGGGAGGATGCTCCAGGGGAAATAAAACGGCCCACTTATAGGCCGACGGTTCATTATGCCTATTTGCCATGCGATAATGCTATCCTCAGTCTTTATGAGCTTGCGATGCATAGTTACCAGCTCCAAAATAGATTGAGGATAATGACAGATGAAATCACGGATGGAAGGGATGAGTTAGGCGTGCTCCTGCTGGGCCATGGTCTAACCGGTTGGTGGACCGGCTCGCAGTTAGATATTCATGAGGCTCGCAAGCTTGTTCCAGGACAAAATGCGACGACGTTACAAGTGGCTGCCGCTGTATTAAGTGGAGTAATATGGCTGATAAAAAATCCTAATAAGGGTCTATTAGTACCCGATGATTTGCCTTATCGTGAAATTCTCGAAAAAGCTCTACCATATCTTGGACCGTGTCCATCTGTACAAACCAATTGGACCCCTCTAAAAAATAGATCTGCATTATTTGATATGTGGGGGAAACCGCTGCCAAAGGAAGAAGATGTCTGGCAATTCACTAGTTTTCTTATTGATTAATTTTTACTTTAACTATTTTTTAGCAAATTGCGCCGCTATTAAGAACAGGATAAAAGTCTTTTTTTCATTTCCCTTGCGCTTAATTCCATTAAAGGCTTGAGCTGCACAATATCCATAGTGTTGTATAAAATTAAGCGCTCCAAGGCTGTTTGATCTCCCCATTGATAGGCCTTCCAGAGAAGAACGGCGTCAAACCCGTTCATTCCCTCCACCATGGGGTCCCGGGACAGGCCCACCTGTTTTTCTATGGCCTTCAATCCCCCTCGAAGTCCCAATTTTTTTAAGAGAAAGCGCAGATCTATGTGAGCTGGAGGAAGGGAGATATGTCTGAACCACCTCCTAAGATAAGGCAGATCAAAACAAGATCCGTTAAAGGTGATGACCAGCGAATAAGAGGCGATGGCCTGTTCAAAATCGTCTAAATTGCGGCCATTGACGAAGGTTTGTACCTTTCGGCCATCAAAGAGGCCGATGAGCGTGATTTCGTCCAATCCTTGATACCCCCCGCTGGTTTCTATGTCCAGAAAAACAGCATCTTCTTTGAAGGACTCAAAGACCCTCCAGAGATCAGACGGAGGAAGACGGTTGGCGAAAAAAAGAAGTTCTTTTCTTTTTTTAATGGAAATCTCAAGTTCCCGGCGTATAACGGCATCCCGATTTGGGGAGAGGATCGGTTTTTCATGATCCAAGAAATCTGTCCAAGTTAAGATCCCCTGTCTCCAGAGATACTGTTCGGTCTTGGGACCTATTCCGGTAATATGGATAAAGGTATGTTCTAACAAGAGGGATACTGCCTTTCCATTAGTACGAAAATACCGTTCGTCGTTCGGCGAAACCTATTTTCATATTTCGTGGCGCCCCAGAGGGGCATGAGAGTTTATTAATACAAGTAAGTTGAATTTGATAGCTAATAAATCAAAGTGAAAGCTTTTGCTTTCAGCTTTGAGCTATTAGCCTTAAGACATTTCAGGTCTGTTGGCCTCGTAAAAAGTCATCAAATAGGGCGGCACTGTAAAAAACTCTCCCGCCAAAGGCGAGACTATGCGCGCAAATCCTTAGGAATGAGGCGTACATTGAAGGATACCGCAATAAGCACCCGGCGAACGCCGGGGAGAGACGAAGGGTGCAGCGCAATCCCGCGAAACGCGGGACTAATGAACTTTTTACGAAGCCGTCAGGCCTGTTGCTTTCCCTTTTCCATCAAGGCCTGAATCGGTTTTAATAGATAGGGGGTCCCCTCCTCAATGGCTGTCAGGACCGTTCCCCCACCGGTAAAAAAATAATATTGGAGGTTGTCAATGGCCTTCAGGTAAAGGCCGGGGTTCTGGTCCTTAAATTCCTGGAGAGTATCACCTCCGCCAAACATTTTGTAAGCGGCCGGGTTCTTATCAATAGTCAGATCCAGGACCTTGGTCCCTTCAGTAAAATAGGGGGAATAACCCATAACGGCATTGACAAAGATCGTTCTGGCCTGGGCAATAACCTCCTTGATCTGAGGGTCTTCAAAGGACTGAGGGGCAACATCTAAAAGGAAACCATAACGGTTCCCGGTCCTGAAATCCTTGATGCCGATGGTTCGAAATTTTCCTTCAAAGGGTTCAGCCATTGTTTCTGATTCGATCACCTTGGGAAGTTCAACGATCTTTCTGGATTGCTGATCTCTGGCCACCAATTCTTTGGCTGCCAACACGTCACTTTCCGAAACGCCGGCGATTTCAATCCCTAATTTGGCGGCCAAGTACGCATTATACATAACCCCGCCCAAAATCAGATGATCCACCTTTTCATAAATTTTATTCAGAGGACCGATCTTGGTGTCAAACTTGGCTCCGGCCACCACGGCCAAGAAAGGACGTTCGGGTTTTAACACCCGGTCTAAATTGGCAATTTCCTTTTGCATTAAGAAACCGGCATAGGAGGGCAAATATTTGGTAATGTCATAGGTGGAGGCATGGGCTTGCCAGGAGCCGAAAGCGTCATTAATAAAGACATCGGCCAGAGTGGCCAGTTGTCTGGTTAAGGCCTCCCGTTCCGGTCCGTGGCCCTCTTCTCCCTGAAACCAGCGGCTATTAGGGAGATATATCCCATCTATTTTACGTTGCCGGAGGTCGTTGACGACCGGTTTGATCGAATCGTCGATGTGAGTGATCCCATTGGAACCATCGGCAGGAAAATCAGGGACAACAAAGTTGGTGTGAAGTTTCTGCTCCAGATAGCGGACAATGGGCTTCACCCCGCTTTTCGGATCGCAGGTAATGGCCCCGGTCTTTTTATCCCGAGGGCGACCTACATGGGTCATTAGAATCGGGCGCCCTCCGCGTTCAACGATATTGTAAAGAGTGCCGAAGGTTTGTTCAATTCGATAAGGGTCTTGAATGACCCCTTTTTTAACCACATTATGGTCTACCCGGACCAAGACGATCTTGTCTTCCAGATCGGCTTCCTGAATGACTGGGAGGCCGGGGTCCAGGTTTTGAATAGTCATAATATTCCTCCTTGGCTTCCTTGTTCTCATCCCTCGTCCGTCCGGCGAACTTCTATATATGCCTCCATCCTCGGAATTTTGGACGCCTGGCATCTGAAGGTTTTTGAGCCCCCATTAAAACACAACTTTTATTCATTTCGTTTACTAACTACATCCTCATGGCCCGGGTCAATAAATTCATCTCATTGGGGTAGTTGAGGGCATCCCAGGGGAAAAGTTCCCCCTTTTGCCATCGCTGCCAGCGCTGAAGGTCCTCTTCAACCATTATCCGGACTAATTCTTTAAACCGCACTTCCGGGTTCCAGCCTAATTTTTTTCGGGCTTTGGCATAATCGCCATGCAAAAGGCTCACATCAACAGGTCGGAAAAAGCGTTTATCTTTTTTGACATATTTTTTCCAGTTAAGGCCGACCACCTCAAAAGCCTCTTGGACAAACTCTTCCACCGAATGACACTCATTAGTGGCTACCACATAATCGTCGGGCTTTGAATGTTGCAGCATTAGCCACATGGATTTGACATAATCTCGGGCATAGCCCCAATCCCTTTTGGCCGACAGGTTGCCCAGGTGCAGATCTTTTTCCAGACCGATGGCTATCTTGGCCACGGTATTGGTGATCTTTCTGGTCACAAACTCCAGACCCCGCAAAGGGGATTCATGATTGAAAAGGATGCCATTGACGGCAAAAATACCATACCCTTCCCGATAAATCTTGGTAATCCAGTAGCCGTATATTTTGGCAGCCGCATAAGGGCTGGCCGGACAAAAAGGAGAAGTTTCATTGAGGAGCATTTGACCGTGATTGCCAAAGAGTTCGCTGGTGGAGGCTTGATAAAATCTGATCTTGGGATTCACCTGGCGGATAACTTCAAGGATCCGGGGCACGGCCAAACCTGAAACATTGGCCGTACCGATGGGTTCTTCAAAAGAGGCCCCGACAAAACTCTGGGCCGCCAGATTATAAACCTCATCCGGACGAGAACTGATGATCGCTTCGGTTATGGAAGCCGTATCGATTAATTCCACCGGAATCAAATTGATCTTCTCAAAAATATTCAGGTCCTGAAGCCTCCAGAAATTGGGAGTGGAAAGTCTCCGGAAAGTTCCAAAAACCTGATACCCTTTTTCTAATAAAAATCGGGCTAAATAAGCCCCATCTTGTCCGGTCACCCCGGTAATCAAGGCTCGTTTCTTAATCGATGGCTTCATAAAGGTTTCCTTTCTTTAAACAGATCCAAACCGCAACCTTACTATAGTGGCCAGGTATTTTCTCCCCCTTTTAAGATATCCCCAGAGATCGGTGGCTGTCTTGGATTCTCCGGAGCGTCGAGGCAAACACCGATAAGGAATCTCTTTGATCTTATACCCCTTTTGATAGGCCTTATAGATGAGTTCAATAAAATATTCGCCGTAATCTCCCTTTAAGGGAAGGGTTTGAATGACTTCCCTGCGCAGGCCGATATACCCGCTGGTATAATCTTTGATGGCCGGGCTTAAGACCCGGGAAGCCAGGGAACAGATCGCCCGGCTCAAGAAAGAACCCAATGGGGAATGACCTTTCTCCTCTCCCCCCGGAATATAGCGGGAGGCCATGGCAATATCATGATCTTCCAGGGCCTGCAAAAGGACCGGGATCTTATCCGGGGGCATGGAGAAATCACAATCCATCCAGAATATATATCGACCTTTCGACCAATTAATACCTTCTTGCAAGGCAGAAGTCAAACCCTTCCGGCCGATCCGCCTAAGCAGTCGAACCCGCGATTCTTTTTGACCAAAGGCTTCCACTGCTTCCCAAGTCCTGTCTGGGGAATCATCATCCACTACGATGATCTCACTTTCCAAGGGGATATAGGTCAAAATCTCCTCGATCAACGGGATAATATTATCGGCTTCATTGTAAGTCGGAAGAATAACCGATACGCTGACCATGGCTCAGGACCTCTTACAACTCTAAAAAATAAATGCAAATCTTCAAACGGGGTACACGGTTAGGTATGATTTTCAGGGTAGTAATCCATTAATGATATTTCTCTTTTTTAAACAACAGGAGCAGAAAGATGAAACCTTTTTGGATAAGCTCCAGACCCTTATAGGGATTAAGCACCATACGGGCATAACGGAAAAGGATCCTGGGTTGGAGATAGAAATGGCGGTAAATCCCCTTTACGGCTTCCTGCAATTCTTCTGCCGAGATACCCGGCGGCGTATAACCAACACGATATAAGTCCATATCTTTCCATGTTACGACCCTATCCCCAATGACGTCTTTAAAGGCCTTAGAACCCGGAATAGGGGCAAAGAAACTGATGTGAAGGTCATCAAGGGGTATCCGTCGAATGAGGGCCTTGGTCTCGGCAATGGATTCACGGTCTTCTGGGGGAGAACCGACAATGAGATAGGCCCGGATCCGCATCCCCCATTTGTGGGTGAGCTGAACGGTCTTTTCAATTTCTTGTACGGTGATCTTTTTATTAAAATAGTCCAAGATCTTTTGAGACCCGGTTTCGATCCCATAAGATATCTGCCAACACCCGGATTCCTTCATCATTTTCAAGGATTCATCGGTTACTGTGTCGATACGACTTTCACAGGACCAAGTCATCCTGATCTTGGCCCGACCCAACTCCCGGACAAAATCTATTAATCTTTGCTTATTATAGGTGAATAAGTCATCATAGAAGCTGACTTCCCGAATGCCGTATTGTTCTTGGTAGAACTCGATCATATTGACCACATACTTGGGAGAGAACGCCCTGACTCGATGGCCGAAAACACTTTGATCGCAGAACGTGCAGGAAAAAGGGCATCCCCTAGAGGTAACCAGAGAGACCACAGGCTTTTTCAGGTAATTATTCGGGGTGGGCTGGTAAAAATCAGGGAAACCTTCCAGGAGATCCAGGGCCGGGAAAGGGAGTTGATCCAATTCCCGTATTTGGGCCCGCTTCCCGGTCATCACCGGTCGGCCCTGATCTCTAAAGACAATCCCGTCAATATCCTGATAATTGGGGCTAGAATTTTCAAGTAACTCCAGCAGGGTGTTTTCCCCTTCGCCCACAACCCCAAGGTCGAAAGCGGGAAATTCCTCTAGGGTCTGGACCGGCAGGGCCGAGATGTGGGAGCCGCCGATAATGGTGGTCACCTGCTCACAATGGGCCTTAATTTTTTGAGCGCAACGATGGGCGCTTTCAATAAAGGAAGTGGTGGCTGTGATCCCGACAAAATCAGGGCCGATTTGTTTGACTCTTTCGACCACGTCGTCCGGCGGGATTCCCCGGTTCAAGGCATCGATGAGAAACACCTGATGCCCCTTTGCACGTATGAAAGCGGCCAGGCTCAATAATCCGAGGGGTGGGAGTTTGGAACCCAACTTGACCTCCCAATAAAATTCTTTCAGGTCAATGGGTGGATTAAGCAGACAAATTTTTTTCATCACTTCTTAAGACTTTAACCCGCTATTTTCCCATTTTTGAAATCGGTTATATTTACGCAAATGATAGGCGATCCGGAATAGAAATAATAGTTCGGAAAGGATAGTCATCGACCCCTTAAAAAAAGGCAATTTGGTTTTTCCTTTTTGACGCCAACGATAAGGGGTGATGATCTCCTTGGCCGGTAGGCGTAGTTTGGTCACCAGGACAAAAACAGGGATCCCATAGAGAACCCGAGAGTAGGGATTGATATCGTACTTTCCTCCCAGCTCCCGAACGGCAATCAGGTGTTCCCGGGATATGGCGATGTATCCGTTGGTATGATCATTAATACCGGTCTGCACCATATGTTTGGTGGTAAAATTAACAATCCGTGTAGCCAGCTGACGGATCCAACTGGTGGTAATACTTGATCCTTCAACGAAACGACTGCCGGCGGCCACATATCCTTCCCTCACGGCCGCCAGCATTTTTGACAGACAGTCCGGAGGATGAGACAGATCGGCATCCATGGTAACCACAATGGCACCCTTGGCGTTATCCACGCCTCTTTCATAGGCACTGGCAATGCCGAATTTCCCATAACGGGAGATCAGACGGATATTTCCAAAACGGGCCGCTAAATTCTGCACCTCTTCGCCGGTTCCATCCTTACTGTTATCGTCAACAACAATAATCTCCCCTCGCAGTCCTTCGGATTGAAAGACCTGCTCCACGATCTGGATCAGTTCGGCAATGTTTTCGCGTTCATTATAGGTTACCGTTACTACGGAGACATCCGGACTATCGCTCATAAAGACCCTCTCGTATTTTGACGGCCATATAATCCAAATCCTCCGGTTGGAGCAAGGGAGAACAGCTGACATAGAAGCCGTTAAGGCCTATCTGTTCGGCTACCAGGAACTGCTCGGGATAGGGGCCGTAGCGTTCTTCAAAAAAGGGTTGAGTGGACATGGGTCCGAACATAGGTCGGGTTTCGATGCCGTTGTCTGCCAAAAACCGACAGAGCCGGTCCCGTCGATTGGGAGTTTTCAATAAAATAGGATAACTGAAATAGATATGAAAGGCATAGGGCATCTCTCTTGGTAATTGTATCTCTTGCAGATCTGCCAGTTTCTCGGTCAGGATGGCGGCATGATCTCTTCTTCTTTCAATACTTTTTTGAAGCTTATTCATCTGAGACAGGCCTATGGCCGCCTGGAGATTGCTTAATTTGAAATTATGGCCATATAGGATGTGATAAAAAGGCCGATCAGGGTGCTGCCCGTGATGGCGAATGATACGGGCCTGTTGGGCCAATTGGGGATCGGAGGTCACCACCATACCTCCCTCCCCGGTGGTAATCATCTTATTGGCATAAAAAGAAAAGCACCCGGCCGCTCCCAAGGTACTGACGTATTTCCCCTGATATTTAGCCCCCATGGCTATAGCACAATCCTCAATAATGGGCAGATGATACTTATTGGCCAGATCCAGGATAGGTCCCATATTACAAGGGTGGCCATAAAGATGAACCGGCAACAGCGCCCCTGTTTGATCGCTGATATGAGCCTCAATTTGCTCTACATCAATATTGTACGTAGAATCTTCAACATCGACAAAAACCGGTTTACAACCGGCGTGCAAAATGGCGTTTAAGGTCGGCACACAGGAAGCTATGGAAGTAATAATTTCCTTTCCTTCCAAGTCCAACGCCCTTAGGGCGACCTCCACGGCCGCTGTCCCGGAAGAAACGGCAATACCATAACCGGCCCCTAGAAATTCAGCCACCTTTTTTTCAAATTCTTCCACTTCCGGACCACGGGAAAGCCAGCCCGAGCGGACTACCTCAGTTGCCCGTTGCACATCCTCTTCGTCAATCCAAGGTGCAGATACCGGAATTTTTTTCATAAGTATTCCCTAAAATCCATTCACCAACATGGGCGATGCCTAATATAAACTAGATAAAAAGTCAAGTTTTCTTTTTAGGTTCAAATAGATGGCTTCAATTTAAGATTAAGCAACCTTCCAGCGCTTCGGGAAACCCTTAAGCAGCCTGATTTTCCAAACCCCTTAACCGGTAAAAAATTGTTTGATCAATTCGATGATGTAATTAATTTGTTCAGGAGTTAGGGCCGATCCGGAGGGAAGACTGATTCCCTGTTCTGAGATCTTTTGGGCGGTCGGGAAATGATCCTCTACGGCATAGAAAGGCATATTAGGGATCGGAAAAAATAAAGGGCGGCTTTCCACTTGCAATTGATTCAAATACTCAATAAGATCGTCACGCTTTTTGTTAGTTTCTATGCTTAGGAGAATAGAATAAAGCCAAAAAACATTCTTGGCCCAGGCCTCCTCAGGGGGCAGAACGATCCCTTTGACCCCGGTAAGTCCTCGAGAATAGATTTGAGCAACTCTTCTTTTTTGATCAATGATTTTTTCAATTTTATTCATCTGTCCCAAGCCGATTGCCGCTTGAATATTAGTCATTCGAAAATTATAACCCAGGATGGGATGCCAATATTTCTTCTTTTTGGACATACCATGGTCCCGAAGCATACGGGCCTTCTCAACCCACTCCTGATTATTGGTAACGATCATTCCACCTTCTCCGGTGGAAATGATCTTGTTCCCATAAAAACTGAAGCAGCCAATATGACCCAGTGACCCGACTTTATGACCTTTATACTCTGCCCCATGGGCCTCGGCTGCATCCTCTATGACCCAGAGACGGTATTCCTCAGCCAATTTCATAATCGGCCCCATATCGGCCGGGTGTCCATAAAGATGGACCGGTATAATAGCCTTGGTATACTCGGTGATCAAGGGCCTGATCAAAGAAGGATTTATGGTCCAGGTTTTTTCATCCACATCAACAAAGACGGGCTTGGCCCCGGTATAAACCACCACATTAGCGCTGGCAATAAAGCTTAAAGCCGGAACGATCACCTCATCGCCCGGACCGATCCCCAAGGTGAGTAAAGCCAAATGCAAAGCTGTGGTTCCGTTGGAAGTAGCCACCCCGAATCGGGAGCCGCAAAAGCCAGAAAAGGCCTCTTCAAATTCGGCGATATATTTCCCCTGGGAGGAAATCCAGCCGCTTTTTAAACAGTCCATGACCAAGTCGATCTCCTGATGATCGAGCCAGGGTTCCATAATGGGAATCATAATAATCCTTTATTGAACAGAAGCTATCGATTGCTCTAAAAAATGATATGGCCAGTCTAACTAAAATGGGGGATAAAGTCAAAACGTTTCCTGGAAAGTCCCTTTATAGTCTTGTTGAACTTTAAAAAAACACCTTGGTGATGTATTTTGCGTATTTTTACGAAGCTGTCATCTCTTGAGAAATTCGCAATAAGTCATCAAACGAGACGGCACAGAAAAAAGCTCTCCCGCTAAAGGCGGGACTAGGCGTGCAAATCCTGAGGAATGAGGCGTACATTGAAGTACGCCGAATGACGAAGGGTGCAACACAACACAGTAGATGGACTTTTTACGAAGCCGTCATCTCTTGAAAAACGAGATCATGGATCAACGGCCGGAAGGGTTTGATTTTTTCATTGTCCCGGCTAGGGTGAACACGGTTGGTTAACAAAACAACCAAAAAATCTATTTCCAGATCCAGCCAAAAAGAAGTCCCGGTGAATCCGAGGTGGCCCACACTTTTTGGGGAAAAATAACGGCCGGCGCTGGAATCCGTCTCCGTTGGGGTATCAAAGCCAAGGGCCCTGGTAGTCCCTCTGGGTTTTTCCTGTCTTTGCCAAAAGATACGAACCCAATCCCCGTTAAAAAAATTCGGGTTCTTGGACTGGTCATAGGCCCTTTTTAAGGCTCTAATGAGTTGAAAAACTTCAAAGGCTGTTCCAAATAGACCAGCCTGTCCGGAAATCCCCCCCACTGCATAGGTATTATCGTCATGGACTTCTCCCCGCAGGACTTTTTTACGCCATGGGCAGTCTTCGGTGGCGGCATAGGCCTCCGGATCAGGAACTCCGGACTGGGTTAATGGCCTGAATCCCAACTGGATTAGTCCTAGGGGGGTATAGACGTTTTTTCGAATCCAGATGTCCAATCCTTCTCCGGCGGTTTCTTCAAAAATCCATTCCAGAAGGATAAAGCCCAGGTCGCTATAGAGGGTTTGGCTGCCCGGTGGGTATAATAAGGGTTCTTTTTTTACCCAGTCGCGAAGTATCCCTTTTTTGTCCCCTGATTGACGGGTCAGATCTAAATAATAGGGTTGATAGGCCGGGAATCCGGCCGAATGGGCCAAAAGGCGCCTAAGGGTGATCCCCTGCTGTTCGTGAGACTGGGTTCTGTCCAACCAAAATCCCAAGGGTTGATCCAAGGATAACAGGCCTCTTTCGACCAGAGACATAATCCCCAGGGTAGTGGCCAAGGGTTTGGTCAAAGAGGCTAGGTCGAAAATGGTTTCTGTTTTAAGGGGTTGCTTCTCTGGGATCACCGAGGCATAACCATAAGCCTTATGAAGAAGTATTTCATCTGCCCTGGCCGCCAATAAAACTGCCCCGGGAAATACTCCTTCCTCGATCGCGGAATACATGAGTTGGTGGATTTTCGAAGAAGATGACATAACAGGACAAATAAAATCCATTTTGCAGATAAAAGTTCAAAGCTGAAAGCTGAAATGGAAAGCCATTATCCTTTGCGCCTTGAGCCTTTCGTTATAAATGAATCGACAACAAACCTTTTTCGGCATCTAAGGCGGCTGGGGCTCCAATCGGAAGAGGGAAATTCCAGGAACCGTGGCCGATGGGTAATCCGGTCCAGACCGGAATATTCATATCTCTTAAAATATCTTTGACCGGGTCCAAGGACAGTTCTTTTTTATTAGGCCCGGCAAACTTGCCCAGGAGGATGGCGGAAACCTTTTCCAAACAACCTCTTAATCTCAGATGTGTTAGAAGGCGATCCAGCCGGTAAGATTCTTCCCCGCAATCCTCAAGGAATAGGATGCCATGATCCCAGACAGGCTCGTAACGGGTACCTATCAAGTGAACCAGCAAGCTCAAGTTCCCGCCCATAAGTATACCCTGGGCGCTTCCCGGGAAAACAGCCCGATTTTTGCTCAAGGGAAGTTGAATTTGGTAATGCCCCATCAGCGTTGCCTGTACTCTGACAAGGGTGGAAGGATTTACTTGAGATAGGGTAGTCATCATGGGGCCGTGAAAGGTCATTAGATCGGCTTTTTTCCAAAAGGCCATCAATAAGACGGTGATATCACTAAAGCCCATAAAGAGTTTTGGATGGGCTTTGATAATATTAAAATCCAGATAATCCAATATTCGCAGGGTTCCATAGCCGCCGCGAGAGCAGAGAATGGCTTTTATTTCCGGATCGGCAAAGAGTCGCATCAATTCTCCGGCCCGTTCTCGGTCGGTTCCGGCCAGATACCCTTTTCGGATGATCCTTTTCCTGCCCAAGGCCACCTGAAATCCCCATTGCCTTAAGAGATGAATCCCTTCCTGGAGGGCCTTGGCCTGATAAGGGCTGGCCGGAGTAGCAATTCCTATGGTATCTCCGGATTTAAGAAAAGGGGGGACGGTTAGCTTCTTTTTTTTTAGGGCCGACATTTTACTGTTACTCTCTATAATTTGTAACCGAACTTACGAAGGATATCCTTTCTCCAAAGCCGGCCTTCTTCCCCTTCCACACCCTGGGGAGAAAAGCCGTCTACAACACCCAGAACCCCGCGGCCCTGATCGGTTTGAGCCAGGACAACCTCTGTCGGATTGGCTGTGGCGCAATAGATAGAACAGACTTCCGGACAGTTTTTGACGGCATTCAAGACATTGATGGGAAAGGCCTGGCGAAGAAGGATATTGAAGGTATGGCCGGCCGCGATATTTCTGGCGTTGTTGACGGCCGCTGTCTCTAATTCCGGATCGTTGCCTATGGTTCGAACCAGGCAATCACCCGAGGCCTCACAAAAAGCCAATCCGAACTTGATCCCCGGCACTGATCCGATGAGGATTTCATAGAGGTCTTCCACGGTTTTAATAAAATGGGTCTGCCCAAAAATAATATTGGCCCCTTCCGGGATTTCCAGCTTTTGAACAATCAATTCCATGGTCTCCCTCCTATTAATCGCTCATAGTCTATAGATCATAGAAAATGTCTTGCCTTGTCACTTATCACCCTTCACACCCATTACGGCATCTCCAATATTTCCCTGACCTTCTTGGACAATTCAATAACCGTGTAAGGCTTTTGGATAAAGGCTTTACAACCTTTATCGATAAGTTGTGCAGCCTGCCCATCGATGCTGTACCCGCTGGACAGGAGAACCTTCACGTTAGATTCAATTGCCTTAAGCTGATCGTAGGTCTGACCTCCTTTTAAGTCGGGCATGATCATGTCCAGGATAACCAAAGCAATTTCCTGATGTTTTTTCCGGAACAGGGAAATCGCCGCTTGACCGCTGCTGGCCGGCAACACGATATACCCCAAGTTCTCCAGGATTTCCCTGGTTACTGTCAGAACCACTTCTTCATCATCTACTAAACTTATGTTCTCGATCAGCTCCTTTTTTCCACTATTACAAGGCTATTTTTCTTTGAACTCGATGTCAGCCAGATATTGGGTAATGGCCCCATCATAGTAATGGGTCAGGGCATAGACCTTCTTGGCCAGATAAAACCGGGTCGCCTTGGAAGTATTCCCGCTGGATTTTATTTCCAAAAGGACCTTGGGATAATCGGCCGGATCGGTTAGAACCGTCACATCCTGAAAATTTTTAGCAGCCGCCCGAAGCAAGGCCGGGCCACCGATATCAATATTTTCTATGGCCTCTTCCAGGGTGCATCCGGGTTTGGCCACGGTTTTTTCAAAGGCATAGAGGTTGACGATCAACAGATCAATCGGTTCGATGTCCAGAGCGTTCATCTGTTCCAGGTGTTTGGGGTCGTTCCTGCGGCCTAAAAGTCCACCATGAATTTTGGGCTGAAGGGTTTTGACCCGGCCGTCCAAAATTTCCGGAAAGCCCGTATAGGCTGAAACTTCGGTCACCGGTATGGCCGCTGCTTTTAAGGCCTTGGCCGTTCCGCCGGTAGATAAGATTTCAAAGCCAAGGTTTACTAACTCCTGGGCCAAGGGAACGATTCCAGACTTGTCCGTAACGCTGATCAAGGCACGTTTTTTGTTTGCCATATTAAATCCCTCTTTCTTAAATTAAAGTGGAAGTGGAATAAGTTTGGAGTTAGGAGTGGTGAATTTTTACACTGAATTCCAAACTCAAATCGTATTCAACCCTCATATCTGCCTGGTTCGGGCACCACGAAACATGAAAATGATTCTAAAGGGTCAAGGGGTTAAGGATTCAATCCCGCCAGAGGCGGGACTGGAATCCTCGACCTCTATGTTCATATTAACTCTCCAAGGCCTGAGAGACCTCATTCAATAACGTATTGAAGGTTTCTAAGGCTTCCGACAACTCGCCTTCCAGTTTTTGAATCCGCTCTTTGGAGTCGGTTAACTCAGAATGTATCCGGTCCATTTCCTGGGAGAGGGCCTCTTTTTCCTGGTTGGCCAGCTCTAAATTTTCCCTCAAGTATTGAATCTTATCAATGACCTCTTTTTTCCATCGAACGACCGTTTCTTTTACCGGCGGGTTTTTCAACACTCCTCCCACCATAGAATCCTCCACAATGTCGGGCTGTTCTTTGGGGGTAGGGCACTTTATCGGGGCGTTTGCCTCATAAATATCATTCATGAATGGTCTCCTTGATTATTTACGCTTTAGGGTTTTTGACTGTGATAAGATACTTTCTAAAAATTGGACCACCTTCCTCAGGTCACGGGCCGCTGCCGATTGGGGTGCAAAGGTCGTTACGGGGATTTGAAGTTTGATGGCGTGAGAAAATTTCTGGTCTTCTCGCACCATGACCGGCATTAAAAATTTATGATAATACTTTTCTAAAGCAACCCGGTTCTCCCGATCTAATGGGCGGTGGTTATTCAGCTTATTCATCAAGATCCAAATCATTTTTAAATTATACCGAAAATCTTTGCAGGTTTTTTCTAAAAAAGCAAAAAGGTTTTTCAGACTTAGGTATGAAAAGATATCAGGTAATACCGGTATGATAAGAGTCTGTGCAGCAAATAAGGCATTATAGGTAATTAAATTCAAACTGGCCCCGACATCCATAATAACCAAATCATAAGGAAAAGGGACCATGGCCGATAAGGCGTCTTTTAATTTCCATTCCCTCCAGGGTTTGGAAATCAAGGCATTATTTAAATATAGATGGTCCTCCGTGGCCGGAATCAAAGAAAGCCTTGGGTGGGGGGTGGGGACTATCGACCCTGCCAGGGGGCGCTCATGGATCAAGGAATAATACAATGAAGTTTGATTTTTAGCGGGTTTGCCTTGGAGCGATTGGGTCAAATGACCTTGAGGATCCAGGTCGATCATCAATACAAAATACCCTTCTTCGGCCAGAAGCCAGCCCAAAGAACTGCTTAGGGTTGTTTTCCCAGTTCCTCCTTTTAAACTAAAAAAGGTGATCGCATTCATGGAGTTCCTATCCCCTTGGCCTGCTTTAAAGCCGCTTCGCGAAAGGATTCCCTGGCCACCGCGGTTGCCTTCAAGGAGTTTCTTTTTAATCTATCAACCGCTGGAAGATCAAGATCCTTCAAACAGACTTCCTTGGAATTCCTGGGGGACTTTTTTCCCAAAATGACCATAGGCCAAAGGGGTAGCCACCCTCCCCCTGGGGGTACGATTCAGAAATCCGCATTGAATCAAAAAAGGCTCATAGACATCCTCCAAGGTGTCTCTTTCCTCGCCCAAGGCCACGGAGAGAGCCTCGACTCCTACCGGGCCTCCATTAAATTTTTCGATGATAGTCAGTAAAATTTTTCGGTCCATTTTGTCCAGACCCAATTGGTCTACTTCCAGCATCCTCAAGGCCTCCTGGGCAACTTTCAAGGTAATACAGCCGTTGGCCTTGACTTGGGCAAAATCTCTGACCCGTTTGAGGATCCGATTAGCCACCCGTGGGGTTCCCCTGGAGCGCTTGGCAATCTCCAAAATTCCGCCCTCTTCTACCGGGATATTCAGAATCTCCGCCGACCGGAAGAGGATAATCTTTAACTCTTCTGCGGAGTAAAAATCAACCCTCAGGACCACCCCAAACCGGTCCCGCAATGGTGGGGTGAGCAGGCCGGCCCGGGTCGTAGCCCCTATCAGAGTGAATTTGGGCAGATCCAACTTGATGGAGCGGGCACTGGGCCCCTGTCCGATCATGATATCCAACTGAAAGTCTTCCATGGCTGGATAGAGGATCTCTTCCACTACATGATTTAGACGATGGATTTCATCAATAAACAGACAATCATTATGAGATAAATTGGTCAACAGGGCCGCCAAGTCCCCCGGTCTTTCGACCACCGGACCTGACGTGCCCTTGAGGTTGACATTCAGCTCATGGGCAATAATATTGGCCAGAGTGGTCTTGCCCAGTCCTGGGAATCCATAGAGAAGCACATGATCCAATGCCTCTCCCCGTTCTATGGTCGCCTGGATAAAAACCTTTAGATTGTTCTTGACCTCTTCCTGGCCGACAAATTCAGAAAGACCTTTAGGTCTCAGGCCGACTTCCAAACGCCTTTCTTCTTCGGTAAGTTTAGGATTGATAATTCGTTCCGGCTTCATCTCGACAATGACTTTAAGGCCTTTCGAAGGAGATCTTCAAGAGAAATCGGTCCATCGGTTTCATTTTTTATCCGATCCAAGGTCTTCTCGGCAACGGCTCTGGGATATCCCAGGTTTACTAAGGCCGAAACAGCATCCTCGAACGGTATTCCTTCTTCAACTCCCCGGACCAAAGACGGCAAGGGTCCGGAACTCATTTTCTTGATCTTGTCTTTTAATTCCAAAACAATCCGTTCAGCGGTTTTCTTGCCCACCCCTGGAATTCTTTGAATCCGGGCACTGTCTTCCGTCAGTAGGGCCTGGCAGAATTCCTGGACAGAAATACCGGAAAGGATGTTCAAGGCCACCTTGGGGCCGATGCCGGAGACCCCAATAAGAAGCAGGAAAATCTCTTTTTCTTTAGGGGTCATAAAACCGAAGAGTTGAAAGGTATCCTGGCGGACATGGGTGTAAATATGAAGCTGGACCGCTTGCTCTACGGAAGGCAGGTCATAAAAAGAAGAGAGAGGAACCGCCACCTGATAGCCGATCCCCTGGGCTAAGACGATGATACCTTCAGGTGATTTGGATAATAGGCGGCCTTCGAGAAAAGCGATCATCCTTGTTCCTTACCAGGTTGATGAAAAATCCCCGTCAGTCCCGCGTTTCGCGGGATTGTGCTGCACCCTTCCCCGGCCTTAATCGGAGCAGACTTATTGCAGCGAACTTTTATGTACGCTTCATACCTCAGGATTTGCACGCCTTGTATCTGGTCATTTTTGATCAACCTATACTTCAAGATTTTTTCATTATTCGGTTAGCAGGATAAAACCAATTTAAATGACAAATTCCCGCGGCTAAGGCATCGGAAACATCTTGATTTTGGATGGATGGGATCCCCAACAAAACCTTGACCATCTCCTCGACTTGCTTTTTCTCGGCCCGCCCGTATCCGGTGACCGCCTGTTTGATCTCCAAGGGGCTGTATTCAAAAATCTCCAGCCCCGACTCTATGGCACTTAGCAGAACCACACCGCGAACATGGCCCAGGGTCAGAGCGCTCTGAACGTTCTTGGCAAAAAAAACCTTTTCTACCGCCAGATCGGTGGGCCGGTATTCTTCAATGACCTGTTTCAGGGTTTGATGCAAAAGCTTGAGCCGCAAAGAAAGTGAAGGGGGAAGGGTCAAGCGGACAAAACCGCTGTGTATATGACTGATCCTTGCCCCGTTTTTCTCTAAAACCCCAAATCCAGTTATTTGAGACCCCGGATCAATACCCAGGGTGCGGCCGGGCTGCCGATAGGCCATTTGTTAATCCAGGGCCTCCATGACCTTATCGGGGATGTCGAAGTTGGCATAGACGTTCTGGACATCCTCATTTTCCTCCAGGGCTTCCATCATGCGTAGCATTTGCTCGGCGTTTTTCCCTTCGAGGGTAACCGTATTTTTCGGGAGCATGGTCAATTCCGCCACCTGAGGGATCCATTTTTTTTCCTCCAGGGCGGCCCGGATCTTTTCTAGGTTTTCCAGAGAGGTAATCACCTCCCATTCGTTTTCCTGTTCCCTAATATCATCTACGCCGGCCTCCAATCCCCACTCCATCAAGGCCTCTTCGTCGATTTTGTTCTTTTCAAAGACAAGATACCCCTTCTTTTCAAACATCCAGGCCACACATCCGGTCTCTCCCATACTGCCCCCGTTCTTGGTAAAGATATGCCGGATGTCGGCGACGGTCCGATTTTTATTGTCGGTCAACACCTGGGCCAATATGGCCACACCTCCCGGACCGTATCCTTCGTAAAAAATCTCTTCATAGGCTGCCCCATCCAGTCCGCCGGTCCCTTTTTTAATGGCCCGGTCAATATTATCCTTGGGCATATTTTCGCTTTTGGCCAGGGCAATCGCTGCCCGCAACCTTGGATTTCCCTCCGGGTCTCCTCCACCTGTTCGAGCGGCCACGGTAATCTCTTTAATGACTTTTGAGAAGACCTTACCCCGTTTGGCATCGGCCGCGCCTTTTTTTCGTTTTATGGTACTCCATTTGGAATGCCCGGACATACCTTCCTCCTTATATCTTTTGTTAATCTCATATTAAACCTCAGGCCCGTCTGGTCCTATCAAAATAAAAACTAATCAAAGGATTCAATCCCGCCAGAGGCGGGACTGGAATCCTCAAACCCTATTTTTTTTAAACCCTTGACCGACCAGATAGATCTCAGAGCTCTCCCGGCGCGAACTTCTAGGTTTATGAACATGCACCTGTTTAAAACGACCATTCATTTTTTTTAAAAAATCCTTAGTCCCTTCTCCATTGAAAATCTTCAAGACCACAGCCCCTTCTTTCTTTAGAATAAGAAAAACGAGTTCAAAGGCTCTAAGATTTAAATCCAGAGAGCGTTGGTGATCCAGCCATTTAATACCGCTTGTTTTGGGGGAGAGGTCGCTCAAAACCAGTTCCACCTGACCGGCCCATTCTTTGACGGTTTCATCCGAGACCGTTGTTAGGTCGGCTTTTAAGAAAAAGGTGTTCGGGTACAAGGGAATTGTCGGATTTTTTAAATCTATCCCCAATACCTGACCTTCAGGCCCCACGGTCTGAGAACAAAACCTGAGCCAGGAACCTGGATGACAACCTAAATCGACAATACGCTGCCCGGGTCGAATCAATTTAAATTTATCTTGGATCTCTTTTAATTTGTAAACCGACCGGGCAGGATATCCCTCTTCCTTGGCTCTGACCCGGAATGGGTCTTTTTGACCAGGATGGGCCATGTCAATAAATTCCAAAAACCAGGAAATCTTTGAAAAACTCGTCAATAATAAGACACATACTAATCACAAGTTTTTCTCTTTTGCAATTAGAAAAAATTCCGTGGAATATAAGTGGAATATAATTGGAGGTAGAAAAAGGGGAAAGACTTAAGAGGTTTTCTTTTGCCAGTATTCCCTGAATTCATGGGCATACTTTTGAACCCAATCCCAAACCGCTTTGTCTCCAAGGTCGTATCCGGCCTTTTCCGATTCAATCCATTTGTGTTTTAAAATCTCTACCAATTCTTCACGTAAGATATCAACTTGATTCATTTTTTTATCTTCATCCTTCATGTGCGCTGTTTTTATAAAAGATTATTTTCCAAAAAACTAAAATGGCCTTCCCGCCCAATAATTAAATGATCGTGGACCTTAATCTGAAAATTATTGGCCGCCCTGGCCAAAGTCCGGGTTAATTCCCGATCCTCCGGAGAAGGATGGGGGGACCCTCCGGGATGGTTATGGACCAAGATCAGGGCCGTTGCTTTCAACCGTATAGCGCTCTCCATAACCTTTCGAGGATAGACAACGGTTTGATCCACCGTTCCCTCTTGTAAAACTTCTTCTTCAATAACTTGATTTCGGGTATTCAGATAGATCATCCTAAACTGTTCGTCCTTCAGCCATCCCATCTTGGACTGACAATAGGTTATCAGATCTCCGGGAGAGGTGATAACATTTTGAGAATTAAGGAAACGATCGCGAAGATACCGCTCTGAGGCGGCTTTAACCAATTTAAAGAGTAAGGCGCTATGTTTCCCAACCCCTTTGACTTCCTTTAATTCTTCCAAAGGGGCCTCTACGATCCCTCGTAACGAACCAAATCTCTTTATTAAATCCTTGGCCAGAGGTTTGGTATCCTTCCTGGCTTGGGCATAGTTCAAAATAAATTCCACTACTTCGTAATCTTGAAATGAATCCAACCCCGCCCGGAGAAAGCGGTCTTTTACTCGCTTTCGATGACCCACATAATGGGGAACTTCTTCATCCTGAGGAATAAAAACCCTCCTTGGCATGAAGTGCTATGCCCAAAGACTGAGTTGATAAAAAGCGTTTCCGCAATCCAAGGCCTTATAAAGTTTATTATTTTATCATAGCTGAATTAAAAAAAACAATTATTTTTTTTTACTAACATCACACCTTTTTGCGTTCTAAACCCTTACCCCCTGGGGGGCCAACGAAACATGAAAATTATTCTAAGGATTCAAGTCCCGCCATCGGCGGGATCGAACCTTATTTCCTTGTTAAATTACCAAAGAGGTAAACCATCCATTACCAAAATCCTTGTTTCCTTTTAAATCCTTTGGTATATTTAATTATCTTGTAAACGGCAATCAGGGGGACTTATGAAAGCTTCAAAAAAAGAAAGAGGTGCCGGCGACCGGATAGAAACCTTGAAAGATTATGCCCACACAGCCGAATCGGATTTTTTGGAAGGTATTTCCCGTTTATCCGCTCATGAGGAAGAGGCTTCCATGTCTCTTTCGGTGGGGGCCAGGATCAAAGCCGTTCGAGAAACAAAAGGCCTTTCCCTTAAAGATATTGCCCAGAGAACCGGTTTCCTGGAATCGACCATCGCCCAAATTGAAACCGGCGAGATTCTGCCTCCCTTAGGGGATATGGTCAAATTGGCCAGGGCCTTGGAAATGAAAATGGGCTATTTGCTTGTCCAGGGCAAGTCCAAACCTTTTACCGTAGTTCATAAAAAAAATCGTAAAACCATCTCCAGGTACGGTTCTCTGAAGACCCAGCGTTATGGATATACCTATGAAACCCTGGCCCCCGAAAAGAAGAATCGAAACATGGAGCCTTTTCTGGTCACTTTGGAGCCTACTTCTCAGGATGAACCAGCTTCAACTCATGATGGGGAGGAATTTATTTTTGTGCTGGAAGGGGAAGTTGAGGTCGTCTTGGGGGAAAAAAGAGAGGTCCTATCTCCGGAAGATTCTATTTATTATGATTCCACCATGGCTCATCGGGTGCGGGCCCTGGGAGATCGAATGGCCAGGATAGTGGCTGTGCTTTACACCCAGGCAAAGTAGCGGAAAAAAGTCAAGGTCCAGGAAGACCACGGGAACCTTTGGGAAATCATCCTGGGGTAGAATTTTCCCTCCCCTTAGACCTTTATCAATAGCCGTAGATTTCCTTTAAAATAAAATATTAAAAAATCTCTTGACAGAAGAAAGAGGCCGAGATTATAGTAGCACTTATTTTATAAAAGTGCTACCATGGGAGTATTCAGATTCGGCATATCACTTGAGAAGGGTCTGATTGAGAGCTTTGATCAGCTCATAAAGAAGAAAAGTTATGCCAACCGGAGCGAGGCGATCAGGGACCTTATCAGAAACAGTCTGGTTACTGAGGAATGGGAATCGTTAAGCACCGAAACCGTCGGAACCATAACCCTGGTCTATTCCCACGACACCAGAGAACTCACCGATAACCTTACCGATTTGCAGCATCTATACCATAGCTCGATAATTTCGACGATGCATATACATCTCGACGGGCATAATTGTCTTGAAGTCATAGTAGTTAAGGGCAAGGCCAAGGATATCAAGATAATCGCCGACAGGTTGATCGGGACAAAAGGAGTAATACACGGAAAGCTCACGGTGACAACGACTGGAAAACACTTGAAATAATTTTTTTCTTTTATAGTAGCACGATTATTTTATTTGTAATACCATAAAAAGGACAAAGGAGGCTGGAAGAAAAAACTTGTTGCGCTCATGTTTTTTGTATCCCTGATTTTGGGATGTTGTTTCACGTCGTTGGCCGCTATTCCTCTCATCACTAATGACACCGGGACACAGGGCAAGGGAAAGTTTCAATTGGAATTCTTAGGAGAATACGCCCATGAACGGGAAGAAATCGTCAATGACAAAGGGGCCTTTTCGTCCACTTTGACTTACGGGATTGCTGACCCGGTTGACATCGCTATCTCCATACCCTATCAGTTTTGGCGTAAGTCCGATTGTGGTTTGGAGACGACAGGGAGCGGCCTTTCCGATCTGGCGATCGAATTAAAGTGGCGGTTTTATGAGAAGGAAGGATTAAGTCTTGCATTGAAGCCGGGCTTCACCATCCCCACGGGGGATGACAAAAAAGACCTTGGCGCAGGGATGATGACGTATTATCTCATCTTCATAACCTCGAAGGAAATTAATTCCTGGTCCTTCCACCTTAATCTCGCCTATATCAGGAATAATAACACAGAGGATGATCGTACGGACCTATGGCATGCTTCTTTTGCCTCAACCGTCGAGGTGGTAAAGAAACTGAAGTTTGTGGCCGATATCGGTGTGGAGTCCAACCCCGATCGGTCATCGAGCAACCCCCCGGCCTATATTCTTGGCGAGCTGATCTGGTCACCCAAAGAGAATCTCGATATTGCCTGGGTGTCAAGGGCGGATTAACCTATTCCGAAACGGATATAGCATACGTGGCGGCATTACCTGGAGGTTTTAAATGCATATACCTGACGGCTACCTGAGTCCTCAAACGTATGTGCCTCTCTATGGGGCATCTTTGGTGTTCTGGTCTGTTGCCCTTAAGAAGATGAAGAAAGAGCTTTCCATCAAGCACATCCCGTATCTGGCTATGTCGGCGGCTTTTTCCTTTCTCATAATGATGTTTAATGTGCCTATTCCGGGAGGCACCACGGGCCATGCGGTCGGCGCCGGGATTGTCGCCATTCTGCTTGGGCCGTGGACGGCAGTTATAGCCGTGTCCGTCAGCCTGATCATTCAGGCGATAGTCTTTGGCGACGGTGGAATAACCTCATTAGGCGCAAACTGCTTCAATATGGCGGTGGTGATGCCCTTCGTCTCTTATTGGATATTCAGACTTATAAGAGGAAATGCCAATGGCGGAGCGAGGTTATCCATCGCAGCCTTTCTCTCCGGGTATGTCGGTCTCTCTGTCGCCGCGGCCGTCACCGGGTTTGAATTCGGGATCCAGCCGATGCTGGCGATCGGGCCTGACGGCAGACCTCTCTATGCTCCTTACCCGTTGTCTGTGGCTCTTCCGGCCATGGCCTTGGAGCATATGCTGTTATTCAGCATCGTCGAGGGAGTTGTCTCGGTATTGTTATTCAGGTATTTTGCTAAGCACGAGCCCGATTTGGTCTATGCCTTGAGGGCAAAGGAGGCATAAAATGACAAAGTCCCAGAAGAAACTCTGGATAGGCCTGCTTATTATAACGCTGCTTTCCCCTTTGGGGATCATCCTCCCCGAAAAATTCAAAGCCGGGGGAGCTTGGGGTGAATGGGGACCGGAGGAACTTCAAAAACTTGTCGGTTATGTACCGCAAGGATTAAAAAGACTGACCGACCTCTGGAAAGCACCGGTCCCGGACTATAACTTCGGTGGAGAAGGGTCTTCCCTGATTGTTCAGGTATTATCGTATATAGTTTCAGGGCTAATTGGGATCCTGATCGTCTGTCTTGTTATGTACGTGATTTCCAAATTGATCGTAAGGAATGAAAAATAAGATCCCCTCATTCCTGCTGGAAAGGCCCTCCTCTAATTCTTTTATTCGGGGGAAGGGCTCACTGAAAAGTTCTTTCATCGACAAGGGCATTCATCAGCTGGCAGAGGTCATCAAGACCGGGTATGTCCAGGGAGGAATGGTTTCGAGTGATCATTTCTTTCAGAAGATCGACGCCAGGGTAAAAGTCCTCTTCCTCCTTTATTATATAATTATCGTGAGCGTAAAAAAAGACATTCCATCGGAATTCTTGATTGGGGCCTTTGTTTTCATATTGACGTTGCTATCACGCCTGGATATTTTCAACCTTTATAAGCGCGCCCTCTTCTTTACCTTCCTCTTCGGTTTTTGCATCGCCCTTCCCTCCGCTCTCAGCATCATTACCAAAGGCGAGATCGTTCTCCCGATACTGCATTTTACAAAATCCCATCGCTTATGGATATATCAGATACCTGAAGAGATCGGCCTTACCAGGGAAGGGATAGCTGGCGTTCTGATGCTCACCTTGAGGGTTATGAACTCTCTAGCCCTTTCATTCTTTGTTTTGTATACAACGTCCTTCACCGAGATCATAAAAGCTCTTAAGGTGTTGAAGGTTCCAGACAGCTTTCTTATGATCTTGACCCTTTCTTATAAGTATGTGTTCATTTTCGCCAATACGATTGAAGATATGCACTTGGCCAAGAAAAGCAGATTGGCTGGGAAAGTGAGTAATGCAGAGGCTAGGCGATGGATCGCGGGAAGGCTGGCCTTCATGTTCGAAAAAAGCCGGCTGAGGTGTGAGGAGATTTTCAAGGCCATGCTCGGCAGGGGCTATTCGAACAACATAAAGATTTACGGGGTCAAGAAGCTCCAGGCACGTGATTGGATTGCGGGGGCTGTCCTTTTTCTGGTTGGGGTTCTATTTCTATGGATGTGAGGTGATTGTGAAAGACATTATATGCCTTGAAGGGATAAGCTACAGCTATTACGACAGGATTCCGGCCGTGTGTGATATCGGTCTTTCAATTGGCGAGGGAGAGAGATTTGCCATTATCGGCGCGAACGGGAGCGGAAAGTCAACACTTTTGCAGATCATGAACGGCCTCATAAATCAATCCAGGGGAAAATATTTTTTCAGAGGAAATGAGGTATCAGAAGAGACATTAAAAGATAAAGGATTTTTGCGGTTTTTCAGGGAGCGGGTGGGCTATGTTTTCCAGGATTCCGACGTGCAATTGTTCTGTCCGACCGTTCTGGATGAGCTTCTTTATGGTCCTCTCCAGTTGGGGATCGAAGAAAAAGAGGCAGTGAATAGGGCTTTCGAGGTGATGCAGATTCTGAACATTGAGAATCTGAAGGACAGGCCTTCCTACATGCTTTCCGGGGGGGAGAAAAAGAGGGTCACCATTGGTTCGATTCTCACGATGAATCCGGAGATATTGCTTCTTGATGAGCCGACAACTGGCCTTGACCCGAGGACTCAGGTTTTTCTCGTCGAGTTGATGCTGGCCCTAAGCGATGCCGGTAAGACTCTGGTGATGGCCACACATGACCTTTCGCTGGTCGATGAATTGCATATGCAGGTCGCCCTTCTGTCTGAAGAACACAGGATGGTGAAGATCGGCTCTTCTGACGAAATACTGAAAGATGAAGATTTACTGCTAAATGCAAACCTCATTCACGAACACGTTCACTATCATGGTCAAGCAATCCATAAGCACAGACATTCTCATTTCTTATTTCACAAGCATTGAGAAAGGAATTTCGCCCCTTCCGCGCCTCTCTTTTGGGAAATGGGATTTAGCCCTTCTTCCTGCTTCCACAAACAAAAATATCGACTACGTTTCGAACTCTTTTGATTTTTTCAAAATGAAACGATGCCAAGAAAATTATGGGTTCGGGGTGGAAGATATTCAATCTCTACTGGTTTTTTCCTTCTCGCTCTTCAAGAATAAATTGGGTCCGGGTTCCAATCTTTCATGGGCCAGAAAATAGGAGCCGACCTCGATTTTATCAATTTTTTTTGGCTTCCGCCCTGCCCTTTGCAGCTCGAACCTTCTCCCTAATAACTTTTCATTTTTCTCCTTTACTCTGACTATCCCTTGTGTTATAGAAGAATATTTACTCATTTTCGAGGAGTCATTTGATTTCTTTATGCCGAATTCGATAATCACCGGGACAGGCAGTTATATTCCGACTCGAAATATTGAAAATACTTATTTCCTGGACCATGAATTCCTGGGGGCCGACGGGAAAAAGAATCCAAAATCCAGTGCGGATATTGTCCAAAAATTCAAGGAAATTACCTGTATCAATGAAAGAAGATATGTGACCGATGAACTTAACACATCGGATATAGCCTCCATTGCCGCCGAACGGGCACTGGAAGGTGTGGACCGGGAAAGTCTGGATTACATCATCGTCGGACATAATTTTGGAGATTTGAGGGCCGATAACCCCAGATCCGATATGGTCCCTTCCCTCGCTTCCAGGGTGAAGCATAACCTGAGGATAAAGAATCCTTATACCGTGGGCTACGATGTCCTCTTCGGCTGTCCCGGGTGGCTGCAGGGGATGATCCAGGCCGATTATTATATCAAATCGGGTGAGGCCAAAAAGATACTGGTGATCGGGGCTGAGACCCTGTCAAGGATTTCAGATCCCCACGACATAGACAGTATGATCTATTCCGATGGAGCCGGTGCCGTCTTGGTTGAAGCCACCGACAGGGAGGTGGGAATCCTTTCCCATATCTCCCGGTCCGACACCTTTAACGAAACCTATCTTTTGCGGCTTGGGAAATCTTATCATCCTGATGCTTACGGGAGCCGGCTGTTTCTCAAGATGGACGGTCACGAGATCTTCAAATATGCCGTCCGAACCGTCGCCGAAGTCGTAAAACAAAGTCTTGATAAAGCCGGCCTTTCCTTGTCCGACGTTAAGAAAGTTTTGATACACCAGGCCAATCAAAAAATGGATGAAGCGATCTTAAAAAGATTATTTAACTTATATCAAACAGAAAAAAAACTGGAAGACATAATGCCCATGACGATTTCCTGGCTGGGTAATAGCTCGGTAGCTACCTTGCCCACCCTGTTTGATCTTTTGCAGAAAGGAACGCTGAACAACCACATACTTCATTCAGGAGACATTGTTGTTTTTTCATCGGTGGGGGCGGGTATGAACAGTAATGCTATGGTCTATAAAATGCCTTAAAGTGAAAAAGGAATTAATCAATGACTAATAAATCAAAAGCCACTTTCAGGAAAATGGAAAAGGAAAAGGCCCGGCAGGCAAAGCAAAGAGATAAAGAAGCCCGCCGCCATCAATCCAAAACAACGGACTCCGCCCCATCTCTGAAAACAGGCGATGAAGACCCGGACATAGCAGGTATCATACCGGGCCCTCAACCCTTGCCCGAGCAGTGGGATGATGTAAAGAAAGAATAAGGGTTTTGGTTCTATTCGGATTGGGATATTTCCTCTTTTTCTTTTCTCATGGCCTCCTTGCCGGCATCAAAGGCCGAGGAAAGCATACCCTTTTTCTGTTCAACAAATTCCTTCCCTTTTTCAATAAAAGTGGCTGCCTTTTCTTTCCATTCTTCGGACAGGTGGCCTGATTTTTCCTTCATCTCCTCGGTCAAGTCCTTCAGCTTTCCCCGGGCCTGAGTCCCTTCCCAGGGGGCATAGAGGATAGCCAGGGCGGCTCCAACCACTCCACCTAAGATAAAAGATAAAACAACAGCACTTCCGGCAAAACCTTTGTTTTCTTCGGCCATATTATTTTCCTCCTTTTGCTTTTCGTCTAAACAGGAATTTCCCGGCGGTTTTAGCACCGACTGCCAAACCGGCCAGATTCAATAAGGTTGGATTGATCCCTCTGCCTATGATCCGATTAATAGCGGAAAAGACCCGTGCCGATTCCTTTAAGGTCTGAAACAGGCCCTCTAATTGATTCAACCGTTCCTGGGTCTGAGACAGGATACGATTGGTACTTTCCGAGGTTTCTTTAAGGTTTCGGACCATGGGGGTAATCTCTTTTTCCAGGGAATTCAAAAAGGTTTCCAGGTTACGTACTGTTCGGGAAATCTGTATCAGGGTCCTGATAAGAAAAAAGGCAACCACCGCTGTCACAACCAAAAATCCCAAACTTATCCAATTCCAATCCAAAAGGAATTCCCCCTTCCAAAATAGAATATTGATAATCAATTTATCACTTTTTATTGCGAAAAGCAATTAATTTAACAAATTAATGAAAGGGAGAAAGTGGAGAGTTGGTTACTACCACATTGGTTGAGGCTTATCTGTTTTTATCTCTTTGGCTTATGGTGTCTCAATAAACCTCGCTATAGCTATTCGATTCTTGTCCTCTCAAATCTGGAAATTCTCTCCTGCATTGATGGCCTGGACAGCCGGGACTATATGTCCCTTTCCTGCATAAAAATAAAAGATTGAAAATTTAATTTTAAAATCATACCCCCCAGTTCAGGTATAATAGGCCAAAGATTTCTCCATCTGCCAAGGATAAAAATAGATTGAATTGTACTTATTAGAAAGATAAATTGGGACTGCGGGAAATTAAAAACTGTTAAAGGAATATTTTTATATCAGCCTGGGTGGAAAATTCTTGAGCAACTTAATAAAAAATTGGATCTTATCTGTCATCATCATTCTTGTCTGGATCTCACTCGGCACATCCGGATTCGGAGCCGATCACACGGGCCTGAAGGCCGATGGAAAGACCAATGTCATGCCGATTCGCTGGGATCAGGCCTTTTTAAGACTCATTTCCGCACCTGACAAGGCCAAGCTCGAACAGGGAGAAATCCTGTGTGAAATTAAAAAGTGGGATAGCAACACCATAACCGCCCAAAGCATGGGCTTGATTAAAGCTAAGGCCGAAGATTGCTTTAAATGGTCCGCAACTATAATCAATATATCAATCTGATGCCCTGTACAAAGGAAAGCAAGGTGGTCAGGTCTTTTCAATTGGAGGGAGAGCATATCGGTGTCGAGGCGGTGGATTTTTGGACCCGGCTCAGGGTGATATCAGCACCCGTTAGCTGCTTCGTATCGCCCATCTTCCGGAGCCCGCAAAACAACAGTTTCGCAGTTTCTGGACCCTGGTGGATAATCCGGGACACTTGCCGGCCTGTCAGGATTTAAGAAAAAAACCTTGCCAAAACGATCTGGCCGTTAATTTGGGTTCGCATCAGTTCGAGCCTTTTCCCGGAAATTCAAATTACACTCTGCACACCTATACCTTGACGGTTTCAGGAAAAAGCTGGCTGCAACAAACGGCCTTCCACTTTGGAGGAATAAAATCCATGGGCGATGTAACCCAGGCTATTCGAAATGTTTTGGAAAAATAGGAATGTCCTGCCATCTTAATAAGAGTAGATATTCATTGGGCGGTTTAAAGGCCCGCACTTCGACTACCCGCGTAGCCGTATTAATAGACACGTAACGCATATAAGCACTGGAACAGGCCCCGGAATTGACATAGATCCCCTTTCCGAATGGACGGCAGGTCATCTGATGGGAGTGGCCCATGACGATAATATTACTTTTCCCATGGATTAAGGCCTGTCGGGCGGCCATATCCAGCTTTTCAAAGATCCGCTGTCCAAAGTCATAAAACGGCCCTTCCAAAAAATCAGCCAGCCGACTTAAGCCCTTCCGCCGCATGCCGCCGATTATCCAGGTGATGAGATAAGGTAACCGTCCTTTTTCACCGATGAAGGGATCGAATTGATGACCGTGGATAAAACATATCCGCCAGCCGTCCTTTTTCATACGGATCTGTTCCAAGGTGCCTAAAAGTTTTTGAGTGATCTGATCGTGATTTCCAAAAATACTGTCGTAGTGGGAAGACCCCCAGCGTTGGACAATACGGGAATAGCGATTTAAGATAGCTTCCAGAACATCGGATCGGGAACCAGGAAAGGTGCCGTAATCGGTTTGATAGATATCACCCATTAATATAATCCGGTCATGGGTCCGGGAAAGATGGTCATCAAACCTGAGCAGACCTTCTTCTTTTCCCTGGAATTTATCTAAGACCGGGATATGGCCCAGGTGGAGGTCGCCAAAACTTGCAATGCGCATGGTCGCCTAAAACACTTTTATTTTTGATGGGTTTTTTCTTGCTTCATTTTAGTTTCGAGTTTTGAGTTTTGTGTGGCGAGTTTCGAGTTACTCGTCGCGGGTTATGGTTTTTTTAAAAGGATTTGATTTTTTAACCCGAAACCCGGAACTCGTAACAGACAAATTTCAAGTATCTTGGGCTAGTGTTTAAACGCCCTCTGGCCGGTAAAAACCATGGCCGCCGGCGGAACGGCCTGGTTGCAGGCTTCAATCACCTCAAAATCCCTTATGGATCCCCCGGGCTGAACCACGGCCGTTACCCCTTGGTGCAGGCCCACTTCCACCCCGTCGCGGAAAGGGAAGAAGGCATCGGAAATCATCACTGACCTGGGTAGACCGGCCTTGTCTTCTTTGGTCTTTTGATCGATCTCTTCTTTTTCCCCAACCTTCCTCTTGCCTTGCTCGATTTCTAATTCCAATTCTTTATAAGAAAGTCCATACCGGTCAAAGCAAAGGGCATCGGCATATTTGGTGTAGGCCTTATAAACCGCAATCTCGGCCACCCCCACCCGATCCTGTTCTCCGGTACCGATCCCTACCGTACATTCATCCTTGACATAGAGGACGGAGTTGGAGGTGACCCCCTGTTCCACGGACCATCCGAAATACATGTCCTCCAATTCTTTTTCCGTCGGTTGTCGCGAAATGCGGTATTCACGGCCCTGATAGGTACAAACCGCCGGTATAAAATCCTCTTTCTTTTGAATGGCATTAATTGGTGATTGCTGGAGGATCAGACCTCCGTCCTGCAGACCTTTAAAATCTATAAACCGAACCTGACGAAGGTTTTCTAAAAGGCCCATTCGGGGCACCCTAAGTATCCTTAAATTCCCGCGCTTGGCTAAAATGGGAATCGTCCCTTCTTCAAAATCCGGGCCAGCCACGACTTCCAGATAATTCTTAGAAATTAATTCAGCAGTGGTTTTGTCCATAGGGCGATTGAAAACAGCCGCTCCACCAAAGGCGGCGATCCGGTCGGCCCGGTAGGCTCGAAGGTAGGCTTCTGATAATCCGGTGCCATTGGCGACCCCGCAAGGGTTATTGTGTTTAACGATCACGGCTGCTGGTTTGGCTGAAAGGAATTTGAGAATGTTCAAGGCATTATCCACATCGGTCAGATTGGTCTTGCCGGGATGTTTTCCTTCTTGAATCATTTCGGCCTCGGTTATGGCTGAAACCATCCCCAAGCCCGGCCGAACGAATTGACATTCCCCCAGGACGAGATTTCCATTGACTAATTCATACAGGGCCGCTTCCTGTCCCGGGTTTTCCCCGTAGCGCAGTCCCTTTTCTTCCAGGACCCCATCTGCCTGGGGGAGCTTCCAGGTTCTTTTGCGGTAAACCAGGGATTGGTCCCCCAGGGTGATGGTCAATGTCAAAGGAAAATGGTCAGCCATAACCATCCGGTACATTTTTTTTAGGTCGTCCATAAAAACTCCAAAAAATTGCTAAAAGCTCAAAGCTGAAAGTTCAAAGGAAAAACAAAAATTGAAAACTATCTTTTTAGATTTTACCTTTCAGCTTTGAGCCTTGAGCTTTGAGCCAAATTATTTTTGCCGTTCAATATAGGCATAAGCGCTGTGGTTATGGATAGATTCGAAATTCTCCGAATCCACGGAGAACCAGGTGATATTCGGATCGGACTCCAGCTTCCTGGCAACTTCACGGACTACATCTTCGGCAAACATAGGGTTTTCAAAACTTTTTTCAGTCACGAATTTTTCGTCTTCACGCTTTAAAACAGAAAAAACCTCCGAAGAGCCGGACTCTTCAACCAAACGGACAATATCTTCGATCCAGATGAATTTCTTGAACCTCAGGTTCACCCGAACCTCGGCCCTTTGATTGTGCGCACCATACTCACTGATCTCTTTGGAACAGGGGCAGACCGTGGCAATGGGAATCTTCAATTCAACGACTAAATCCCTTCCTTTGCTTCGCTTCGTTGAGGCTTTGAAGATGCAAATGTATTCCATTAATCCTTCCGCCTGGGTCACCGGGGCTCTTTTAGTGACAAAATAAGGGAAGGTAATCTCTAAATGAGCTGATTCAGCATTCAACCGTTTTTTAAGTTCCTCCAAAATGATATCCAGATTTTCAAGAGTAACTTCACGACGAAACTCACTTAAGACCTCGATAAAGCGGCTCATGTGAGTCCCCTTGTGATCATGGGGAAGATTGACATATAAATTGATACTGGCGACGGTTTGTTGATAACCGTTTTCTTTATCCCGGACCGTTATGGGGTAACGTATATTTTTTACCCCGACTTTATCGATCGGGATTTGTCTGTCGTCTTTTTGGCTTTGAACGTCAATCATAAGAGTTGCGAGTTGCGAGTTGCGAGCCAAAACAATTTTAACCCGAAACCCGTAATAGGTTTAATCACCATCCTATCATCAAATACTCATGAATGGAGTTGGCGGCAATACGGCCGGCCCCCATGGCCAGGATGACCGTGGCCGATCCGGTTACGATATCCCCTCCGGCCCAGACCCCTTTCTTATAGGTTTTTCCGGTCTTGGGATCAGCCACGATATAGCCCCTCTTGTTGGTTTGCAACCCTGGAGTCATTGCCGTTATTAAAGGGTTGGCCCCGGCCCCGATGGCTATGACCACCAGATCGGTTTCCATGGTGAATTCCGAACCTTTGATGGGAATGGGTCTTCTTCGACCTGAATCATCGGGCTCGCCCAGTTCCATTTTAATACATTCCATGGCCACCACTCGGCCTTGATCATTTCCAAAAAAGCGGGTGGGATTGGTCAGAAGGTGCAATTCCACTCCTTCTTCCTCAGCATGGTGGATCTCTTCCTTCCTGGCGGGCATTTCATCCCGGGAACGGCGATAAACGATCTTTACACTGTCCGCGCCCAGCCGCAAGGCGGTCCGGGCCGAATCCATGGCCACATTGCCCGCCCCCAAAACAACCACATTTTTCCCCAGGACAATCGGGGTGTCGTATTCGGGAAACTTATAGGCCTTCATTAAATTGGACCGGGTCAGATATTCATTGGCTGAATAGATACCGATCAAGTTCTCGCCCGGGATATTCATAAATACCGGAAGTCCGGCACCGACACCGATGTAGACGGCATCAAAACCCTCGGTGAAAAGTTCGTCAATGGTCGAAGTCCGGCCGATGACGGCATTGCAGACGATCTTGGCCCCCAGTTTTTCCAGGATATCTACTTCGGCTTGAACAATGGCCTTGGGGAGACGGAATTCCGGGATCCCATAGATCAAGACCCCGCCGGTTTTATGAAAGGCCTCGAAGATGGTAACATCATGTCCTTTAAGGATCAGGTCTCCGGCCACTGTAAGACCCGATGGCCCGGAGCCTATTACGGCCACCTTTTTTCCTGTTGGCGCTGCTTTTTGAGGGAGTTTGAATTCCCCCTGGGTCCGCTGTCGGTCGGCGGCAAAGCGTTCCAGACGTCCGACGGATACCGGTTCTTCCTTTTTGCCCAGTATACATAAGGCCTCACATTGGCTTTCCTGCGGGCAGACCCGGCCACAGACGGCCGGCAGGCTGGTCTTTTCCCAAAGCTTCATAATCGCCCCAGAAAAGTCCCCTTCTTTGATAGGCCTGATGAATCCCGGAATGTCTATCTGAACAGGGCATCCTTCGACACAGGTAGGCTTCTTACACTGCAGGCAGCGACTGGCTTCCAACTGAGCCGTCTCCGGGGAATACCCCAGGGGGACCTCATCAAAATTCCTGGCCCTGACCTTTGGATCTTGCTCCGGCATTTTCTGCCTGGGTGTTTTTTCTTTCTTTTTTATTTCTTCGGCCATTGATGTCTCTCCTTAATCCGTCGTGGTTGGGATTTTTATTCGGTGAAAAAATCCTTAATCGGAACTCCGAATTCTTTTATCGATTACACTGACATCCTGATTTCTCAAACCTTTCCATGGCCTGTTTTTCCTGTTCCAAGTAGGCTTGCTGTCTTTGGATCAGTTCGTCAAAATTAACCTTGTGGCCGTCAAATTCAGGTCCGTCGACACAGGCAAAACGGGTCACACCATCTACAGTCACCCGGCAGCAGCCGCACATCCCGGTTCCGTCCACCATGATGGGATTCAAACTAACCATGGTTTTCACGCCATACCCTTCGGTCAGTTTACAGGTGAATTTCATCATCGGAACCGGTCCGATGGCCACTATCAGGGCAATGGGATCTTTTTTATCCAGATATTCTTTTAAGACCTCGGTCACAAACCCAGGATGCCCGTAAGATCCATCGTCTGTACAAACCCGAAGTTCATGGGAAGCCCGGGTCATTTTATCTTCGAGAATAAGCAGGTCCTTGGTCCTGGCACCGATGATGGCCACCACCCGGTTACCGGCCTCTTTCATGCCTTTGGTGATGGGATGCAAAACCGCCACCCCGGTTCCTCCCCCCACACAGATCACGGTCCCCAATTTTTCGATGTGGGTCGGTTGACCCAAGGGACCGCAAATATCTTGAAAGGCATCTCCGGGATTAAGGCTCTTCATCAAAGCGGTTGACTTTCCTACGACTTGATAAATTAAAGTAATGGTGCCCTTTTGAGGATCCGTATCGGCCATCGTCAAGGGAATCCGTTCCCCAGTTTCATTGACCCGGATGATGACAAACTGGCCGGGTCTGGCTTTTCGAGCAATTAATGGGGCCTTGATTACATTACTGATAACAGTACCTTGAGCCAGTTCCTCTTTTTCTAAGATCTCAAACACGATTGCCACTCCTTATCCTTATGTTTTATTTTGATGAACCTTTTAAAAATAAGATTTAAATTATTAGCATAATAACTCCTTTTATGTCAAAAAAATGTTAGGATTTTTTAAGGCTTGTCGATAGTTACTCGCTATAGTTAGAGGTGGTGTCTGGAATATAAAATTTCAAACCCTAAAACCGCTAATGGAAACGAGAAGACAATCTCATTAAAGGCCGAATATCGCCTGACACTCTAAAGAGAAGAATCTTATTTATCCTTAATGAAGATCCGAAAGGATGAAAAGAGGCGGCAGGGAAAAGTAAGCAGAGTAAGAAAACCGTAATGGGCATGACCGTCATGGTCTGCAAGGTTGTCGGTACCCCCCACTTATCGGCCACCAGATCCAACAGGGTTACCCCCAATCCACCGGTCCCAATGGCAAACCCGATCATCAAACCCGAGGCCACCCCCAGCTTGCCGGGTAAAAGATCCTGAGCCATGGGAAAAAGGTGCGGGTTTTGCAATTATACATTTTCATACATGCTCCACCCGTTTTATTGCTCGACTCTTATCAGCATAGTGGAAACCCAGATGTTCGGCAATTTTCTTCAATGCGCTGTTGCAAGACCCCAACAACCATTCAGATAGGTATTTCTAAATCAATACGCAGGGTCTGAGGGAGAGACGAGCCCTATAAATCTTAACCTAATAAAAAACAGTAACTGATTCGAAAACCCGAATCCTACCTGCTTTTACTTAAGCTCTTCCTAATTATGCACGGTTAACGGGTATAGGTGGCTGTTCCCCCAGTAGAAGTGGTCAAAAGCATAGGACTTACAACCGTACCGACCAGAGGTGCGGTGAGCCAAAAAAGTACCGTCGTGGATGTGCTGTTGTGGTAGAAATATAACGAGGTACCCTGATAGACCCACCAAAATGTGGGGTCCGCAGTCGCATAGACACCGGAACCTCCCGAGGCACTTCCGGTTGAGTTTGCATTGAAAGTCAATTGTTCCGGCAAATTCGTACCGTCTCCTGTAGAAAGGCTATCAGACTTGGTCCAGGTACCACCCGTAATTGTTAAATAAGTGGAAGTCCCGCCGTAAGTACCGCCACATCCCACAAGCAAGACCAAAAGCAACCCAAAGACTAGCAAGAAAGAAACTTTTGATTTCATCAATCTTCTCCTTTACGAAAAAGAAAATATGCGTGATTAGACATGAACGCCCACGCATAACAGGTTGTCTGCGTTCCAGTACATAGAGTCTCAAGTCGTTCGATAAAATTTTCACGGTCTTTATCGTTACGGAATTTCTTCCTGCGTTCTATTCCCCGAATCATAACATGGTGCAGAATGCCGGGAGCTTCAAGTCGTGCTGTTCTGGGCATATTTCTTTATTAAAATCATCAGACTACAATGTCAATTAAATTATTAAAGAGCGTCCCGCCTTCCATGATTGTTGACCTTAAAAAGAATTACCCCGGCGACCCTTTAGACCGCTGAAAAGAAGCGGAGGTTAAAAATAAGCAGAGTAAGAAACCCATAATGGGCAGGACCGTAATGGTTTTCAAGGCTGTCGGTACTCCCCAGGTGTCGGCCACCAGGCCCAGCAGTGTTACCCCCATGCCACCGGTCCCGATGGCAAACCCGACCATCAGACCCGAGGCCATCCCCAGCTTGCCGGGCAAAAGATCCTGGGCCATGACCACCGTGACGGAAAAACTGGCGATCAAAACAAATCCCGAAAGGGCCAGGACGACAAAGGCCCCCCATCCTTGGACTTGGAGAAAGAGGATAAGGAGGGGAATCATCAGGAGCATGGTCAAGGTTAGGAAGAACTTGTGCCCCCATCGGTCAGCCAGGCGGGCTCCCAAAAGGGTTCCTATAGTTCCTGAGATCAGAAAAGTGGTAACCATCTTGCCGGCCAGCAAGGGATCTCCTTTTAAGTAATTGATATAATAAAAAGGAATAAAGGTTACCAGTCCCATTTGTATCCAAGATCTCATGGTGACAATCAGGATCAGTAGGGTCAATGTACCGTAAGAGGCGATGGATTTTGGGTTGATGGAGGCGGTCTCTTTTTGCTCCATAGGGGCAGGATAGCGTAAGGCCGGCAAAAGGAAGAGGAGGAAACAGGCCATGAAGAAGCCCGGTAAGCAATAAAAAAGGGTTCCAGCCAGGGAAAAATGGGTAACCACAAGGGCAAGTGTAAAAGGCCCTAAAGCAAATCCCAGATTTCCTCCAACGGAAAATATGGACATTCCCGAGGCCTTCTTTTGGCCGATAAAAAAATGGGCGGTTTTAAATCCTTCTGGATGAAAAGCAGCCACCCCTAAACCTCCCAGAACGACCAATAAAAGAAGGACCCCATAGTTCGGAGATAAGCCGGAGAGACCGATGCCCAATCCGGCCACCAAAACCCCCATGGGAATCAACCAGACTTTGGGTCGACGGTCCGAAAAAAAACCGAATATCGGCTGAATAATCGAAGAAGTCAGATTTGAGGCCAAAAGTACCATCCCCGCAGCGGTGTAAGATAGGCCCAAAGATTCTTTCATAAAAGGCAGGAGGGCGGGGACGGCCCCTTGATTGATATCAGTAATCAGGTGGGTCAAACTCAACAGGAATAAGATTTTAAGATCCATGGGCGGTTGTTCATTCCCTCAAAAATTTTCAGGGGTTTACCCTTGACTAATTATATAAAACAATTTAATATTTAACATTTATTTTCTTATCCCCTGATTTTTGGATGATAGTAACGAATTTATAGGGCTTAGTCAATGGATGAAGAAAACCAGTTAAGGCAACAGCGGTTGAAAAAAACGGATGAGCTGAAAATACTCGGCATTGACCCTTATCCCAGTTTCAACCGAATCAGCCATAAGATCGAAGAAATTCATGCCCAGTTTGGTTCCCTGGAGGGAGCGAATCCTGATGAAAAGGCACCAACCATCCTGACTGCGGGGAGATTAATGACCCAACGGGACTTTGGGAAAAGCGTCTTTTTCCATATCCAAGACGGGACGGGACGTCTCCAGGGGTATCTGAAAAAAGACCTGATCGGAGAGGAACAGTTCCTCCTGTTTAAAAAAATCGATCTGGGAGATTTCCTGGGTCTTGAGGGCAGTCTTTTCAGAACTAAAACCGGAGAGCTGACCCTTTTAGTAAAAAAAATTCAATTATTGTCTAAATCTTTACGCTCCTTGCCGGAAAAATTTCACGGCCTGATAGACGTGGAACAACGATATCGCCAGCGTTACCTGGACCTGCTGGTTAATTCCAAGGTTCGGGAAATTTTTCAGATTCGTTCCCGAATGATTCATTTGATCCGGGGATTTATGATTGAAAGAGGGTTTTTAGAGGTCGAGACCCCTATGATGCAGCCCATCCCTGGCGGGGCTTCGGCCAAACCTTTTGAGACTTTTCATAATGCCTTAACCCTTCCTCTTTTTTTAAGAATCGCCCCGGAACTCTATTTGAAGCGTCTGGTTATTGGAGGGATGGACAAGGTTTTTGAGATCAATCGGAATTTTAGAAATGAAGGGATCTCCATACAACATAACCCGGAATTCACCATGATCGAATTCTATCAGGCTTACGCCGACTACCAGGATTTAATGGTCTTAACTGAAGAAATGTTTTCTTTCTTGGCCCAAAATCTTAAAAAAAGTTTAACCTTAATCTACCAGGAGGAGTCTGTTGATTTAAAACCTCCCTGGCGACGCATTCCTTTTTTGCAGTCTCTGGTCGATTTGGGAAATATAGAACCCGATGTCTTAGAAGATCCCAAGCGAGCTATTGACATGGCTCGATCCCTGGGGGCCGATTTAAAATCCGTTGACGGTAAAGGAAAGGCCCTGACCAAGATTTTTGAACAAGTGGTGGAACCGAAATTGCGGCAGCCGACTTTTATCACCGGCTATCCCATAGAAGTATCCCCTTTGGCTAAGAGGAATATAGAAGACCCGGAATTGACTGATCGCTTTGAGTTGTTTCTCTGTGGGCGTGAGATGGCCAATGGTTTTACGGAGCTTAATGACCCTTTGGATCAAAAAGAAAGGTTCCTTAATCAGATGAAGGCCAAAGAGGCCGGCGATGAAGAAGCCCAAGATATTGATTGGGATTATTTAACGGCCTTGGAATACGGCTTGCCGCCGACGGCCGGGGAAGGGATCGGTATTGATCGCCTGGTCATGCTTTTCACCGATGCCCCCTCTATTCGGGAGGTGATTTTGTTTCCTCTATTGAAACCGGAGAAGGTCTAAACCAAGATATTTGAAATTTTGGAATACAGAAGTCAGGAGACAGAATGAGGATAATCCATAAAAATATTTCAGGCCGTTATTCTGAATTCTGACTCCTGAATTCAAAGCACGGCAGAAAAAAAGATTTATTTGTGGAATGGTGAGAGAGAGATTCACAGAATCCAAGATATAAGAATCAAATTATGTCTTTTGAATTATTTGTCAGTTCACGCTATCTCAAGGCCAAAAGGAAACAGACCTTTATTTCCATCATCACTTTTATCTCCATAGGCGGAGTCGCTCTGGGGGTTATGGCCCTGATTGTTGTTATAGCGGTAATGAGCGGTTTTGAAAATGACTTGAAAAATAAAATCCTGGGACTGAATTCCCATGTCAAGGTTTTAAGCTGGGATAATGCCTTAGAAAATTATACTCAGGTGGCCCAGCGGGTGGAATCGGTCCCCGGGGTAACCGCAGCCACGCCATTCATTCTGACCCAGGTCATGGTAAGCACCGGGAGTCAGGTGACCGGGGCCGTTCTTCAAGGGATTGACATCCGAAGCGCTCCAAAGGTGATTTCCCTGGATCGCATATTAAAGAAAGGGTCCTGGAAGGCCCTGGAAGACCCTTCTCTGACCGAAGGGCAAAAAGGTCAAGAATCGGGGAGGATCATTTTAGGCCAGGAGTTGGCCAGAAGCTTGGGCCTTTCTTTAAACGACTCTTTGTCCATCATTTCCCCCTTAGGGGAAACAACCCCCTTGGGGAGAATCCCCAAGATGAGACCTTTCAGGCTGGTGGGGGTTTTTGAATCGGGGATGTTTGAATACGATTCCACCATAGCCTTTGTTTCTCTTGCTCAGGCCCAGTCTTTTTTAGGACTGGGCAGTAAAGTGACCGGCCTGGAAGTCAAAACCCAGGATGTCTATAAGGCGGCTGAAATTGCCCGGGCCATTCAGTCTAAACTGGGCTTTCCCTTTTGGACCAAAGATTGGATGCGGATGAACAAAAACCTGTTCTCCGCTTTGAAATTGGAAAAACTGGTCATGTTTATCATCCTGACCCTGATTATCCTGGTGGCGGCTTTTAATATCGTGGCCTCTTTGATCATGGTGGTCATGGAAAAAACCAAGGATATCGCCATTCTCAAATCCATGGGGGCAACGGCCGGAAGCATCATGAAGATCTTTATGCTGGAAGGGATGATTATCGGAACAGTGGGCACGGCCCTTGGGCTCCTGGGCGGCGTGGGTCTGTGCCGGATTCTTGAAAAATACCAGTTTATCAAATTACCCAGTGACGTTTATTATATCTCCTCCCTGCCGGTGTTGATGAAGGGGTGGGATATATTGATGATTGTGGCTTCCGCTTTGGGGATCTGTTTGCTGGCCACCCTGTATCCGGCCTGGCAGGCCTCCCGTCTTGATCCGGCCGAAGCCATAAGGTATGAATAAGAAAGTCTATGACTCAACCGTTAATCACCATCAAGAATTTAGAAAAATATTTTATTAACAACCAGCATCGCGTGGAGGTGCTTAAAGGTCTTGATCTTGAGCTTCACAGCCTGGATACCCTGGCTGTGGTAGGGGCCTCGGGAACCGGGAAATCCACTTTATTACATATCATGGGTACCCTGGACCGACCATCCGGAGGGCAGGTCCTGTTTGAAGGACAGAATATCTTTGAACAATCTGAAAAGGATCAGGCCCGATTCCGCAATCAGAAAATCGGTTTTGTTTTCCAGTTTCATCATTTACTGCCGGAATTCACGGCCCTGGAAAACACCATGATGCCTCAATTGATCGCCGGAGAAAGCAAACCGGAAGCGCGGGAAAGAGCCGAAGAAATTCTGACCCAAGTGGGGCTGAAAGAGCGTTTATTCCATCGGATCGGAGAGCTTTCAGGCGGGGAACAGCAACGGGTGGCCATTGCCCGGTCCTTGATCCGGTCACCCCAACTGATCCTGGCCGATGAACCGACGGGAAATCTGGATCGAAAAACCGGGACACAGATCATCGAACTGTTCAATCAATTAAACCAGGAAAAAGGGGTGACTTTTTTAATGGTCACCCATAATCAGGAGTTGTCCAGGCGATTCAAAAGAAATGTGGAAATCGTGGACGGTAAGGCCATAGAAATGGCTATTAACTAGCTAAAGCTGTTGGAAATATCTCTAATGAAAGGATCTATAGGGAATCTCCTATGCCGAAGAAAATCATTTTCATCTTGATGGTTTTTTCAATGATTCAGTTTCTGAATAGGCCAAACGTCCAGGCTGCTTCAGGGGGCACAGTGGCCCTGATGCCTTTTACCCTATACAGCCAGATCAACTTGGACTATCTGCAACAAAATATTTTGGAGGCCCTTTCCAACGGATTAAGCCAACAAGATATCCCCGTCCTGTCCCTTTCCAAAACCCAACCTTGGCTGACCAAAAAGATCCCCAGTGACCGGCAAGAACTGCGAGCCATAGGAAAACAACTGGAAGCGGATTTCCTGATCTATGGCAGCCTGACCAAGATCGGTCAACGACTGACCCTGAACGGAAATCTCCTGGAGATTAAGAGCGAAAAACCCCCTCTGACCTTTTCCTTGACGGAAGAAGGATTGGAAAATATTCTGAAGTTAATGGAGAGATTTTCAAAAGAATTAGGGTTAAGGATTTTGGGTCAGGAAAAGATTGCCGGGATCTCCATTAAGGGGAATCAAAGGATTGAGGCCCAAGCCATAGAGAAAGAACTCAAATCAAAAATCGGTGAGGCCTATACGCCGGAACTCCTGGATCAGGACCTTCGGGCCATTTTCAAAATGGGTTATTTTTCCGATGTAAAATTGGAGGTGAATCAAACCCCACAGGGAAAAGCGATCACCTTTGTGGTTGAGGAACGTCCTTTTGTTAAAAGGATCGATTTCAAAGGATACAAAGAAATCAAAGAGAACGACCTCAAAGAGCAGCTGACCATCAAGCCTTATACTATTTTAAATTTAAACACAGTTAGTGAAACTTTGGAGAAGCTGACGGCCTATTACCAGTCAAAAGGATATTATAATGTCCAGATTACTTATTCGGTTACTTACGAGGAAAAAGGGCAAGGTGCTGTAATCGTCTATACTATCGTGGAAGGGAAAAAAGTCTATATCAAAACTATTGCCTTCCAGGGGAACAAAAATTTTTCTGAAAAAAAACTGAAAGCCCTCATGGAAACCAATGAGAAGGGGATTTTTTCCTGGATCACATCCTCCGGTGTTTATAAAAAGGAGCTGCTGGAACAGGACCTGGAAAAATTATCTTCCTTTTATTACAACCATGGATACTTAAAGGCCAAAGTGGGGGAACCTTCCGTCCGGCACGAAGGAAACTGGTTGTATTTAACCATCCCTATCGAGGAAGGGCAGCCCTATCAAATGGGTCAGGTGAGCGTCAGCGGGGATTTGATTCAACCTCAAGACAAATTAATGGCCTCCTTAGCCATTACCAAAGAAAAATTTTATAATCGAGAGGTAATCCGCAAGGATATTTTGATGTTTAATGATCTTTATGCCTATGAAGGGTATGCCTTTGTCGAAATCAACCCTCAAATCAAGGAAGATCCGTCCGGTCTCAAGGTTGATCTCGTTTATGATATCAAAAAAGGGTCCAAGGTTTATTTCGAACACATTGACATTGTCGGGAACGTAAAAACCAGGGATAAAGTCATTCGAAGGGAATTCAAGGTGTCAGAAAAAGACCTTTTTGATCCCAAGGCCCTCAGGAAAAGCAATGAAAACCTGCACCGTCTGGATTTTTTCGAAGAGATCAATCTTTCGACTTCTCCGGGCAGCCAGGAAGATCGCATGAAATTGAAGGTGGAAGTCAAGGAAAAGATGACCGGCTCCTTTTCCGTGGGGGCGGGATACAGTGCCGTGGAACAGGTTTTGCTTATGGGGCAGATTTCTGAAAGAAATCTTTTTGGGACCGGAAACCGTTTAAGCCTGGATGCCCAACTCGGGGCCGTGACCACCCTTTATAAACTGAGTTATTTCCAGCCCTACCTATTTGATACCCAAATTTCATGTGATAGCAGTATTTATAAATGGATCTATCTCTATGATCAATATGAGAAAGACAGTGTCGGAGGATCGTTGACTTTCGGCTATCCTATCCCGATAGAATACACCAGGGCGTTTCTTACCTATGCTTACGAGGACGCCAACGTGTCTCAGGTTCATGATGACGCCGCTCAGGTTATCAAGGATATGGCCGGCGAACATCAAACCAGCAGTGTTACTTTAACCCTTAAAAGGGATACGAGGGATTCGATCTTTAATACCACCAAGGGTTCGGTTAATAGTGTTTCTGTGACATATGCCGGCGGCCCTCTCGGAGGAACCAATTATTTTACCAGGTATGTCGCCGTTTCAGGTTGGTATTTCCCCCTTTTTTGGGACACCACTTTTTTTGTTGGCGGCAAAGGGGGGTATATTACCCAAAATTCCGGGGGAGGAGATTTGCCCCTGTATGAAAAATTTTTTTTAGGCGGCATCAATTCGCTTCGGGGATTTAGAGTTTTCACCGTCAGCCCTTTGGATCCAAGAACTAACGACCCGATCGGCGGCGAGCAGATGGTGCAATTTAATGTGGAATATGTATTTCCCTTGATTCCAAAGATCGGGGTCAAGGGACTTGTGTTCTTTGATGCCGGTAATGTTTTTGCCAAAGACCAGGCGATTGATTTAGGATCCTTACGACAAAGCGTGGGGGTGGGAATCCGTTGGTACTCCCCGCTAGGTCCTCTGCGCCTGGAATTTGGCTGGAATTTTAATCCCAAGCCCGGCGATCAGAACGACCCCATAGAATTCAGTATAGGGGGATCTTTTTAACACGAAAGTAGGGTTCGAGGATTCCAGGATTCGAGTCCCGCCTGTGGCGGGATTGGCCCCGGGCCCCCTTGAATCCTTGAAATTATTATCAGTCAGGAGACCAAATATGATCAAATTTTTTTTAAAAAGTACTGTTTTTGTGTCTGGTATTATTCTTCTATGGATTGCCGTTCCTTCCTGGGCCGCTGAGTCTGTTAAAATCGGGATTATTGATTTACAGAAATGCATCCAGCAATCCGAGGCCGGCAAAAGGGCTTCGAAAATTCTTCAAGACAAAGCGGATCACATCAAAAAAGATTTGGAGGCCAAACGGGAAGAATTGAAAAAATTGAGCGAAGAATTCAATAAAAAAAGCAATGTCCTGAGTGCAGATTCCAAGAGAGAAAGAGAAAAGGAACTGATCCAGAAAGATGCAGATTTAAGGGAACTGGTTCGTAAAAGAGAAGAAGAAATGCACAAAGATGAATATAACGCCATGCAGCCTCTTTTAAATGAGTTGTTTGAGATTACCAAAAAAGTGGCCAAAGATGAAGGTTTTACCCTGATCCTGGAGTCCAAGACCGGGGTGGTTTATTTCAATAAACCCGTCGAGGAAATTACCGATAAAGTCATCAAAATCGCCAACGAAACCAAAAAGGAAAAAAAGAAATAAGCATGAAGACGCCTGCTGCATCCCCTTCTGGGGTATCTTTGGAGCAACTGGCCCGGTTGGTTGGAGGAGAGGTCCGAGGGGTCTGTGAGAATTTGCTTATCGGTATTTCCGGGATTCAGGAGGCCCAAAAGGGTCAGATCACTTTTTTAAGTAACCCCAAGTACGGTAAAGACCTGGAAACCACCCAGGCTTCGGCCGTTATTGTCGGATCCCAATTTCCACAAACCTCAAAGCCTTTATTAATTACCTCCAATCCTTACTTGGCCTATGCAAGGATCGCTCAGTTTTTTGCACCTCGACCCGAACACCCACTGGGCATAAGTTCCCTGGCTCATCGCGGTGAGGATTGCCGAATCGGGGATAAGGTCTCCATTTATCCCTTTGTCTATCTGGGAAACCAGGTGGAGATTGAAAACGGTGTTGTTCTTTATCCCGGAGTTTATGTGGGAGATTCGGTCCGGATCGGTAAGGATTCTATTATTTATCCCAACGTTTCTATTCTTTCAGAAACAATCATCGGACAACGGGTTATCATTCACAGCGGGACGGTGATCGGCAGTGATGGGTTTGGATTTGCCCAGGAAGGGATGGCTCATGTCAAGATTCCTCAAAGGGGCATCGTTCAGATAGACGACGATTGCGAGATCGGGGCCAATAATACCATCGACCGGGCGGCCCTGGGCAAGACCTGGATCAAGACCGGGGTTAAAACCGACAACCTGGTTCATGTGGCCCATAATGTGGTGGTCGGTGAACACTCTCTCCTAATTGCTCAAGTCGGCATATCCGGGAGTTCCACCCTTGGGAAAGGGGTAGTCCTGGCCGGTCAAGTCGGTGTGGTCGGACATCTCACCATCGGGGATGGGGTTAAGGTAGGGGCCAAATCTGGAGTGGTTAAATCCATTCCGGCCGGCGAGATTGTTTCGGGAATTACGACGATGCCTCATCAGACCTTTTTACGCACCCGATTTCTTATTCAACGATTGCCTGAGATGACCAAACAATTACGGGCCTTGGAAGATCGGGTTCGTCTCTTGGAGGCTGAGATCATAAAAGAGAGAAAGAAAGACTATGGAACTAAGTCATGAGGAAATCCAAAAGATTCTACCCCATCGATATCCCTTTTTACTGTTGGATCGGATATTGGAATTCACTCTGAATGAGAAGGTGGTCGGGTTGAAAAATGTGACGATCAATGAACCTTTTTTCCAAGGCCATTTCCCGGGAAAACCGATCATGCCCGGAGTATTGATTGTTGAGGCGATGGCTCAGGCCGGTGGAATTCTGGCCTTCAAATCCAACCCCCACCAAATAGGGAAAAACCTGTTTTATTTTCTGGCCATCGACAAGGTAAAGTTCAGAAAACCGGTGGTTCCTGGGGATCAATTGATTTTGGAATTAACCGCCTTGCGCCGGGGACAAAAGGTCTGGAAGATGCAGGCCAAGGCCTTTGTCCGGGAAAATCTAGTGGCTGAAGCCGAACTCACCGCCTTTATTTCCGATGAGAAAGATACGCTGCCCGGCGAGGAGGCTTAATGTCCACACATACCATTCATCCAACAGCCATCATAGGTCCTCAAACCGAGCTGGGAGAAAATGTCTCTATCGGACCCTACTCCATTATCGAAGGGGATGTGTTTATTGATTCAGGGACTCAAATCGGCGCCCATGTCCATATCGACCGCTATACCCGGATCGGAAAAAATTGCCACATCGCCCCTTTTACCTCTATCGGCGGACTCCCTCAGGATTTAAAATTCAAAGGGGAAAAAACCGAATTGATTATCGGTGACGACAATGACATTCGGGAATATGTCACCATCAGTCGAGGCACCTCCGGGGGGGGAGGCGTCACGACCTTGGGAAATCATAATCTGTTGGATGCCTATGTTCACGTCGGCCATGACTGCCATTTGGGAAACGACATCGTTATGGTCAACCTGGCCACCCTGGCCGGACATGTGACCCTCGAGGATCATTCCACCCTGGGCTGGTTGACGGCCGTGCAGCCCTTCGTCCGAGTAGGGGCCTATGCCTATATCGGCGCCAAAACCGGGGTCAGAAAAGATATCCCTCCCTACGTCAAAGTCGAAGGGGATAAGGCCAGATTATTGGGTCTGAATACCATCGGATTAAAACGCTATGATTTTTCCGATGAAACTATTGAGGCGCTTAAAGAAGCTTATCAGATTGTCTTCCGCTCCCATTTGATCCTCAAAGAGGCCCTGAAGCGGATTGAAAAAGAGGTTCCCTCTTTTCCAGAGGTATCCCATTTTGTGGAATTTATCAGAAATTCAGAGCAGGGAATAACCCGCTGATGAGGGATCAATCTCCCATCGGGCTTATCGCCGGCAACGGGGATTTTCCTTTGTTGATCGCCAGGGCGGCTCAACAACAGGGGAAAAAGGTTGTAGCCGTGGCCCATCTGGGAGAAACCCTCTCTGAATTAGAATCCTTAGTTGATAAAATTTTTTGGATCCGTCTGGGAGAATTTGGAAAATTAATCCGAACCCTGAAAAAGGAAGGGGTTAAGGAAGTCCTGATGGCTGGCCGGGTAGATAAAAAAAAGATGTTTTCCAAAGCCCAGCCAGATACGGAAGGGCGAGATCTCCTTAGTAAGCTGGTACATCGGAAGGACGACTTACTCTTGCGAATGGTTGCGGCCAAATTAGAAAAAGAAGGATTTCACGTTAGTTCTTCTACTGCCTTTCTACCCTCTTTATTGGCCCCTCTGGGGATCTTAACCAGGCGTCAGCCTACTGCCGAGGAAGAACAGGACATTGAATTCGGGTGGCCCCTGGCCAAGGAACTCGGCAAGCTCGATATCGGGCAATGCCTGGTGGTCCGAAACGGGGCTGTCGTGGCGGTTGAAGCCATCGAAGGAACCGATGAGACCATAAGGAGAGGGGGTAAACTGGCCCAAGAAAAGGCAGTGGTCATTAAGGTCAGTAAGCCAATACAAGACCTTCGCTTTGATCTGCCAGCTGTTGGAGAGAAGACCATTCAGACTATGCATGAAGTCAAGGCCGGGATTTTGGCCATAGAGGCCCATAAAACTATTATCTTTAACCGGGAGGCGACTGTTCGATTGGCGAATAGGTATCGGATGGTAATTGTTTCGAGAAAATAAATAAAAATAGGATTCAATTTCGCTGGAAGCGGGACAGAGTTCAAGGGTATTGGTTTTTAGAATGATAAACTTTTAATCCTTGACCCCGTGGCCCCTTGAACCCTTTGAATAAATTTTCAGGTTTCTTAGTGCCCCCGGCAAGCGGGCATACGGGTTTAATTGGAACGAATGGAAAAAATAAAAGTCGGCGTAGTCGGGGTCGGACAACTAGGGGAAATACCATGTGGAAAAGTCTTCCCAAATGCCGGATGTGGAATTGTTGGGTATTGCCGAGTTTCTCCCAGAGGGACGGAAAGCCCTCTCACGACAATATCATATCCCCGGGTATGAAGATTATCATCGACTGATTCCCCAAATTGACGCGGTCAGTATCATTGTGCCGACCACCCTACACGCCCAGGTGGCCGAGGATTTTTTTCACCACCGAATCGATGCCTTGATTGAAAAGCCCATCAGTCGATCCCTAGTTGAGGCAGAAGAATTGATTTCTCTGGCCAAAACCCAAGGTGGATGTCATTTTGGATTTAATGATTCATGATTTGGATTTGGTGCTGCACCTGGGTCAATCACCACCCCAACAGATTCAAGCCGGAAGGGTGCCGGTTGTTCCCCCGCAGGTGGATATCGTCAATGTTCGCATTCAGTTTCAAAGCGGTTGTGTGGCCAATATTACCTCCAGCCGGATCTCGTTACAGGAAATGAGTAGGATGAGAATTTTTCAACCGGCAGCCTACATCTCTATAGATTTTGGGCTAAAATTTTATCCGTAGTCAAGCTAAAACAAGGTGGAGAAAATTCTCTCCAAGGACCGCACTATGCCGCTTAAAATGAGGTCATAGATTCCGGTGATGCTTTGGAGAGGGAGTTGCAGTCTTTCATCAAGGCAGTCAGAACCAGGTCCAACCCGGTGGTTTGTGGAGAGGATGGCAAAGAGGCTTTGGCCATGGCCCTTTGAATCAACCAGGAGATTCAAAAGAATTTTACTTTGGCCAATCGATCTCCTGAAACCCTGGGTTTTTTAAAAGAATTGAAGGATACTTCGGCCTTTAGAAATTCTTGTTAAGGAGTTAAGCAATTAAAAAAATATGTATCATCGCCGGGGAAGCCTCTGGAGACCTCCATGGGGCTTCACTAATTAAGGCCTTAATCCAATTGGGCGATCCCGTTTCCTTTTTCGGGTTAGGGGGCCCGCTAATGAAGGAGATGGGGGTCAAGATGGTCTATCCCCCCCCTTTGAATGTGATAGGTTTTACCGAGGTGATTTTTAAGATTTCTCATTTGTTCAAGGCCTATCAAAAGATCAAGGGGGTATTGCGGAAAACAAAACCTGATTTGCTCATACTGATCGATTATCCGGACATGAACTTGCTTCTGGCCAGGGTGGCCCACGAGGCCAAGGTCCCCGTCCTGTATTATATCAGTCCCCAAGTCTGGGCTTGGCGTTCGGGCCGGATAAAAAAAATCGCTCGCTATGTGGATCGCCTGGCGGTGATCTTACCTTTTGAGGTAGAGTTTTATAAATCTTATGGCGTTGAGGTTGAATTTGTCGGTCACCCGCTTCTGGACAGGATGGAAATCGGGACCCGGCAAGGAGAAATGCCTTCGCAGGGTTATCCTCAGGATCAAGCCCTGATCGGTCTCTTTCCCGGAAGCCGGCCTACGGAAATAAAGGCCATACTACCCTTGCTGTTAGAGACTGCCGCTCGATTGACCAGGAAATACGGACACAGGATTCGTTTTGTCCTCCCGGTAGCCAGCACCCTGGATTCCAAACCTATCCGAGAAAAAATCCGGCCGTATCAAGACAGTGGGGTTTTGCTGCAATTGGCCTCTGAGGATTCCCAGAAGACCATGGGCCGGTGCCATCTGGCCATAGTGGCTTCCGGCACGGTCACCCTGGAGGCGGCTATCTTGGGGATCCCGATGCTTATTGTTTATAAGATCTCTCCGGTCAATTACTGGATCGCCCGACGGCTGATTGATGTGCCATACGTGGGACTGGTCAATTGGGTGGCGGGGAAAAAAATTATCCCCGAATATATTCAAAATGAGGCCTTACCGGAAGCGATTACGGAGGGGGCCAAGTGTTATCTGGAGGACCCTGGGTATTATCAAAATATTCGCAACGAACTTTTAAAGGTTGGAGAGAAATTAGGCAAACCGGGGGCATCCATGCGAGTAGCCCAACTGGCCAGGGAGATGATGAAGTGAAAGCAATAATCAGGGTTCAAGGATCAAGGGGTCCAGGATTCGAGGGAATGGCTAAGAAACAAATTCTTGAACTCTCGAATCCTTGAATCCTGATTTATAACAACGGATACTATGATTACCCAACGAATTATCCATCTCATTAAACCCTACTGGGTCCGGTTATTGGCCGCCATGGTCTGCATGCTGGTGGTGGCCGGGGTCACCTCCTTGATGGCCTTCATGGTCAAACCGGTCCTGGATGATATATTTTTTCAGAAGAAAATATCAACCCTCCATTTATTGCCCCCCCTTATCATCCTTTTATATATGATTAAGGGTATTTTCGCTTATGGGCAATCCTATCTGATGAGTTTTGTGGGAGAAAAGATTATTGCCAATCTGAGGGAGGCGCTCTATGCCCATTTGCAAAAGCTTTCCCTGTCCTATTTTGATCGCACCGCAACCGGTCTGCTCATGTCCCGAATTACCAACGATGTCACCTTAATCCAGGGGGCGGTTTCCAGTGCAGTGACCGGCATCCTCAAAGATTCCTTTACCATCCTGGGTCTGGTCGGGGTCATCTTTTATCGCGATTGGCAGTTGGCCATCCTGGCCATTTTGGTGCTCCCGATTGCGGTGTTCCCTATTGTAAAATTCGGCCGGAAGCTTCGGAAGATCAGCACTCAAAGTCAAAAGACCATGGCCGATATTTCCATTCACCTGCATGAAACCTTGTTTGGAAATCGGATCGTCAAGGCCTTCAATACCGAAAACCATGAGATTGAACGCTTCAATCAGAAGGTCCGGAAATATTTTCAATTGACCATGAAGGATGTTTCAATCAAGTCCATAACCCCTCCGATTATGGAATTTTTAGGAGGTATCGGTATTGCTGCCATTATCTGGTATGGGGGATACCAGGTCATTAAAGGTTATTCCACCCCGGGGACTTTCTTTTCATTTTTAACGGCCCTGTTGATGCTCTATGAGCCGATAAAACATTTAAGCGGGGTCAACAGCACGATTCAACAAGGGATGGCAGCGGGCATCAGGGTTTTTGAAGTCATGGACATCCCCGAGGAAATTCGTGATCATGAGGGGGCCAAAGCCATCAATGAAATCCGAGAGGGGATTGTTTTTAATAACGTATCTTTTGGATATGGAAACGATTGGGTGCTCAAAGGAATTGATCTTGAAGTCAAGGTCGGGGAAATTATTGCTATAGTCGGCACCAGCGGCGGCGGCAAAACAACCCTGGTCAACCTGATCCCCAGGTTTTATGAGGCCAGTGAAGGTGACATTTTAATTGACAACCGGTCCATTAAAGCCATCACTCAGGCCTCTTTGCGCCGGCAGATCGGCATGGTTACCCAGCAGACCATCCTGTTTAACGATACGGTCCGTAACAATATCGCCTATGGCTCTCCGGAGAAAACGGAAGACGAAATCATCCGGGCGGCGCAGGCCGCTTATGCCTATGACTTTATCCTGCGTCTTCCAGAAAAAATGGACACGATGATCGGTGAACATGGGGTTCGCCTTTCCGGTGGGGAACGACAGCGTATCGCCATTGCCCGGGCACTGCTCAAGGATGTCCCCATCTTGATCCTGGATGAAGCCACTTCTTCCCTGGATTCGGATTCGGAAGCGGAAGTCCAGCGGGCCCTGGAAAACCTAATGAAAGGCCGGACTACTTTTATCATCGCTCATCGTTTTTCAACCATTCGGAATGTGGATCGGATTATCGTCCTGGCCGATGGAAGAATTGTTGAGGAGGGCAACCACGACCGCCTGATGGCCTTAAACGGAGAATATAAGAGGCTTTATGAAATTCAGTTTCGGGATAATGAAACGATCGACTGATTTAGGATTTCAGATTACCTGATTATTTTTTATGAAGACGACCTTGATCATAGTACCTGCTTATCAGGAAGAAGCCAATATTCTTCGGGTCATTGAGGATATACAGACTCATTTGCCTGAAGCGGATATCCTGGTAGTCAACGACGGCTCTATGGATCAAACCTCTCTTTTAGCTCGAAATGCAGGAGTCAAGGTGATCGACCATCCCTATAATATGGGGATCGGCGCAGCGGTCCAAACGGGTTTCAAATATGCCTGCGCGCACTATTACTCCAAAGCCTTGCAGATCGACGGCGATTATCAACATCCGGCCCTGGAAGGGCCCCGGCTGCTTCAGATCCTGGCGGAAGAAAAGGCCGATCTGGTGATCGGCTCCCGGTTTATAGAACAAACCGGCTACCGAGGTTCGTGGCTCCGGCGAACGGGGAATCGCCTTTTCCAGTGGGTGAATGCCCTGGCGGTGGGGCAGAATATTGTTGATAATACTTCCGGGTTCAGGGCCTATTCACATCGGGCCATTCGGCTTTTGTCTCAAACCTATCTGGGAGAGTTTCCTGAACCGGAATCTATCAGCTATCTTAAAAGTCAGGGTTGTAAGATCATCGAACTCCCGGTTCAGATGCGGAACCGGCCGGGGGGGAAATCTTCCATCACCCCGCTGAGAAGTGTTTATTACATGGTCAGGGTTTTGACCTCGATTATTTCCTTTAACCGGCAATCCGGGAGGTGATTCATGAATTTTTTAGCGCTGAAAATCAGCACCTTCTTTTTATCGGTGTTTCTATTGGTCTGGATTTTTTCCCTGGTACGTCGAAGACTTTTGATGGAAGAATATTCCTTTTTGTGGGTCTGCATCGCCGGGATTTTTCTGGTCCTCTCCTTCTTTCATCCGATCATGGACAAGGTAGCCCACTACCTGGGAATCGAATATGGCCCTTCGGCCCTCTTTCTGTTTTTTAATGTAGTGACCCTGTTTATCCTGATCCATGTATCCATCCAACTTTCCGATTATAAGTCCAAGAAAAGGATCCTGGCTCAGGAAATCGCCTTATTACAGGACAAGGTCGAAGAACTTTCCCGAAAGATGAATGTCTATGAATCTGCTGACCTTTGATATCGAAGACTGGTACCATGTCAATTATCCCGTTGTTGACTTTACGGTCTTTGATCAGCAGGAAGACCATCAAGCCCTTTTTGATAAAATCAGAAAACTGACGGATTATTGTAACGGCCGGGGCATTCAAGGGACTTTTTTCGTATTGGGCCGTCTCCTGGAAAAAAGACCCGAGATCGGAGAATGGATTGTCGACCGAGGACAGGAACTGGCCTTGCACGGCTTTGAGCATGATTTATTGACCGGGAAAAGTCCTGACCAATTCAAAAGCGAACTGGAAAATTCTCTGCAGGTCTTTCGACAGATCACCGGAAACCATCCCTTGGGTTTTCGAGCCCCCTCCTGGTCTATTAACGAAAAAAATTGCTGGATCCTGGAAATCCTGGAATCCTTCGGATTTGCCTACGACACCTCGGTTTTCCCCATTAAGAATTTCCTCTACGGGTTCCCCTCCGCTCCTTCGGAACCTTTTTTCCCCATCATCCGGGGACGGCAGTTGAAGCTTTTAGAAGTCCCGGTTCCTATCCTTAAACTGGGGCCTGGCCGGATTGCTTATTCGGGAGGGGTTTTTTTTAACTTCTGGCCCTATCCGGTGATCCGTAGAATTGTGAATCGACAAACCCGACAGGGCAAAGGTAGCCTTTTTTATTTCCATCCCTGGGATCTCTGGAAACGCTCTCCACAGCAAAACCGGCAGTTGAAAACCCGCTGGGTAACCCTTCATCTGGGAGATACCCTGCAAAAATTTGAAAGACTCCTCGAGGCCTATCCGATGGGAAGTTTATCTGCCAATCTCGAAGCTCTTAAGGACCAGGCCAAGCCGGTTCGGATAGGAGGACTTCAAAATGAATCCTGAGAACGATCGCTTCTACCTTAAGGCCTTTTATGGGCTATTGCTCTTTCATTTTCTGATCTGGTTTTCTTTGGGTATGGTTTTTGATCTTCATCCCGATACAGCCGACCATTGGGTTTGGTCCCGATATCTCTCCTGGGGCTATTATGAACACCCGCCCATGGTGGCTTGGGCCATCCGCTTCTTCACCATACTTCTGGGCAATACCCAGTGGGCCGTGGAAATATGTGCCCAGGTTATTACCTTGCTTTCTTTCCTTGGCCTTTTTCTTTTGGCCCAAGAGATGTTTGGGACAAAGGTGGCCTTTTTTAGCCTCTTGACCTTAGAGGCGACCCCTTTATTTTCTGCAGGGAGCATGATCTTACATATCAATAATGTCTGTGTCCTGTTTTATATTTGGGCGGCCTTGGCTTTCTTGAAAGGATTTGAGCAGGGAGAAAAAAAATACTATTATTTTACCGGGATGGCTTTGGGACTGTCTTTAATGTCTAAGGTCTCGGCTATATTCTTTCCCTTTGCTGTTTTACTCTTTTTGCTGGTTTCCCAGGAAAGAAGAAAGTTGTTCCGGTCGATTCATCTGTATTTTGCTCTGTTGTTGGCCCTGGTGATCTTTTCCCCTTTCATTTACTGGAATATGAATCATGGCTGGATTTCCTTCAAAGCCCAATTAGAAAAAGGCCTGATCTTCGGAAGTGGAGATTGGAATTCGGTGCTCGGTTTCTGGTTCGGACAACCCGTGCTCCTGGGGCCGGTGCTCCTTATCTTTTTTTTAATGGGGCTTTGGTCCGGAATAAAAAAATTTAAGCAGGATCATCAGTTTGCCTACCTGGTCCTTTTAACCGTCGTCCCTATACTGGTTTTTGGACTGGCGGCTTTTAGAGGAAAATATTCGGATCCGGTCTGGGCTGACATCGGTTGGCCTTTTGGGGCCATTTTGGTCGGTAAATACTTTTCAGACTGGCTTTCGAAGGTTTCATTAAAAAAGGGGATCCTAGTCGGGGGGCTGGTATTCCTGATCGGATGGCTGCCCATAGGTCTGGTGGCCGTTCACGCTTTTTATCCTTTTATCGATCTTGGAAATCTGGGCGATCGCACCCTGGAGATGAGAGGATGGCGTGAGTTGGGGGAAGCGGTGGGAAAAGAATACCAGCACTATTTCCCGAGCCAGAAAAAGGTCTACCTCCTTTCCGATGACTACCAACTGGCCAGTGCTGTCTCCTTTTATACCCCCCAGCAACCAATCCCCTATTCTTTTGGTAAATCGAAAAGAAACATTTGGGTCACGGTGGAAGAAATAAAGCAAAACGGGGCTCTCCTGGTTTGTCCACCCGAAACTTGTGAAAGGGACCAGGAAAAAACCAGAATCCTTTTTGAAAAAATTGAGTTTGTTTCAGAAGTGCCGATTTATAGACAAGGGCAAGTGGCAAAAAAGTTCAAGCTTTACTATTGTTCCAATTAGGCCGATGCGAATCATTTCCAGATATATTTTTAAAGAAATCCTGACCCCCTTTGGGGTTACCCTTCTGGTTTTCACCTTGATTTTTCTGCTCGGTAATTTGATGCAGTTGATTGAAATGATCGTCCAGAAAGGGGTGGGGATTGGGGATATTTTCCGGTTACTGGGTTACACTCTTCCCTTTCTCTTTGTCTATATTATACCCATGACTTTTTTTATTTCCATCCTCTTGGGATTCTTAAGATTGTCCAGCGACAACGAAGTAACCGCCCTAAAGGCCTCGGGGATAGGGTTTTTCCAGTTTCTACCGCCGGTATTGATTTTGAGTCTGGCCTGTTATGCCTTGACCAGTTTTACGGCCATGGTGGCCCAACCCTGGGGAGAATACTCTTTGAAAAACTTGATCTTTAATATTGCCGTGGTTCAGGCCAAGGTAACCTTAAAAGAACGGGTGTTTAACGATCAGTTTAAGGACTTGGTTTTTTATATTCAAAAGGTGAGCTCCGAAGGTGAAATGGAGGATGTCTTTATCTTCGATCAGCGCCAGAAAGATGTCCCCCAAACCATCGTGGCCAAGAAGGGCTGGTTGATTCCCAATCCCCGGGATCGGTCTCTCAACCTGAGGCTGGAAAACGGAACCATTTATAATGTTTCCCTCGGTTCCAAGAGTGCTCAAAATATTAATTTTAAAACCTACAACCTGATATTGCCCTTAGAGCAGATGTTGTCGACCCAGGGAAAAAGGGAAAAATCAGAGACCGAATTATATCCTCTTGAACTAAAAGAAAAAATCCGTCAAACTTCACCGGGGGAAAAAAAATATTACATTTATCAAATAGAATACTACAAAAAATTCAGTCTTCCTTTCTCCTGTCTTGTCTTTGGTATGATCGCCTTCCCTTTAGGACTGCAATCTCGGCTGGCCGGAAGGTCCTGGGCCGTGGTTTTGGGGGGGATTGTTTTTTTCATATATTACCTGATCCTGTCTTTGGCCTTCGGCTTGGGGGAAAAAGGGAGCTTAAGCCCTCTGATTGGTTTATGGCTTCCTAATGTGATTGTGGGGGTCATGGGAGGATATTTATTCTGGGTTACCTGGAAAGAAAAAGAAATCAGGTGGCTGACCGGGCTGAACAACTTCCTGGAATGGGTAAAAGAGGCCATGAAAAAAGGAAAGCGGTAGACTGTGAAGATGTCCAGGACAAAACGATGGTTGTTTCCTCTAAGCCGATTGGCTGCCGGCTTATACGGATTTGGGGTTCGGCTTCGTCTTTGGCTGTATCGTTCGCATCTTTTGCCGATCCGACGCCTGCCATTAAAGGTGATCAGTATCGGAAATCTGGCGGCCGGTGGAACTGGGAAAACGCCCCATGCAGCTCTATTGGCCAACTATTTAAAAAAAGGGGGGATTAAAACAGCGGTCTTAAGCCGCGGCTACCATGGGACAAAGATGAAACAAGGGGCGATTATCTCCGATGGCATTTCTGTATCCGGTACCCTCGAAGAAGGCGGGGAAGAACCTTTTTGGCTGGCCCAAAAACTCACAGGGATCCCTGTGGTGGTGGGGAAAGATCGTTATCGATCAGGAATGCTTTGTTTTCAGAAATGGCAAACCGAATGGGTGGTTTTGGATGATGGTTTTCAACACCTCAGCCTGGAGCGGGAAATTGATATTTTGCTTCTACCGGGTCATCGGCCCTTTGATTCCGGAAGGCTCTTGCCCTTGGGATTTCTCCGGGAACCGATCAAAGAAATGCGAAGGGCCGATATGGTTTTAATCACCCATGCGGAAAGGCTTAATTTTTCCCAACGGGAGGAGGTGGCCAAAGAAATTCGTTCCCGGATTCCTTCCACCCCGGTTTTTTTCTCCGAACACAAACCGATGGCTCTCTGGTTTTATTCAAATAAAAAAGAGGTTCCTCTTTCATGGTTGGTCGGGAAACAGGTGGTCGGTTTTTGCGGCCTGGCCGACCCTGAATCCCTGGCCTTCAGTTTGAAACAAATCGGGGCGGATATGGTCAAGCTGGTCGAATTTCCGGATCATCACTTCTACCGGGAAAAAGATAAAAGATCCTTGGAAACCTTAAGCCGGTCCTTAAAGATCAACTTTCTGGTCACTACCGAGAAGGATGCCTTGAAGTTGGGGAAATGGGAAACGGCTGATTTACATATCCTGGTATTAGGGATTGAAGCCGAGGTCTTTGATGCGAGTTTTTGGGAATTACTGGATCGGAATATAAGGCAAGCGACAAGGGGTTCACAGCATGAGGCCCAATGAATCCATTAAGGGGCTGGACAAGATTTTAATAAGGTCTCCCAACTGGGTTGGTGATGCCCTGTTGATTACGCCGGCAGTTCATAGTCTTAGAACTTATTTTCCCGAGGCTCATATCACCGTCTTGGCCAAGCCCTGGGTAAACCCTGTATTCGAGGCCAGTCCTGATGTGGACCAAGTGATTCTATATCAAAAACCAGGTATTCATCAGGGGATAGGCGGCCAGTGGCGGTTGGCGAAGGAATTAAAAAAATCAGGATTTGACGTGGTAGTCCATTTCCCTCATTCTTTTGAAGCGGCCTGGATATCTTTTTTAAGTCGTATCCCTATTCGGATCGGTTATGCCACGGAAGGGCGGGGCTTATTATTGTCCGACCGTCTTCGATCCACTCCAGTAAGGCAAAAGGAGCATCAAGTCCCCTTCTTTTTCCACCTCCTGGAGCCCCTGGGGATCCGGGAAGATCCTTCCATAGAAAAAAATCTTTTGGGTCTAAATGTTGATCAAAAAAGCCTTCAACAGGCCGAGGCTCGATTAGCTACCCTGGGGATCGGCCCCTCTGATTTTTTAGTGGGTCTGGCCCCCGGGGCTGTTTATGGCTCAGCCAAATGTTGGCCTTTCGCCCGCTTTGTTCAGTTGGCCGAACGTCTAAAGAAGGAGTGGCAGGCCAAAGTGCTCTTTCTGGGAACGGATGACGACACCCTATCCGGAACTATTTTAGAAAGTAACCATTATTATAACCTGTTGGGGAAGACTACCCTGGGAGAGGCTTTGGCCTTGATAAAGAGATGTCGACTGATGATCTGCAATGATTCGGGATTGATGCACGCTGCCTCTGCCCTGAATATTCCTTTAGTGGCCCTTTTCGGTTCAACCGATCTTCATCGAACCGGTCCATGGGGGGGAATCAACAGGGTGATAAAAAAAGATTTTGTTTGCAGTCCCTGTCTGAAAAAAGTTTGCCCTAAAACTCAAACCTGCATGGAAGCCATAACGGCTGATGAGGTTTGGGACACCTTAGTCGGTTTGCAAGGGCAGGGCCTATTGTAAAAAATATCGACGACTTTTAGCAGCGATACCCTTGTTCCCAAAACATATTGGAAAACCTTATGTCTTTATATAATATTTCGCCACGTTCTTTAGCTTCAAAAATAAATTCTTCCGACCGGATTGCCTTCCTTACCTCCCATCGTCTGGGAGATACCTTACTGGGGATGATCGTTGTTAATAATTTGCGTCGCGAAGGATTGACTGTGGAGGTTTTTAGTCAGGCTGTTTTTGAGTTGAAAGAATGGTTTCCAGAAGTTGCGGTTTTCCCTTTTTCAGAATTTAAAAATAGAGCCTCGACCTATCAACATATTTGGTTTGAACGCCCTAATCGATGGATTAAGAAAGCCCCCTGTTCTCAGGCTAAATCCAATGTGGTATTGAAAGAGTCGCCCCTCTATCGGTTGGCTTTACCGATGTGTACCATACTTCAATTAATTTGTCAGTATGAACTGGGAATTTCTCATCCGGTTTTGGAAAACGGACTGGTTATTCCTGAATCGGCCCAGGTGATTAAAGACCCTAAAAAAATTATCATCCATCCAACGAGCAGCAGTTGGATAAAAAATTGGAAAATAAAAGGGTTTATTCAAGTAGGACGGCTTTTGCAGGACCAAGGTTTTAACCCCGAGTTTATCGTCGATTCTCAGGATATTAAGGTCGCCCTTCAATTGCGTCAAGCCGGGATGATTTGTTTTACTCATTCAGACCTTGTTGCTGTAGCCAGGCATTTGGGTACTGGTTCCTGTTTTATAGGTAATGATTCGGGCCTTGGGCAGTTAGCTTCTAATGTAGGTACGCCGACCATCACGCTTTTTACCTTGCCTCGTAGAGCCATGCGATGGCAACCTTGCTGGGCACCGGCCATAGCTGTCTTGCCCGCCCTATCGGAAAAAATTCCTGAATTATTGCAGCATATCATCTGGAAACGTTGGATTACACCTGAAGAAGTGTTTGACGCCTTTCAAAACTTCAGAAAGACCGTACAAGAAGGCAGGAAGGGTCTTGGAATCTCCGATGGCTCGTAGACAGGTCAGTCAGGCCGGAAATTACATTGAAACCCATCAAATCGAACGGATACTTTTAATCAAGTTGACTTCGCTCGGGGATGTGGTTCATGCCTTACCGGTGGCCGCCGCATTAAAGAGAGCCTTTCCCCTTATTAAGCTCTATTGGCTGGTCGAGGATCGATGCGCCCCTTTGTTGGAAAACAATCCTCTTCTAGATTCGGTCATTGTCTATCCAAGGCAGGAAATCCAAGTTTTGATCTCGAAAAGAAAATGGGGGCAGGTCCTAAAAGTGTTTAAAAATCTCAGGCGGTCTCTAAGGGATCTGAACATCGACCTTTCCCTTGATCTGCAAGGCTTGGCCAAATCGGGATTAATGGTCTTGATGGCCTGGGCACCCTATCGGATCGGTTGTTTTGGTCTTAAGGAAATCAGTTATTTGGTATCAAAAAGCCTGCTGGAGGGGCGAGACCTCCACGCCGTGGATCGAAACTTGAAGGTGGCTGAATTCTTAGGGGCCGGGATTGATGTCCCCAAATTCGTCATCGGCATTCAGGAAGACGAAAAGAACTGGGCCAAAGCCTTTTTACGAAGATGCGGGGTATCTGAAAGGGAGGTGCTTATCGGGCTTCAAATCGGGGCCTCATTTCCACAAAAGAGATGGCCTATCCTTAAAACAATAGCCTTTATTGAACAGGTTTCCCAACTCCAAAATGTCCGGGTCGTCCTTTTTGGAGATCAAACCGATCAGGAAAGGCTGCTTCCGCATCTTTCTAAAATTCCTCTAAAAGTGATCAATACCGTCGGGGACCTTTCTTTACGCCGATTATTGGCCTTGATTGATCACTGCCGGCTGTTTGTCGGGGCAGACACCGGGCCTCTTCACCTGGCCGTCGGTCTGGGACTGCCGGTCATTGCCCTGTATGGGCCCGATGACCCCAAAAAGACCGGACCATATGGGCTTATCCACCGGCTCCATTATAAAAAGTTTCCCTGTAGCCCTTGTAATAAAACCCCGTCTTGTCAGGGCCGTTATGACTGCATGGAAGCCATTGAGGTCGATGAGGTTTTGGATTCCGTTCAGGCCGTTTTGGAAAGTTCGGGTCGTTGAATTGGGAGTTCAAAGAGAAAAAAATATTTTCCAAGTAGATACCCACGGGCTTATGCCCGTGGGTATCTACTTGACCCCCCCTTCATCCTTTGCTATACTCTCCCCATCCAAGGCTCAAGGCTATTACTAGGGAGGTTAAATGGGCATTCTTATCAAATCCCTCACAAAACATCATAATAATCCCTTCTTTCTTTTACCAGATTACAGGCAGCGAATTCTCCAGGTCATCCTATTTTTTCTTTTCCTTTTTTTATGCACTCCTCTCCCCATCTTGGCCGACTCCGAGACCGAAGCTAAACCTTCTCCCCCGTCTAAAACTGATCTTCGCATCCATTTCCAATATGGTTTGCCCGTCGTGCGGGTCTTCTCCGATAAATTGTATAAGAATTTTCAAATGGCCGTCCTTGGTCTTACCCTGGAGAAGAAATACGGGATCTTCCCTTATTTCCAGAATAAAAAAATCCTCCATTCCCTGCTCTGGGAACTGCGTTTTGCCAGGATCTGGGGAAGTGGAATTCCCTTGGACAATGACCAGGTGTCCCAAGAGACCTTGGCCCGTTTTAAGAGTGAAGGTCTCCAGCCTTCCACCAATTGGGATCATTATCAAATCGGGATTACTCCCTATTATCGCTGGACCTATCCACTGTCTGCCCATCTAGATATGTTCGGGGAATTCGGTCTGGGGTTAACCTATTTAAACAAGCCCCTGATTGAAAATGGGACTGTATGGAATGTTCTTTTTTCCGGGGGACTTGGTCTGGATTGGAAAAATAATAAATGGCCTCTTTTTATAATGCTCCGGTTCGAACATTTTTGCAAAGGGGACGGTTCGAATAATTGGATAAATGATGATGCTAATATCGGACCCGAAGCGTTTTTCATTGGGGTGGGATTTCGTTTTCCTTTAAACCTGTAATGGTTTTATTGACAGGATACGACCCATTCTCAGAAAAGGAGAGAATAAATGCCCTCGACAATCCAACCAGAACTGAAACCCCTTTTTGAACCTGAATCCATAGCCGTTATTGGGGCCTCAACTGCCTCCAATAAATGGGATAATTAAATGGTGACCAGACCGATCCATTCCGGCTACCATGGCCGGATCTTTCCGGTTAATCTAAAAGAAGAAGAGGTATTCGGCCTCAAAGCTTTTCCATATATTGGACCTGAAAGTTTAGTATTCGGCATCGGGATGCGATTTCCCCTCTGATTTCAACACAACGTTAAGACCCACAATAATCTGGTTATAAACCAAAAGATAGATTTAGAAAGGAGGCGCGGTTATGACTATCAGTCAAGAACTTTTGGAAATCCTGGCTTGCCCCAAGTGCAAAGGGGATATTCACTTAAATGAAACCAAAGACGGCTTGATCTGTGAAAAATGCCGGCTGATCTATGAAATCAAAGACGATATTCCAATCATGTTAATTGAAGAGGCCAAACCCTATAACCACGATCCATGAGATAAATGGCCCCTGGTTCTTTCCATAGCTGGTCAAGAATTTGTAGGTTGTGAACTTTTTCATGAGCAAAAAAATCAAGGTTGGGATTCAGGTTAGTCATTTTGAAGTGCGCCCAGGTACTCAGCCTGGAGGACCACAACTTTGTCCGTAAAGACCGATGAAGCTAACGAGTAAGGAATTCTAAGGTTTCCACCTGTGGTGGATCCAGGTCCACTGTGAAGGATGTTTCCGTATGAAGGCTTCTATTAAATCGTTGTATTTTTGAGTATTGGTGCGGATGGTTTCCTCGGGGTCGTCTAGAATATCAAGAGGTATTTCTTCCGAGACTTCTATCTGGTGGCAATAATTCTCGTCCCGGTAGTTGTAAGCTATTACAATTGGAGTGCCTGTTTTCATGGCGATGAGAGTAGGTGCTCTCATCGTATAACAGGGAAGTCCAAAAAATTTTGTCTTTATTCCTTGATGGCCGCCTACGTGCTGATCAAAAGCTATCCCTATGACTTCATTTTTCTTTAGTAACCTTAAAATACTAAAAATAGAATTTGAATCTGGCAAAAATTTAACACCTTTGTCTTCCCTGATTTTCTGCCAATATAGATTTACGGTCTTATTCGTAGCTTGCCTGGTAATAATATGGGCCCCTACATTATATAATGCCTGCCCAGTACTTAAATAATCCCAGTTTCCGTAATGCCCGACAAGGACCATGAGCCCTTTACCTTTCAAGAGCGCTTTTTTAGCGTTATCCAGGTTCTTTACTTTTATTTTGTCTTTTAATTTTTCCTTTGATTCTTTAGGTAATCTCAAAAACTCTGCCATACATGTGCCGTAATGGACGAAGTTGTCTTTAGCAACCTTATATATCTCGTTCTCATTTTTTTCTTCTTTAAACGATTTTTTTAGATTGGCTATGACTAGTTTTCTTCTAAAGCGTATAATATAAAACCAAAACAAACCTAAACCCCTACCGATCTTAAGAGCTAAGCTTTCAGGGAGTATATTAAAAAAATTGATAAATAATTTAATTAAAAATATGTACATCTTTTCCGTGTGTCCGGCGTCCCAGGGCAACGACAGGGAGGTTCTTCTCTTCTGGGGTAGGTTGTTCGACTTCTGGTGCAGGGTCTTTAACTGTTTCCTGCATAATGAATTTAGTGAGCTGGTTAATATCGGCAGGAACTTTCTTTTTAGTCATATTTTATCCTATAGCATGACCGCTCAAGGAAATCAAGAAGGAGAAAAATCAAACTGACCCACTACCATTTTTACACACATAATGACATGACTCCTTCAATAGGGTATAAAGCCTTAGTCTTAAGACGGTTGCACACCTGACCTCGAATCATTTAAGGTCGACACCTCACAATGATCTATACAGCTCTCAAGGACCCGGTTGGGTTTATGGTTTGGGTGTTGGCAATAGAACCAAACTCGGAGAATCCCCCTTAGAAAACGGAATGTATAAAAGGCAAGTAGCGCATTCGCAAGTTAGACAAGTGCAATCGACCGATTAAGGCAAGTCGACCGTATTGAAGAGCTGGCATTAACCCTGGTTCGAATTTCTAACTCTTTATCTTGGAAACCCTTTTTAGGTGCTAACAACTGGTTTTAAGGTTCTTTTTGACCTCATTTTTTCGAGACTAATAAATTCAATCAGTTGGTATAGACTTACACCCCTTATGAACCCCTGTTCTTAGGATCCCAATATTATGGATAGCCTCTTAACATAAGCGGGTTACTAGAAAAAAAGAGGGGACAAGACCTCAGGAATAAAGTAAATATTTTTGCCGTAGTTCTAAAAAGTTGTTCAATCCAACCATCCAAGAGGCCTCCAGTTCTTTAGCAGACTTTCCGGCCTCCAGGGCCTGCCGGAGTTCCTGATCGCCAATCAATAAATCAATAGGCAATCGCCTGGTTTCATATTCATATGGAGGGAGTTTCCATTGAAAGGCATCTTTATTAAGGGCACGAACGGCCTGGAGTAACGTTAAAGAGGTTAAATAGGGTTTAAACACCTGTCGATCAAACACCCATAAAAAAAATCCCCGGCATTCCTGGCCCTGCCATTTTTGAAAGGTGGGGCGAAAGGCCATCTCGATCAACCGGACTCCCGGTAAAGAAACATCTTTAAGATACTCTTTGACTTCCTTGGGGTTGATAAAAGGGGCCCCGAAGATCTCAAACGGCCGGGTTGTGCCCCGGCCTTCGGAGATATTGGTCCCTTCCCAAAGGACCTGGCCGGGATAGACCAGGGCCGTTGATAAAGCCGGCATGTTGGGTGAGGGTATAATCCAGGGGCAATCGGTTTGATCAAAATATTGGCATCGCTGCCACCCATTCATGGAAATCACCCTAAGCTCGGCCCCGATGTCCAATTCCTGATTAAACAATTGGGCCAATTCACCCATGGTCATGCCATGGCGCATGGGCAGGGGATAGACCCCGACAAAGGAGGTCCAAGCTGGTTGAAGCCTATTTCCTTCCACGGCGGTTCCTGTAATCGGATTGGGGCGATCGAAGACTACGACTTCTTTCCCCTGCCTTCGGGCTTCCTGAAGACAATAGGCCAGGGTGGTGATAAAAGTATAGACCCGGGTCCCCACATCCTGAAGGTCTATCAAAAGAACATCGATGGCCTCCATCATCTGATCCGTGGGGCGTCGTGTCTGGCTGTAAAGACTGTAAATGGGCAGTCCCGTGGCCGAATCCAGGCCATCCGGAGATTCAATCATATTGTCCTGTTCGGTGCCCCAGAATCCGTGCTGGGGGGAAAAAAGACATTTCATATTATTTTGAAATTTACTCCAAAGAAGATCTTTGGTATAAAATCCTATTTTAGAAACCGAGGCCTGGTTGGACAGCAGACCCCAGCGTTTCTTTTGCATGTCCGCCGGCGGATGAGATAAAAAAGAATCAATTCCAAGGAGCATGATACAAATCCTTCGTGCAAAAAACCGTTCGGCGATCAGTGTTCAGTAGAAAGCTTTGAAAAATGTTTCATTTTGTTCAAGGTCAAGGAAGACGAAAATTTTAACCACAAGAATATATGGAATATTTTGAGGATTAAAATTTGAATCTGACGCCAAGATTGGGCAAATGGGGATGTTTTTCAAAGCTCTCCAGTGTTTGTCGAAGAATGACTAATGATATTTTTGTATTCAAAATCGAAGGTCGAAGGGGAAAAACTTCTTAATTCGATCTTCTTAGCCCAATATTCATTATGCTATTTTCATGCTGACTGATTATAAGAAGATAAGCATAAAAGTCAAGGAAAGCCGACTTCATGAAAAAAATCCTTCTCGTGACAATCGCCCTACTGGTTTCCCAGACGACCATTTTATCGGTTGAGGCAGCGGAAGACAGCCTTTCCCGTCTTTCAACAGGAAAAACAAGTTCATGACCTGGGGCCGGCCATCGAACATGGTTGATATCGGCCTTGGATATCTTTTTTCCAGTAGTACTTGTTCCTGGGAGATCAGCTTTCCGGATCAATACGGCCGAAGCAGATCAGCCCTGGACTTTAAAGGGATGAACGGCAGTATTCCAATCGTGTTCCTGGATATTCACCATCCCAACTCTTATGCCTCCTTAAGTTTTCAATTTGGAAAGGGCCAAAACTTGAATGGAGAGGGCACGGATTCCGATTACCAAGCAGGGGCAATGTATCACCGGTCTAAATTCGATCTTACCGGAGAGACAATCTTCTGGACCGCTGATATTCAGACGACTTTTGTTTTCAACTCCAAACCCCGGTGGGTGCTTAAGCCTTTCATAGGCTGGCAGCATTATGAGGAAAAAATAGGCATGATCAATGGCACCTGGACTATGCTTTACGGTGCAGAGACCAACACCCCTTTTGCCGGTCTGGATTCTCGCTATGACTTTAACTGGGATGCCTTGCGAATTGGGATGAAAGGTGAATTGGAATTAGTAAGCGCCCGCCAATCCGGAATAATACCTTTAAGATTAAAAAGTCACCTGGCCTTATTTCCTTATATGCACTACACTGGACGCGGGGTATGGAACCTGCGGGATGATTTAAAAAAAGACCCCAGTTTTTCTCATGAAGCCGATAAGTGGGGGGTTTTAGGAATGGACGGGGCCATTTCCCTGATTTACCAACCCCTGAAATTCCTGGAATTCGAAGGAGGAGGCCGAATTTCCTATTTCTATGTCCAAGACGGCACGGATACCACTTATTTTTCAAATAATGCTGTTGCGAATGTGACTTTAGATGAAGCCAAGGCCCTGCAGATCGGCCTTTTTTTACAAATAAACTGGAGGTTTTGAAAATGTCTCTTAAACCCTATCAGCAGGAATTCGCCCGTTTTTTAGCGGAAACAGGCAGTCTTTTTTTTAGAAAGGGATTGGTTCTAAAAGACGGCCGCCCCAGTCCCTATTTTGTCAATATGGGACGCCTGTGTACCGGCAAGCTGAGTTTTTCCCTCGGCTCTTTTTTTGTCCGCCGTCTCCTAGAGTTGAACCGATTACCGGAAGTGGATATCATTTTAGGACCTTCCTATAAAGGCAGTGCCATTGCCCAGGCCATGACCATAAACTTTTGGACCGAGCACAGGAAAGAATTATTTTTTGAATATGATCGAAAAGAAATCAAGAATTACGGGGAAGCCTCCGGGCAAAAAAACCTGATGGTCAATAATAGTTTCTTCGATGGCTGCGGTCTATGGATCGTGGATGATGTTGGCACCTCTATGGCTACCAAATATGAACTCCTGGAGAAGATCGCTCTGGAAGAGGAGCAGAAAAAGATATCGGTTCGTATTGTGGGCTTATGCCTGGGTATCGACCGCCAACAAACCATGCCTTGTTATGATTCGGCGGGAAAGATCATCCTCGGGAAAAAGGGGGAAGATGCTTTAAAACAATTTACCGAAACGACCGGGGTGACGGTTTATTCAATAGCCCCTATCTCCGAGATAATCGAATATCTTTTTGAAGAACGAATTCCGGTTCAGGTGGAGGGCGCCTGGCAGCCGATCTCCGAAACCCTTAAAAAGGTGTTTGATGAATATCTTAAAGAATACGGGACCATTTAATCTAAACAAACAGGAAAAAGCAGCAGGACAAGATTTATGGGATTTAAAGGAGATGAAAAAAGAAAAAATCAGGCGATTACTCCGTAATAAAGGAAAACCGATAACCGATCGCCCTGACCTTAAACCGGCTGCTGTTCTGGTTCCTTTATTCCAAAAAAACTGGAAAACCCATATCCTTTTGACTAAACGAACGGACCGAGTGGAACATCACAAAGGACAGGTCTCTTTTCCAGGAGGGGCCTTTCGTTATGAAGACCTGGATCTTCTGACTACGGCCTTACGGGAGACCGAGGAAGAGATCGGGGTCGAAAGGGATTTGGTTGAGATCTTAGGGGAATTGGACCATATGGTTACTCTCTCCAATTTCCGCATCTGCCCTTATGTAGGGGTCATTCCCTATCCGTATCCTTTTAAACTGAGTGCCTTCGAAGTGGAACGTCTGATCGAACTCCCGCTGAAATATCTCTTGGAAGAGGCCGAATTTAAGGAGGCCCTCTTTACCTACGAAGGGCAATCCAATATCAACCTTCATATCGATTTTCAGGAAGAAATCATCTGGGGAGCCACAGCCAGGATCTTGAAAAATTTTATGGACATCCTGCTCAAATCATCCTGAAATTTTTACTTACTCAAACATCTTTACAATTATTTTTTCCGATGGTATATTTTAACAGTCGGGACGTGGCTCAGTCTGGTAGAGCACAGCGTTCGGGACGCTGGGGTCGCTGGTTCAAATCCAGTCGTCCCGACCATCCTCCAACCTTTTGTTTTTAACCCTTGATATAAAAACCGTAGTGTATGTTTGGGTAGTTGAGAGGAAATACCCCAATATATTTTTCACCTTTCCATATCCCTACAGGTCTCAAGGGTTGCAATCCAAGTAATCTTGAGGTATTTATTAAAATCAAGGTGGTTCTATTAAGGAACTACGACTACAGTCCAGGAAGACTGGAACCGGCCGGTTTCTGAATATTTCCTTGCCTCTTTGATCGTCAAGGGGCTTCTTTTCTTTCTGTTTTTCTCCTTGACTTTCATTTCATCCCTATTTTATATTCTTAATATCAATAAAAGATCCTACGTCTTGGTTCCGGAAAAGCCAAAGAACCGAAACGTTTATCCACAAGGGAAGAAAGGAGGAAGAGGATCTCTCTATCGCCTCGTCCTTGGTCGTTCTAAAGTGACCTGCCAAAAAAGAGGTAATCCTGCTAAAGCATTTCGATCCCAAAGGTAGCTTAATAGGAACAAGACATCATGTTGAAATGGGTTTTTAAGTTGTAATTGAAAAACAAGAGGAGGAATCTATGGATTTTAAATTAACCGAGGAACAGTTGGCGCTGAAAAAAACGTATGACGATTTTTTCAGAGAGGAAATGAAAAAGGCTCCTCCAAGCATTATTAAGGGCGGCTTGGAAGGTTCGTACTCGGACGACGGCTTTGAATTCAACCGATATATGAGAAAAAAGCTGGTTGAAAAAGGCTGGTATGTCCAACATTGGCCGAAGGAATACGGCGGCCGGTCTGCGCCTCTTATCGAACAGTTGATCTTCAACGAATCGATGGGCTATTTTGGCGTGCCCGGAATCGACGGCTTTGGAGTGGGGATGTTCGGCCCGACCATTCTTCTTCATGGTACAGACGAGCAGAAAAAAAGAATTCTTCTTCCCATTGCCCACGGTGAAGTTCAGTATTCCCAGGGTTGGAGTGAACCGAATGCCGGTTCAGATCTGGCTTCACTTAAAATGACGGCTATAAAAGACGGTGAATATTACATCGTTAACGGACAAAAAACATGGACAACCGGAGCACACAAAGCCGACCACATGTTTCTGCTGGCCCGGACCAATCCGGCCGAAAAGCGTGGAAGAGGGTTGTCGGTTTTTAATGTTGATTTTGCCTGGCCGGGTATTGAAGTCAGGGCCATCGAATATATGGACGGTGCCCATATTTATAACGAGGTGTGGTTTACCGATGTGAAGATCCATGAATCCGAGCGGATCGGGGCGGAGAATCAAGGCTGGGCCATCACACGGGACACGATGAACTTTGAAAGATCGGGAATAGGGACTTTTTCCCGGGTCAGAAGGCATTTGGAACAAGTTATCGAATATATCAAAACCACCAAACGTAACGGCAAATATCTCTATGAAGATCCTCTTGTTCGCCAGAAAATAGGAAGGATCTACGCCGATATGGAGGCCGGCCGGGCTCAAGCCTATCGGATCGCCTGGCTGCAGGAGAAAGGGAACCTGCGTTTTTCACCGGCCGCAGCCTCTGAATCGAAAGTATACGGCACGGAATTAACCCAGCGCGTGGCTGATTTTACATTGGAAATCATGGGCTTGCCGGGGAATCTGGAGGGTTCGAATTGGGCGCCCTTACATGGCAGCATGATCACCATGTATCAGTCTATCATCGGCAGCATAATCTGCGCGGGTTCAAATGAAATTCAACGAAATATTATTGCCTGGGTCGGCTGCGGTCTGCCAAGGTTAAGAGGACAAGGATAAGGAGGGATAGATTATGGATCTTGATTTCACTTCAGAACAAACGATGCTCAGGGACTCCGCGGCCAAATTTTTCATTAATGAATGTAATTTTGAAAAGGTTAAACATATTGAAGAGACCAAAGAAGGGTACTCTCCGGAATTGTGGCAGAAGGTGGCCGAACTGGGTTGGACGGGCATGTACTTCCCTGAAGAATATGGTGGGTATGGCGGGACTTTCATGGATCTAGCCATTATCCAGGAGGAAATTGGCAAGGCTGTTTTCCCCAGCCCCTTTTTCTCCACTGTTATTCAATGTGGACTGCTTATATTGGAAGGCGGTACGAAGGAGCAAAAAACGGACCTTTTAGGCCGTATTGCCGAGGGTAGTCTGATCATGTCTTTAGCCCAATATGAACCAGAAACCGACTATAGTTTTGAAAGCATTTCCATGGCGGCGGACCCCAAGGGGGACAGCTTTATCTTGAACGGGACCAAGTTGTTCGTCATGGATGCCAATATTGCTGATAAACTTATTGTAGCTGCCAAGGCAGGAAAAACGGGTCTTACTCTGTTTCTCGTTGATGCCAAGGCGGCCGGGGTAAAGATTACCAAGCTGCCATATGTTTCATCGGAAAATGCCTGTGAGGTGATTTTTAAGGATGTCAAGGTGGCTAAAACGGATATGCTTGGGGCCCCGGGCGACGGAGCGGCGCTGTTGGAGAAAATGTATGCCAAAGCGACGGTCGCCAAGGCTGCCGAAATGTCCGGGGGATGCAGGTCGGCTATTGATATGACCGCCAAATATGCCAGGGAAAGGGAACAATACGGCAATCCCATCGGCGGCTATCAGGCCATCCAGCATTTCATGGCCAATATGCTGCTAGCTTATGATACCTGTAATAATTACCTGTATCGGGTTACCTGCATGATCGACGAAGGAGATGACTTCACCAGAGATGCCTCTGCTCTGAAGGCTGTGGCCAATGAGGCTTACCGCTTTGTAACGGAAAGGGCCGTCAAGATATATGGCGCCATTGGAACCACCAGAGAGGCCGACGTCGCTCTTTACTATCGAAGGGCCCATCCCTTTTCCATGATATGCGGAAGCACATCTTACCATTATGAAAATGTTGCTCAAAAACTCCTAAAAGAAGGAATGGGAGCTTTTTAAGGCCCACTATACCCGTTCCCGGTATTTCATCTGAGATCCGGGAACGGGAAGATATTTCACAAAATTTTCCCTCTTTTTTCGTTCTAACCCCTCATGCCCGCTTGGGTCGGGCAACACGAAACATGAAAATATTGAATGTCGAATAACGTATATTGAATGTCGAAGATAAATAAAAACCAATCACTTCATGATTCGTATTTCGATGTTCAAAATTCAATATTCGTATTTTCGTGATAAGTGAAAACCTGCTATGACAGCGGTTACCATACTCAGTCAAATTGCCAAGATACGAGATTTTGAAAAAGGTCACCGGGCGACGCATGTCATCAACACCGGTTTTAGATTCGGAATGCTGGATGCCCTGGCCGAATCCCTTGAAGGCCTAACGGTTCCGGATCTGGCCTTAAAATTAATGCTCTATGCGCCCTTTTTGAAGATCTGGTGCCAGACGGCCTACCATTTTGAAATTCTCGATTGTGATAAGTTTGACCGATTCAAGCTGCAGCCTTTCCTTGACCAAGTCCTAGGTCTGGACATGTCTTTTCGGGATCATCTGGCCAGAACGGATAGGAAATTAGGTCAAATTCAAACCGAGGGAGTTGACGAGTCGTTCTTTGAATATATTCGAACCGGTAGGGTACATATGGGCAAATCACCTCTGGCTTCTTTTGCTGCCTGCCGGGGGACTAAAAGCATCGCTACGATTTTCCTGTTTATGATTTTTCCCGGCAAACAGCATCTTAAAAATAAGCTGGAGGGAGGTTGCACTTTTTTGGATGTTGGTTGCGGGAGTGGCAATTTGATCCTTGAGTTCGCTCAAATTTTTAAGAAGAGTAGATTTGTCGGCGTTGATCCTGACCTATATGGAATTGAAAATGCCGAGCGATCGATTTCCGAACTTGGTTTAGGAAATCGGGTAACCGTGGAAAATTTAGGTGGAGAAGAAATCCATTTTCATGAGGAATTCGACTTGGCCGGCATGGTCTTGACCCTCCATGAAATCCTGCCCGAAGTCCGCCTGGAAGCACTGAATAAAACTTGTCAGGCCTTGAAAAAAGGAGGGCTGCTTTTGATCCTGGATTACCCCTATCCGAGCCGGATGGAAGATTTTAGAAATCCGAGATTTGATTACGGAATCATCGAACAGTATTTTGAGGCCCTGGGAGGCATCGTCCATATCCCCAAAGAAGAACAGGATGAACTGCTATCTAAAGCAGGCTTCAAAACCATCGAACGAATGCCCGTCGGTGAAGGCGGCATGCTGGATTTTATCTCCGCAGAGAAATGATAGGTTGTTTTTCCAGGTGATTTTCGGGCAACCCCACATTTAATCTTTCCGGTATCTAAAGGCACAAAAATAAATCCATTGTTTTTTTCCAAGATCAAAGAACCGCCCTGGTGTTTTGCTTTAATACATCCTAATGTACAAGATTCAAGAACTGGCCCCCAGCCTTTTAAAATATCGACCGCCTAATGGCGAATTGAATTTTTCATGTATCAATAAATAATAGTTGGGCTTGTTTTATCGGGATGTTTGCCCTTAACAGTCAGATAAAAATTATGAATGGTCCGCATGTCTTGATCCAGATCGCCGGTGGGATATATTAGCGGTCCGGCTCCACTGGTTTTGCTCGCATAATCGAGAAACGCAAGCTGAATGGGAACATGGGCACTTACCGCAATATGATAAAACCCTGATTTCCAGTAACCTGTTTTATGACGGGTGCCCTCAGGAGTCAGGGCAAGAACAAATTTCTTGCTTTCATTGAAAGTAGATATCATTTGATCCACGATACGGCTTGCTAATGCCCTGTCGACCGGGAAGCCTCCCAACCACTTCATAAGTGGGGAGAAAGGCCAGCAGAATAATTCTTTTTTGGCTATAAAGCGGACGTCAAGTTTCAATGCGAATGCCAGGATAATTTCATAGAATAAGTCCCAGTTAGATGTGTGTGGTGCAAGAATAATGATATATTTGGCCTGGCTGGGTAACGGCCCTCTTTTCTTCCAGCCGAGTATTTTTAAAAGAAACAGGGAGATGCCAAGGAAAAATGATTTTAAGCCCGGTGTAATGAACCTCCCCGCAGCAAGCTGCGGGGTATCTTAATCGTTAAACAATTTTAGTTGTATTAATTCGCTCTGAGGTTTGCCTTGTTTATGGATATACTTTTTAACCATATCCCAGTTCGATC